>DATHUD010000361.1:0-1784 GCA_035462575.1 Thermoanaerobaculia bacterium | reverse complement strand
TTCCTTCTTGCTCCCTCCTCTCCCAGGGAGGGTGGGTGGAGTGGTGGGAGAGGAGGGCCGGGGAGGTGAGGGCCCGGGTGGGGCGCTTCGCGGAGAAGGCGCCTCATGTTGAAAACCCTTCTCGAGCACCCGCTGACCCGCGGGCTGGACATCGACGATCCGAAGACCACGCACCTCAGGCGTCGGATCCTCGAAGAGAAGCGGTTCCTCCACCGGATCTACGAGGAGTGGTACCGGCGGCTCGCGGGCTCCCTCCCTTCCGGCCCTGGAGCGGTCCTGGAGCTTGGCTCCGGCGCCGGGTTCCTCGCCGACTTCGTCCCCGGGCTCGTGCGCTCCGAAGTCTTTTTCTGCCCCGGAATCGACGCCGTGCTCGACGGGCTCGCGCTCCCCTTCGCGGACGGCTCGCTCAAGGGCATCCTGATGACGAACGTCCTCCACCACCTCCCCGGGCCGCGCCGCTTCTTCGCCGAGGCCGCCCGCGCGGTCCGCCCCGGCGGGGTGATCGCCCTCATCGAGCCGTGGGTCACCCCGTGGTCGCGGCTCGTCTACACGAAGCTCCACCACGAGCCCTTCCTGCCGGAAGCCCGGGACTGGGAGATCCCGGCCGGAGGGCCGCTCTCCGGAGCAAACGGCGCCCTCCCCTGGATTCTCTTCGCGAGGGACCGCGAGCGCTTCGAAAAGGAAATCCCCGCCTGGCGCATCCGCTCGGTCGAGCCGATCATGCCGCTCTCCTATCTCGTCTCCGGCGGCATCTCGCTCCGCGGCCTCGTGCCCGCGGCAAGCTATCCCGTTTTCCAAGGAATCGAGCGCGCCCTCTCCCCTTTCAGGAACCGGCTCGCCATGTTCGCCCACGTGGTGCTCGAACGGAGATCCGCGTGAGCGGCGAGCGCCTCGTCCACCGGATCGGCTCCGTGATCACCCGGGCCCTCCTCGCGCCCTCCGTGCGCGGCCTGCGGCCGGTCCGCGCCTTGTACACGCGCCTCTACCTCCTGGGAAAGACCCTGGCCGAGCCCCGCGAGCGCCGCTTCTTCGCCGAAAACGTCGAGCCCGGCATGGTGGTGCTGGACGTGGGAGCGAACGTGGGCTTCTACACCCTGATCCTCGCGGATCTGGCCGGCCCCGAAGGGCGCGTCCACGCCTTCGAGCCCGACCCGCTCTCCTTCGGCATCCTTGCCGAGCGCGCCGCCTCCGCCCGGCACGGCAACGTCCAAGCCACGCAGGCCGCCGTGGGCGACCACGCCGGGACCATCACCCTCTACTGCAGCCGCACGAACCGCGCCGACAACCGCGTCCACCCCTCGCACGAAGGGGCCGAAAAGGGCGAGGCCGTGGAGGTCCCCCTGACCACGCTCGACGACTACTGCGCCGCGCGAGGGATCACGAAGATCGACGCCGTGAAGATGGACGTGCAGGGAGCCGAGGTCGCGGCCCTCGCGGGCTTCCGGCGGACCGCTGCGCAAACGAGACCTCGCTGGCTGCTGGTCGAGTTCTCGCCCGAGCACCTGCGCGGAGCGGGCTCCACCCCGGAAAATTTCTGGAAAATCCTTTCGGATCTCGGCTTCGAGCCCTGGGGCTTCGACAAGGATGGCCGCGCCTTCCGCATCGAAGACACCGCCGCCTTCACCCGCGACTACGAGACCGGCTACACCGACGTCTGGGCGAGGAGGCCCTGATGGATCGAGAAACCCCCGCGCAGGTCCTGGAGCGCACCATCCGCGAGCTCTACGGAGTCCCCGCGGACGCTGACATCGACACCCTGACCGAGCCCCTGCGCTCCTACGTCA
>DATHUD010000360.1:0-1550 GCA_035462575.1 Thermoanaerobaculia bacterium | reverse complement strand
CCAGCCTCCCGTCCTTCCCCCGGGAGAGGAGGGAGTGGTTAGTCCGAATTAAAACGAATAAAGCCCCATTGAAACGAGGCAAGGGCTCCCTCTCCCGGTTGGGGGGCAGGAGGCTGGGAGAGGGTTGGGGTGAGGGCCCCGGCGGCGGAGCCGCCCGGCGGTCGCTACGCCGCATCCTGCCAGGCCTCCGCCTCCGCGTGCCCCCGCTTCTCGTTCACGAAGGCCATGCCCACGAGCCCCACGATGAAGAAGACGATGGTCGAGAGCATCGCGACCCTCTGGGAGCCGGAGGCGGTGGACATGAGGCCGAAGAGGAAGGGGCCGATCATGTAGGCGCTCTTGCCGGCCAAGCCCCAGAAGCCGAAGAACTCGCCGCTCTTCTCGGGCGGGGAAAAGAGCCCCACGAGGCCGCGGGAGGCGGACTGGAGGGAGCCGATCCCCAAGCCGGCGGCGAGGCCGACCGCCCAGAAGAGGGCTTTGCTCTCGCAGAAGTAGGCTCCGATGCAGACGAGGATCCAGAGGACGAGGGTGACCTGGATGGTGCGCGAGGCTCCCCAGCGGTCCTGGATCCAGCCGAAGAAGAAGGCTCCTCCGGCCGAGGAGAGCTGGAGGACCATGAAGAGGCCCACGAGCTCGCCGGGGGTGAAGCCCAGGGTCTTCTCCGCGAAGATGCCGGCGAAGGCGATGACCGAGGTGAGCCCCATGGAGTAGATGAAGAAGACGGTGAGGAATTTGACCAGCTCCGAGAAGTGGCGGACGGAGCGGCCCGTGTCGGCGATCCGCGCGAAGCCGGCCTTGACGTACTGGAGCGGCGTGCTGGTGCCCCGCGGGGCCCGCTCGCGCAGGAAAAGGAAGGTGGGGAGGGCCGCCACGAGGAAGAAGGCGGCCGTGGCGGGCCAGACGAGGCGGAGGTTGGGGATGTTCTCCGCGACGAAGCCGCCGTCCAGAAGGGGCTTTACGAGGAAGAGCGAGCCCAGGCCGCCGAAGTAGCCGAGGCCCCAACCCAGCCCCGAGATGCGGCCGATGTTTTCGGGCGCCGAGATCTCGGGGAGGAAGGCTCCCGCCAGGTTCTCGCCGAAGGAGAAGCCCACGAAGGAGATCACGAAGAGGACGAGCGCCAGGTCCACCCGGCCGGGGACGGCGAAGTAGAGGAGGGCCGTGCCGATCACGCAGGTGGCGTAGGTCACGGCAAGGAAGAGCTTCTTCCTCCCGGAGTCGTCCGCGATGGCCCCCACGATGGGCGAGAGCAGGAGGACGATCAGGTTGCCGATCAGGATGCCCAGGCCCCAGAGCGAGTCCCCCTTCCCCTCGGGCGCCACGAGCCGGGTGAAGTAGATGCCGAAGGCCACGGAGACGATGACCGTGGTGTAGCTCGAGTTGGCGAAGTCGAACATCGCCCAGCTCCAGATCTCGCGGCGCGTGGCGGGAGGGACGGCGGGAGGCGCGGCCATGGGGCTCCTTTCGGGGTTCGTTTTCCGGCGCTCGGGCGTGGAGGTAAGCTGTCGCATCCGGGGCGGAGCTGTCAATCGGGACCTCACCCCTGTCCCCTC
>DATHUD010000359.1:0-8843 GCA_035462575.1 Thermoanaerobaculia bacterium | reverse complement strand
CGATCCCCGATCCCGGCTTCCTGGGCGGATCGGCCGGAATCGGCCTCGCCCTCCTCGCCGCCTCCACTCCGGTCGAGCCGGCGTGGGACCGGCTGCTCCTGCTCTCGGGACGGCCGGACCGGGGCGAGTAGCCCTGGCTTTAAAGCGAAACTTATGGTATATTCTCGGTAACTTTAATTTTTTTGAAGGGGCGTCTCGGGAGTCGATTGCAAACGTTGTCGCTCAAAGGAGACCAGAGATGAAAAAGAAGTTCAAGAAGCTCGCCCTCACCACCGAAACCCTCCGGAATCTGAACGGGTCGGATCTCAAGGAGGTGGCTGGCGCGGCCTCGGAAGTCGCGACGGTCTGCACCATCGCCTGCACGGCCTGTACCGGCACGTGTAGCGCCTGCACCGGAGCGTGCACCAACTGCACCAGGGGCTGCTCGATCTGCTGCCTGTAGGACCGCTCGGAACGGCCCGGCCGCCCCAGAGCGCGGCCGGGCCGTTTCTCCGGACGTCTAACTCCTCTCGCCCGAAGGGAGCGGAATCGGTACCACCGGCTCCAGCCCCCGCGCTTCCAGGATCAGCCTCATCTTCAAATCGTAATACTGGAGCTCCAGCCCGACCGGGGACTGGCGCGGGTTGACGAAGCTCTTGATCCCCCCGTGGAAAGGAGCGAGCTGGTCCTGGGTGCGCTGGCGGACCTCGGCGAGCGGCGGCGGATCGTAGACCTGGGCGCCCTGGCGGAAGACGGGGACGAGAAGGTCGGTGTGCTCCGCACCGGCGGGGATCGTCTTGCGGCGCGTCAGGTCCAGGGGATCGACCATGACGGGGTCGTGCGGAATCCCCGTGGGCTCGTCGTAGATCATGTCGCCGATGGGCTCGCCGTTCGCGGTGAAGCGGCGGACCTGCTGGATGCCCGGGTTCGTGGTCTTGGCCGCCTGCTCCGAGAGCTTCAGGCGGTACTCCCAGGGGCCGCCCGGCTCGCGCACGGCCGTGAGCTTGTAGACCCCGCCCAACGCCGGATCGCCGTGGGCCACGACGAGCCGCGTGCCCACCCCCCAGGTCGTGATCTTCGCGCCCTGCTGCTGCTTCAGGCTCGCGATCAGGTTTTCGTCCAGATCGTTGCTCGCGAGGATGGCCGCCTCGGGGAAGCCGCCCTCGTCCAGGATCTTCCGCGCCTCCCGGCTCAGGTAGGCGAGGTCTCCCGAGTCCAGGCGGATGCCGACCATCCCGTGCCCCCGCGCGCGGAGCTTCTTCCCCACCTCCACGGCGTGGCGCACCCCTTCCAGGGTGTTGTAGGTGTCCACCAGGAACACGCAGTTGTTGGGCATCGCCTCCGCGTACGTCTCGAACGCTTCGAGCTCCGTATCGAAGGAGAGCACCCAGCTATGGGCGTGCGTTCCCTTGACAGGGATGCCGAAGAGCTTGCCCGCGAGGAGGTTCGAGGTGGAATCGCACCCGCCCGCATAGGCGGCCCGGGAGGCGGAGAGGCCACCGTCGATCCCCTGGGCCCGGCGCAGGCCGAAATCGCTCACGTGGTCCTCTCCCGCCGCGAGCCTCAGGCGCGCCGCCTTGGTGGCCACGAGCGTCTGGAAGTTGATCAGGTTCAAGAGCGGGGTTTCGAGGAGCTGGCAGACGACGATCGGCCCCCGGGTCCGGAGCAGGGGCTCGTTCGGGAAGACCACGGTCCCCTCCGGAATGGCGTCGACGTCGCAGCAGAAGGAGAGGTCCCGCAGGTAGTCGAGGAAGCCCGCCTCGAAGAGCGGAGCGCCGTCGTTGCCCCGGAGAGTGGCCAGATACTCGAGATCCTCCTCCGGGAAGCGCAGATTCCGGATGTACTCGATCGCGAGCTCCAGGCCGCAGGCCACGGCAAAGCCGCCACCGAAAGGGTTTTTCCGGTAGAAGAGGTGGAAGACCGCCTCTTTATCGGCGCCCCCCGTCTTCCAGTGGGCATAGGCCATGGTGATCTGGTAGAGATCGGTCAGGAGCGACAGCGAATCCTTGTAGACGCGGTCGAGAATGCCCAAGGCGCGGATCTCCTTTGCGCGGCCGTTCAGGGGAGAGTTTATTGCTACTTTGTCAGACTGCGTCCCCCGCCCGGAAAACCTCACCCCGACCCTCTCCCAGCGCCCCCCCTTCCCCCGGGAGAGGGCGCCCCCTCCCTCGGGATTAGCGGTCTCCCTCCTCTCCCGGGGGAAGGGGGGGCGATGGGAGAGGAGGGCCGGGGAGGTGAGGTCTTGGGGTGGGGGCTCGGCACTTTCACCGCGGCCGGCAGGGCGCCCCCTTCTCGTAGCCCGCCAGCGCCTGGGAGAGACGGCCGGCGTCCACCCCTTCCTTTCTCGCCGCCGCGATCGCCTCGCGCTGCCACTCGGCGGCTTCCTCGCAGCGGCCCAGCTCGGCGAGTGCCAAGGCCACGGTCTCGGCGTGGCCGGAGGCGGGGAGCGCGCTCCAGACGGTTTTGGCGAGGTCGAGGGCGCGGGCGCCGTCGCGCACGGAAGGGTCGGGGCAGGCGGCGAGGAGGCGGGCGAGCCCGTGGCTCAGCCGGCCGCTCGCGGGGAGGAGGGAGAGCGACTCCTCGAGCGACTGCCGCGCCTCCTTGTATCTCCCGAGGCGCACGAGGGTCTCGGCCTGGCCGAGGCGGGTGGTCTCGTCTCCCGGCGCGAGCTCCACGGCCTTGGCGTACTCGGCCAGGGCCTCTTCCGAACGGCCGCCGTCCCGCAGGAGCCTGGCGAGGGTGCGGCGCGCCTCGGCGTCCTCGGGCCGCTTCGCGACCGCCGCCGCCATGTGGGTCGTGGCCTCCCCGATCTCTCCCTGCTCCGCCAGGAGAAGGCCCAGGTTGAAATGGGCCGTGGCGTTTCCGGCCTGGAGGCGCAGGGCCTCCCGGTATTGCGCGATGGCGCCGTTCCGGTCTCCGGTCAGGACGAGGGCCGAGCCGAGGTTGATCCGCCCCTCGACGCTCTCCGGCCGCGCCTCCACGGCCTTTTTGAACTCGACGAGGGCCTCGGCCGGCCGGCCGGCGCCGTAGGCCACCCGGCCGCGGATCAGGTGGACCCGCTCCCCCGTGCGCCGCTCTTGAAGCCCGTCCACGAGCGGATCGGCCGGGCGCACGCCCACGGCACCGGCCTTGGCGAGGTGCTCCTCGGCCTTGGCGCGGTCTTCCAGGCCGCGGTAGGCCATGGCGAGAGGATGGTGGAGCCGGTTCGCCTCGGGGCTCTCGGCCAGGGCCGCTTCGAGATGCTTCACGGCCTCCGGGAAATCCCGCCGCGCGAGCGCCGCCTGCCCGAGCTGGACCTTGGCCGCGGTGGATTTCGGATCGCGCTTGAGCGCCTTTTCAAGGAATGGTACGGCCTCCTCGGGCTTGCCCTGGAGGATCAGGATCTCCCCCCGGTGAACGAGGGCCGGCACGTCGTCCGGCTCCATCTCCAGCGCGCGGTCCCACGCCGCCGCCGCCTCATCGAGCCGTCCCTCTTTCTGGAGGACGACGGCCAGGAGGTGCGGCCAGCGGAAATCCCCCGGCATCAGCCGCTCGGCGTTCCTGTAGCTGTCTTCCGCCGGGGCCGCGAGGTCGTAGACGTGGTAGACCTGCCCGAGCTCGGAGTAGACCGAGGCCAAAAGCCCCAGGTCCGGTTTGGGCTCCGCCAGAAGCGCGCGAAGCGCGTCCTCGAGGCCTCCGATCTGCTCGGCCACGGCCTTCTCCAGGGGAGCGAGGTCGGGGAAGCGCACGGGGGTGAGCTCCTGGGAGGCAGCGGGAAGTGCAAGGACACAAAGGACTGCAAGGACAGCAGGGACAGCAAAAACAAGGCGATTCATGGTTTGGCAGCCGGGGTTCCGGTTCCTTGGAAAAGGGTTGTGTAGGTGTTCAGGGGCGGTGGAGAAAAGGTTTCGGTTGAGCCGTCGGGCCAGGCGATGCTCAGGCGTTCCACCTGTGGGGCTTCGCCCAGGCCGATCGTCAACCGGGGGTCGTTCGCGGAGGCGTAGGAGCCGTCGGTGGAGGCCCGGCGGACGAGGGCGGGGGCTCCCTTGCGGAAGACGGTCACCCGGGCTCCGAGGAGATCTCGCTTCGCGTCCACCAGGCGCAGGCCGATCCAGGGCTTTCGGCTTCCGATCTGGTTGACGAGGAGCCTCGCGGGGCCGTCGCCGTCCACCATCAGCACGTCCACGTCTCCGTCGTTGTCCACGTCTCCGAAGGCGGCGCCGCGGCCCACCATCTCTTTTCTCAAGGGCTCGCCGGCCTCCTCCCCCACCTCGGCAAAGCGGCCGTTCCCGAGATTCCGGAAGAGCTGGCCGCGCTGGGCAAAGGGGAAAGGGTCTCCCTGGCGGGCCTTGTCTTCCAGGATGCGCACGGCGCCGTTGGCTGTCGCGAGATCGAGCCAGCCGTCGTTGTCGTAGTCGAGAAAGCTCGTTCCGAAGGCGGTAAAAGGCAGGCTCGGCGCGGCGAGGCCGGAGGCGGCGGAGCGGTCTTCGAAGAGCCCGCCGCCTTGATTCACGTAGAGGGTGTTCGTCTCTCCGGTCAGGTGCGTGAGGAAGAGGTCGTCGTCCCCGTCGCCGTCCATGTCCCCCGCGGTCACGCCCATGCTCGCCTCGGGGAGGCCAACGGCGTTCACGGCGGCTCCCGCGAGGAGAGCGCCCTCCTTGAAAGTGCCGTCCTTCTGGTTCAGCCAGAGGAAGTTGGCCGCCCCGTCGTTCGCCACATAGAAATCCTGCCAGCCGTCACCGTCCAGGTCCGCGGCGACCACCCCGAGCCCCGGCCCGGCCTTCCTTCCGATCCCTGAGCGCAGCGACACGTCCTCGAAGGTGCCGTCCCCCTTGTTCCGGAGGAGCCTCGCTGTGACCGGCGGGAAGCTCGACGGCCCGCAGTAGTCCGGCCGGCTGCTCGCGGCGTAGCACCGCACGTTGCGCTCGACCCGATAGTCCACATAGTTCACGACGTAGAGATCGAGCCAGCCGTCGCGGTCGAAGTCGGCGAAGGAGGCGCTCACGCTCCAGCGCGGGTCGTCCGCTCCGGATGCGCGGGTGACGTCCTTGAAGGTGCCGTCGCCCTGGTTCTTCCAGAGCTGGTTCCCACCGAAATTGGTGAGGTAGAGGTCCGGCCGGCCGTCGTTGTCGAAGTCCCCCACGGCGGCCCCCATGCCGTAGCCCGTGGCGCGGATTCCCGCCGCCTCGGTCACGTCCACGAAGCGGGGCTCAGGGAAGCGCTTCCCGCCCGCGATCAGGTCGTTCCTGAACAGGCGCCCGCCCAAGACCTCACCTCCCCAACCCTCCTCTCCCATCGCCCCCCCCTCCCCCGGGAGAGGAGGGAGACTGCTGCTCCTGGAGAGGGAGGGGGCGCCCTCTCCCGGGGGACGGGGGGGCGATGGGAGAGGGTCGGGGTGAGGTTTTCGGGGTGGGGGCGCCAGGGGATGCCCCTGGACGAGGAAGGCGTCGAGGTCGCCGTCCCCGTCGTAGTCGAAGAGCGCGGCCCCGCCGCCCATGATCTCGGGGAAGTAGAGCTCTCCCGTCCTCCCGTTCGTGTAGCGGAAGTCGAGCCCCCAGGCGGCGGCGCGGTCCACGAACACCGGCTCCGGAGCGGGAGCGGCGGGCGCCGCGAGGAGGAGCAGGGCGAGCGCGAGCGGTCCTTTCAACAGCGAGATGGTACCACCCCCGGCGCTCGCTCCGGGGGCGTCCAACCAGGGAAGAACGAATTGGAAAGCCGTTTCCCCTCACTTTTTTTCGAATCAATTTTATTTTCTTTTTTCTGGCGGTTTTTTCGATCTCCCGGCGTATCGGTGAGTGAGGGAGGAGAAGTCGAACGGGGCGACGGGCCCCGAACCTCCCCGGAAAACCCGAAAGAACGGCGCCGGCCCGAAGCCGGCGCCAGGAGGATTGACGTCATGTTGTCGAAAAAAATCTTCGTGATTCTCACCCTGCTCCTCTCGCTCTTCGCGATCGCCCAGGAGGCCTCGGCCGCGGAGCCCGCCGTGCTCAGCACGGACTTGAGGACCTGGACCATCAACACCGTCGCGGGCCTGCCCGACAAGAACGAGAACGGCTACCTCTCCCCCAACGCGACCGAGCTCGCGGCCTTCCGCTCCGCGGTCCAGGAATTCCTGGCGGAGAGCTGGTCCGACGCCGACGACCTGGCCGACGCCGTCGGCTACGAGGTCGTCGAGCTCCACGATACGGGAGACAGTGGCGAGATCGTCTACGTCCTGCGGCCCGAGGCCGGCAACACCGACGGGCGGGGCTTCTTCCTCGTCCGCCCGGAGAACCGGATCCAGCGCCGCCTGGTGCTCCAGGCCCCCCATCCGCGCGCGGACCGCGAGACGGCCACGCTCGGAGTCGAGATCTTTCGCGCCGGCCGCGCCCGGGCCTTCTCTTTCGCGGGCGCCCACCGCTGCACCAACATCGGCGAGGCGAGCCCCTGCGCCGGCAACAGCGACGCCTGTGACGGGGCCACGAGCTACCGCATCTCGGACATGGCCCACAACGACGACACCTTCTTCGAGGTGTACAACGAGGAGACCGCCAACGAAGCGGCGAACACGGTGACCCTGCAGCTCCACGGGCACGGCGACAGCTCGCCCGAGCTCTCGGCGAGCGACGGCTCGACCCGGAACGTGGCCGACGCCGACTATCTGCCCAACCGGCTCGCCCAGCAGATCGAGGACCGCATGATCCTCTTGCAGGGCACGCCGCTTCCGGCCCCCGGCAACTCGTGCAACGACGCGAACGACATCAACTTCAAGTGCGGCACCAACAACGTCCAGGGCCGGTTCATCAACCACTCGACGGACATCTGCCAGCTCGACGCCGATCCGGCGAACGGCCACTTCGGACGCTTCGTCCACCTCGAAATGAGCCACGACCTCCGGGACACCGGCTCGGACAGCACTCAGCGCTATCCCAGAAGCCTCGTCGTCGACGCCGTGCTCGCCACCTTCCCCAAGGAGGCCGAGATCGGCGGACGCGCCTGGGCGGATATCGATGGAAACGGGCAGCAGGACTCCGGAGAGCCCGGCATCGACGGCGTGACGGTGAAGCTCCTGGCCTCCGATGACACCCTCATCCGCACCGAGACCACCGGTTTGAGCGGCGGCTTCGTCTTCACCAACCTCGACGAGGCCAGCTACCGGGTGGAGGTCGAGGAGCCCCTCGGCTACTCCGTCACGGGCAAGGATGCCTCCGGCGTCGCGGACGACGCCGACAACGACTTCGACCCGACGACCCGGAAGACCGACCTCCTCTCCCTCGGCCCGAGCGCCAGCTTGGACGTCGACGCCGGCCTCGTTCCGCCGGGCGTGGGCGAGATCGGCGACCAAGTGTGGGACGACGCCAACGGCGACGGTGAGCAGGACACGAGCGAGCCGGGCGTCGGCGGCGTGACCGTCCGCCTGATCCGGGAGGACGGCATCGAGATCGCCTCGACCGTCACCGAAGGGCCTGCCTCTTCGGCGGAAGGCTCCTTCCTCTTCGACAACGTCCTGCCCGGCGACTACAAGCTGCGCTTCGAGGCTCCGGGCTGGGGCTTCACCGATCCGGAGGCCGCCTCTGTGGACCTCGACAGCGACGTCAACCCGCAGACCGGCGAAACGGCCGTCTTCCCTATCGGGGCCGGCGTGACCGACCTCTCCCGGGATGCCGGCCTCGTCGCCAACTGCCTCGACGTGGCCCTCGTGCCCTTCGGCTCGACCTGGACGACCACCGCGGCCGACAGCGCCATCTCCGGCTGGGAGCAGCCCTCGTACGTGGAGGACTCGGGCTGGACCGGCCGGCGCCAGGCCCCTCTCGGTTATGAGTCGAGCTCCGTCGGCTTCCGCATCGGCGGTGTGACGGCGCCGGCGGCTCCGTCCCGCACCAACTACTTCCGGCACACCTTCCAGGTGACCGACCCGGCCCTCTTCCAGGGGCTCACGCTCACGCTGCTGCGCAACGACGGCGCCATCGTCTACCTGAACGGCGCCGAGGTGCTGCGGAGCAACCTGCCGGAGGGCGCGGTCGGCGTCGACACCGCCGCCTCGAGCAGCTCGGAGGCGACCGTCACGGCCAACCTCTCGTCGTCGCTCCTCGTGACGGGCACCAACGTGCTGGCGGTCGAGGTCCACCGCTCGGCCAGCGACTCCAACATCAAGCTCGACCTCGAGCTCAAGTCCCGGGTCTGCTCGCCCTGCCGGGTCCAGGAGGTGGTGCTGCAGCCGTCGATCGCCACCCACATGGAACAGGACGACCCGGATGACAACGACGACACCAAGTCGGTGCTCGCGATGTGCGGGGACCCGGGGGACGAAGAGAGCTCGCTGATCAAGTGGCAGACCCACACCCTGGGCAACCCGCTGATCCCGGCCAACGCCGAGGTGCTCCACGCCGAGATCCTCGCCACGGTGGCGACGATCAGCGACTCCAACGAGATGATCTTCCCGATGTACCCTGTCCTGCGCAACTGGACCGAGAGCGGGGCCACCTGGAACCAGTTCAACTCCGACTCCAACCTGGACTGGGCTCAGGGAGGCGCCAAGGATTCCACGGACCGCGCCACGGCGAACCCCGCGGGCCTGTTCTCCCTGCCGGCGAGCACCACCCTGGGGCAGCCGGTAGCCCTTCCGCTCAACGCCGGCGGGCGCGCCCTGGTCGAGCAGTGGATCGACAATCCCACGTCGAACTTCGGCCTGATCCTCGCCGCCTCGGGTCCGGACGGAGAGCTCGAGATCCACTCCGACAACTCCGCCAACAAGCCCCGGCTGCGGGTGATCTACTTGAACCCGTCCTGCGGCCAGTAACCTGCCGCTCCTTTCCTGCCCGGCCCGCCCACCCGGCGGGCCGGGTTTTTCTTTTCAGGGGGATCAGGAGAGGTGAGAATGGCGCCGGCCGACAAACGGGCGCTCT
>DATHUD010000358.1:0-7511 GCA_035462575.1 Thermoanaerobaculia bacterium | reverse complement strand
CGGGGCCATACTCGGTGTCAACGGCTCACTGGTTGACGAAGAGCGCACCAGGATCACCCCCCGCCCGGGCATGAATGCCCGGGCTACAAGAGCAGCGCCGGATGAATCCGGCTTCAAGAAGCGCGCGATGTTTGAAGTCCCCTTCAGGGGGCGCTGCCCTTGTAGCCCGGTGATTTATCGCCGGACGGCTTTCGAGACACCCCCTAAGACCGGGATCGCTCCTGGGCTCTCGACAGCAGGGCGCGGTCGTGACGGGATCAGGCCCTACCCGGCATCCTCCTTGCGTGATAGGACAGACTGGAGCGGAGGTGGGACCATGCGGATTCAAGGGATCTCCCGAGCCAGCCTCCTGATGCTGGGCTTCGTGGTGGCGGCGGCCGCGCAGGGATTGGCGGCCGACAAGATCCTCGTCGACGGGTCCAGTGGGGTGATGCCTCTGGTCGCGGCGCTCGCCGAGGCATATCGCGAGCGGCAGCCGGCCGCGACGGTGGAGATGGGGAGGGGGCAGGGGACCAGGGCGCGTCTCGAGGCTCTGGCCGCGGGAAAGATCGACATCGCTCTGGCCAGCCATGGCGTGGACGCCGAGGAGCTTATCCGGCAGGGGATGGCCGTCCACGAGATCGCCAAGGTGGCCGTGGTGTTCGGGGTGAACGCGAGCGTCCCCGTGGCAGATCTCACCGAGCGCCAGATCTGCGACGTGTATGCCGGCAGGATCACGAATTGGAAGGAGCTGGGCGGGCCGGACCTCGCCATCGCTCCCCGCGCGAGGCCCGACACGGAGGTGGATGCCGAGGTCGTCCGGGCGAAGATCGGCTGTCTGAAGGACCTCAAGATGGCGGAGGCCGTCAAGCTGATGCCGGCGACCGGAGACATGGCGCGAGAGCTCGCCGCCACCGCCGGAGCGATCGGGATGACGACGATGACCGTCGTCGAGCAGAGCCGGGAACGGATCCGGCCGCTGTCGCTCGGCGGGATCGCCCCTCGCGCGGAGAACGTGAAGAACCAACGCTACACCCTGACGCGGGATTCGTTCCTGATCACGAAGGCGACGCCCTCTCCCGCGGTGGCCCGGTTCCTGGATTTCATCCGGAGCCCGGCGGGAGCGGAGGTCATCGCCGCCAACGGTGCCGTGCCGGTACAGTAGGGACGACCCGCGGCCATCGAGCTCGCGTCGAGGGTCGCCCGATCTCGAGCGGAGCGCATCATGGAACCCAGGAAGACCGAGACAGCCGCGACTCCCCCAGGGATGAAGGCCCCAGCGACCAGGCACCGCGTGCGGGTGTTCTCGCGCTGGATCTTCTACCTGCATCTCTGGCTGGGGATTCTCGCGACCGGGGTGATCCTCCTCGTTTCGGTGACCGGGGTCCTGCTCAACCACAAGCGGCCGCTCGGGCTGATGCCGGACGTCTCCCACACGCCGAGCGGACCTTTCGAGGCGGCCCTCCCGCTCGCGGAGCTGGCGCGGCGCGCCGAGGCCGCGGTGGGGCCGGCGGTGGCGGAGTCCGGCATCGACCGGATGGATGTCCGCCCGGGCGACGGTCTCGTGAAGGTGCGCTTCAACAACCGGGCCGTCCACGAGGTGGACCTGGATCTCAACACCGGCCGCGTCCTCCACACGGGGGAGAGGAACGACGTGTTCCTGGAGAAGCTCCACTCGGGCGAGATCTTCGGCGGCGGCTGGGTGCTCCTGAGCGACGCCTCCGCCGTGGCGCTGGTTTTCCTGCTGCTGAGCGGCTACTGGTTGTGGCTCTTTCCGCGGGCCCGGTCATGAGCGCGGAGCACCTGGCCCTGCTCCTGGGTTTGTTCGTGATTCCGGCCCTGCTGCTGGCCCTCGGCCACCGGCTCCGCCGCCGCACGCCTTTCTGGCGCCGGGTCTTCTGGGGAGCCGTGGCCGGGCACTCGGTCGCCCTCCTGGTGATGCTGGCCGTAACCCTGTACCCGCCCGTGGGCTGGGAAGGAGGCCCTCGCGCGCGGGACCACGCGGTACACTGGTCCCTGCTCCTCGGTTCCCTCGTAGGAGGCGCGATCGCCGGTGCGCTGCCGTCCCGGAAGGGCCGGGGCTCTTGATCAAAGCAAGCACGTAGCGGCCCTTTGCAACTTTTGCTTACCGGGATCCGTATTACGGATGGCCGGAAGTCTGCGGACCTTCCAACTCACAGGAGACATCGACATGTCCAGAAGGTACCGGATCGAGATTGTTCCCAGCCTCGTCCTTGCAATTGGCGTCCTCACTTCGACATTGTGGGTAGTGCTGGCAGCGGGCTCCGGATGGCTAATTGCTGCCGGCACGCTACTTTTCGCATTGTCACTCGTGGGCACCGACATGTTGAGCTCTCGGTTACGTGGAGAATCGTCAGCTCCGTCTCCGATCGCGATACTGTCGGCGGTTGCATTCCTTGTGGCGTGTGGGATCGTCGCCATTCGCGACCCGGCCTTGGTCGCAATGCTCATTCCGGTTCTTGGCAGCGGATCCGGCATCACTCTCTTGGTGCGCTCGAAAGGTCGAAGCAGCCTCTGCGCAAGATTCTAGCTGCGGATAGAAAAGGGAGAAAACGATGTTTGCATGGCTCATGGGCCTGAAGGCAATCTCACCCACCGGACTTCATCAACTGATGCAGGACAAATCGGCAACGGTCATCGATGTCAACTCTCGCCAAAGCTGGGCAAAGGCTCGCGTTCCCGGCGCGCTGAATCTTGATCCAGCCGACTACGGCGAAAAAAGTCTTCCGGCGGACAAAGACTCGCTTCTGGTGTTCTATTGTTCTAACCCGCTGTGCCGAAAAGCACCCAATGCAGCTCGGCGAGCCAAACAAATGGGCTACCGCAATGTTCAGGTCATGTCAGCGGGCATCAGCGGCTGGCTCGATGCGAAGCTCCCATCGGAGTCTGGTGAGTGAGCCTGCGCCTGACACTTCAGCGGACCATCCCCTGACCCTTCGCTGAGCCCGGGCAGCGCTCCCCAATGTAGAGACGCCCCGTGGGGCGTCTCCGAATCGGAAAGGACGGTCCGGACTGGCGAGAGATCCCGCGGCGCGTCCTTGTTTTCTGGGGGATCTCGCCGCCCCGGAGACGCCCCACGGGTCGTCTCTACATTGGGGGAACCTGCTGAAGAAGACTTCTCCCGGATTCCCCGCCCTTGCACACGGCCGGAGCACTCAAAGTAAGATCTCCTCCGTGACCTCGCCTCCGTTCAGCCACCCCTTGAGGAGCGCCATGAAAACAACGTCTATCGTCCTGATTCTGCTGGGCCTGCTCACCGGCTGCAACTCCCCCGCGCCGGACTCCGAGCCGGAAAAGACTTCCGAGGCCTCAGCCCAGACGGAGCCCTCTCCCGATCCGTCCGGGCAGACTCCCGAGACGATCCGGGAGACGAAGAGCCTCACGGGCGAATTCATCGGCTTCGAGGCGGGCGACTATCTCCACGCGGTGATCCGCCAGCCGGACGGCAACACCTCGTCGTTCTTCCTCGAGCGCGGCATGGAGCTCTTCCTGGTGGACCACCGGAACGAGCCTCTGGAGCTGACCTACCAGGTCGTCGACACCGACATCCCCGAAGCAGGCGGGATCACCACGATCGAAAGGCTGAGCGCCATCCGGGCCGGGGACCAGACCTTCGCCGACTGGTGGAAGACCGCCGAGCCGAGCTTCGGCAAGCTGCTGGACGAGTACCAGCCCCGGATCGAACAGGCCACCCTGGAGCCCGGGGAGGTGCCGGCGGAAGAGGCTCAATGATCTGCGGACGTGACATCATTCTTGTAAAGTAGAGCCATCATGCCAGCGCAACCGGAGCGGACTGAGAGCGAAGCGGCAACGACCCGGGCAGCGGGTCCTGGTGGTCTCCGGCCTCGCTTCAGGGAGAAGCTCCCGGAGCTGCTCCTCGAGGCCGTCTCGGTGGTTTTTGCCGTGCTCCTGGCCCTCGCCGTGGACGAGTGGCGCGAGACGCGAAGCCGGAATGCCCTGGCCGCCCGCGCCCGCGCCAGCATTCTTGAAGAGATCCGCAGCAACGAATCCAAGCTGCGGAATACCCGGGACAACAACCGCGCGCTGCTGCAGCGGATCGAGGAGGCCCTGTCCCGGGTCAAGCAGCGGGAGCCCGAGATATCGCTGGAATTTAACTTCAAGATCGCCCTCCTCTCCTCCGCCGCCTGGCAGACGGCTCAGATGACGCAGGCGGCCAACCTTATGGACTTTGACTGGCTGAGAGGCGTCTCGAACGCCTACGAATTCCAGGAGATCTATCTCACCAGCCAGTCCACCGTCGTGGACCGCATCAGCGGCATCTCGGAAATCCTGGAGGACGATCCGCAACGGATGCTCACCATCATCGCCGAGAGGCTGCGGACCACCCTCAGCATCCAAGACTCGGTGCTGGAGGAGTACGCGAAGGTCCTGAAAGCAGATCGCTAGCGTAGTGCGTCGCAATGGGCAAGACATATGCGCAGTTACCAATGAAGCCTGAGAAATCGCTCCCGTCTTTGAAGTAAGGCTCCTCACTCCCGCGCCCACGCTGGCTCTTTGCGCTATCATGGCTCAATCAGATTTTTAGCGTGAAGGAAGGAGCCTTGCTCATGGAAACTGCTTCGCAGCCAGTCTTGCGCGAGTGCGACGTCATCATGAAGGGAGGCATCACCAGCGGCGTCGTCTATCCGAATGCCGTCGTTGAGCTGTCCCGAGCCTACCGCTTCAGGAACATCGGTGGCACGTCGGCCGGTGCCATCGCTGCGGCCGTGACCGCGGCGGCGGAGGTCGGGCGGACCACCCCGGGGGGCGGCTTCGACCGGCTCGCCGAGCTCCCCGATTTCTTGAAGGACAAGCTGGCGACCCTCTTCCAGCCGTCCCCGGAGACGCGCCCCGCTTTCCAGGTCCTCCTCGCATTCCTCGGCCGGGAGGACGAGCAGACCAAGATCCTTCGCGCGGCTCGGACGGGGCTCCTGTCTCAGCCGGCCGGATTCCTGCTGGGCGCCCTCGGGGGGCTCGCCGTCTTCGTCCTTCTCGTCGTCTTCGCGGCCCGAGGCTTTGACCTCAACGCCTGGGGTTGGCTGGTGGGAGCCCTCTTCGCCCTCCTCGGTGGCATCGCAGGAGCGGCCATCGCCCTGGGGCGCAGTGCATTCCGGGGACTGCAGCACAACTTCTTTGGGCTCTGCAACGGGCTCGACCAGAGCGGCGCCGACCTCCCTCTCACCCCCTGGCTGGCGGGCGTCATCAACCGGGCGGCGGGGCGGACCGAAACCGATCCGCCCCTCACGTTCGCCGACCTCTGGCAGGCGCGCACCGCCGAAGAGCTGGAGCAGATGGCGGAGAACCCGAAGCTGCGGGCCGTCAACCTGGAGGTGATGACCACCAATGTAACAAACGGGGTGCCCATGCGGCTCCCCTTCGCGAGCAAGGATTTCTTTTTCGATCCCGCCGAGCTGCGGCGGTTCTTTCCGAACGAGATCGTCGGCTGGATGGAGGCGCATCCGCTGAAGCCGAAGAGAAAAGATGATCAGGAGCTGATCGATCTGATCTCCCAACAGACCCGGTTCCGGCCGCTCCCCGCCGCGGCGGACCTGCCGGTCGTGATCGCCGCCCGGATGAGCCTGAGCTTCCCCGTGTTGCTGAGCGCCGTGCCGCTCTATCGGATCGACTGGTCCCGGAAGGCGAACCAGGAGGCGAAAAAGGCGGGCCGGGCGCCGGCGCTCGAAAAGTGCTGGTTTTCAGATGGCGGCATCGGCAGCAACTTCCCGGTCCATTTCTTCGACGGCCTGCTGCCTTCCCGCCCTACGTTCGGCATCAACCTGCGCCCCTTCCATCCGGACTTCCCCAAGGAGCGCGACGAGAGCAAGAATGTCCGGTTCCCCGTCGCAGCCGGGGATGAGATCGCTCCGACCTATACCCCGATCCCCAACCTCTTCGCCTTCCTCGGCACAATCATTCGGACGATGCAGAACTGGGTCGACAACACCCAGATGCGCCTCCCCGGCTACCGGGACCGGGTCGCCCACGTGAACCTCACCGAGGACGAAGGAGGCCTGAACCTCACCATGCCGAAGGAGGTCATCGAGGCCCTCACGAAGCGCGGCGAGGTGGCAGGAGAGATACTCCGCGACCAGTTCCAGTGGGACCGCCACCGCTGGATCCGCTATCGCACGGCCCTGCAGCAGCTCCAAGCGAAGCTCGAAGCGATGGCCGAAGTCTACCAGGGAGACTTCGAACCCTTTCTCACGAGCTACGACTCGGACGCGGAGGGGAGATCCTATCGGAAGAATCTCTCCTGGAAAGAGAGGTCCATGGAGAAGACCGGAGATCTATTGAAGGCGGTCCAATCGTGGCGCCCCCAGAACTTCTCGGACGACGCTCCGAGCCCCGAGCCCGATCTGCGGATCGGGCCGAAGCGTTGACGCCCAACGCTTGTGGACTTCAACTAGACTGAGCGCCGGCGGCCGGTTGACTGGAGACGAAGAGACATGCCCGAGAGCATCTTCATTTCGCACGCGGGGCCCGACAGCGCGAGGGCGCTCCAGGTCGCGAAGGAGCTCGAGACGAATGGCCTCAAGGTCGAGATCGACCGCGAGCAGCTCCGGCAGGGCGACCGCTTTCTCAAGTTCATGGAAGAGGCGCTCTCCGAATGCGACTACTGCCTGCTGCTGTGGTCCGAGGCGGCCTCGAAAGGCAAGTGGGTTGCCGTCGAGTGGGAGGCCGCGCTGTATCGCGCGGTCGAAGAGTCGCGGCGATTCCTTCTCATCGGCCGTCTCGACGCACAACCGCTGCCCGCGCTGCTGGGCCCGAGGCTCCGCGTCGACCTGTTCCCGGAGCTCTACCCGGGTCTGACCGAGCTTCTCGCACTGTGGCAGGAGGACGCCGCGGCGGCGGAAGCCTCGGGCCGGCCGGTCGCCAAAGCGAAGGTGCCTGTGACAGAGGACCACGCCGGCGCCACCGTTTATCTGACGTCGGAGTTGTTCGGCATCACGCAGCCGCTGCGGCTCGATCTCGCCGTCCCCTCGGGCATCCACCTCGACCGCGTCGTGGCCGACCTCAGACTGCCGAAACAGCTCGACAGCCACGGCGTCATGGGCGTGAGCTACGAGTACCGGCTCGTCCACGACGATCGGCCGATCCACCGCGCGAAGAGCCTCGCGGCTCAAGGGGTCCGCGAGGGGGACGTGCTGTGGCTCGAGGTGGAAATGACGCCCTTCGCCAAGGGCAAGCCCGTCGGCGGCAAGCTCGGCCGGGCCCTGTTCCGTGGCGCGCCGCTCGATGGAGAAGACGATGACGTAGTCGCCCTCGCGCGGCGGTGGTTGCTGAAGGCGTTGATGCAGACCGGACTCGGTGTCTGAGCCCGCGCGAGGAAGAAGTCTGCGAATGAAGGCCTGCTCCATCATTGATGCGCCGTCCGACCTGGGTCTCCGCCGGACCGGAGTCAGCGGGCTCCCGGACGCTCTCCGTGCGGCGGGCTTCCTCGAAGGGCTGCCGGATGTGCGGTCCGCGGGCCGCCTGCCCGTTCCGCCCTACGTTCCCCTGCGCGATGCCTC
>DATHUD010000357.1:0-9674 GCA_035462575.1 Thermoanaerobaculia bacterium | reverse complement strand
GCCGAACGGCGCCGGCAAGACGACCACCTTCTACATGGTGGTGGGGCTCACGCCCCCCGATTCCGGGAGCGTCTCGCTGGGCGACGAGGACATCACGGACCTCCCCATGTACCTGCGGGCGCAGCGGGGCATCAGCTATCTACCCCAGGAGCCTTCGGTCTTCCGGCGCATGAGCGTCGAGGACAATCTGCGGGCCATTTTCGAGACCCTGGACCTGTCGCACGCCGAGCAGGAGCGCAGGATCGACCAGCTCATCTCGGACTTCGGCCTGGCCAAGGTCAGGAAGAGCCGGGGGTACCTGCTCTCGGGCGGCGAGCGCCGCCGCGTCGAGATCGCCCGCGCCCTGGTGATCAACCCGTGGTATATCCTTCTGGACGAGCCCTTCGCCGGGATCGACCCGATCGCGGTCCTCGACATCCAGGGGATCGTCCGGCACCTGAAGTCGATGGGGATCGGGATTCTGATTACCGACCATAACGTGCGGGAAACATTGAAAATAACTGACCGGGCCTATATCATCACCAACGGTGAGATCCTGCGCTCCGGTACCCCCCTCGAGCTTTCCACGGATCCGCAGGTCCGAAAGATCTACCTGGGAGAAGACTTCACTCTGTAGGCTGGTTCCTGAATGGCGTTAGAGCAAAAACTATCTCTGAAGCTGGCGCAGAAGCTGGTGATGACGCCTTCGTTGCAGCAGGCGATCAAGCTTCTGCAGATGACCCGTATGGAGCTCGACACGCTCCTCACCCAGGAGCTGGTGGAGAATCCGGTTCTCGAAGAGTCCTCGGAGATCGAAGAGGAGGCGGCTCCTACCCCGGAGGAGCAGCCGGAGCCGGTCAACGGCAACGAGATCGACCACAACGAATCGATGGAGAACATCGACCTCGACGCCTACTTCGGCGACTACTGGGAAGGGTCCGGCTCATCCTCGATGATGGAGGAGCGCGAAGAGCCCCCCATCGAGAACAGCCTCTCCCGCGAGCCCGACCTCTACGACCATCTCCTCTGGCAGCTCCACATGGCCGAGGTCACTCCCCGCCAGCGCGAGATCGCCGAGCTGATCATCGGCAACCTGAACCCCGACGGCTTCCTTGTCGCCACCCCGGAGGAGATCCGGGAGATGGGAGACCACGAGGGCGAGGACCGCCAGTACACGATGGAAGAGATCCTGGAGGCACTGGAGCTCGTCCGCTCCTTCGATCCGCCCGGGATCGCCTGCCACGATCTTCCGGAGAGCCTCCTGCTCCAGATGGACACCCTGGGCGTCGAAGACGCCGTCGGGGCTCTCGCCCGCCGCATGGTGGCCGAGGCCTGGGACCTCTTCCTGCGCCGGCAGTTCCCGGCGGTGGCGAAGAAGCTGGGCGTCGAGCTCGCCGAGCTCGAAGAGGCCCTGGAGCTGATCCGGACGCTCGAGACCCACCCCGGACGCAAGTTCAGCACCGACCGCCCCCACTACATCGAGCCCGATGTCTTCGTGCGGCGGGTGGGCGACGAGTACGTCATCCAGTTGAACGACGACGGTCTGCCGCGCCTGCGGGTCAGCCGGGCCTACCGCCGGATGCTGCAGACCATGCGGACCGAGGGGAGGCAGTCGGAAGCCCAGCAGTTCATCAAGGACAAGATCCGCTCCGCGGTCTGGCTGATCAAGAGCCTCGACCAGCGCCAGCGCACGATCTACAAGGTCGCAGCCTCGATCATCCGCCAGCAGCGCGAGTTCCTGGACAAGGGGATCGACAACCTGCGCCCCATGGTCTTGAGGGACGTGGCCGAGGACATCGGAATGCACGAGTCCACGGTCAGCCGTGTGGTCTCCAACAAGTACATGCACACCCACCGCGGCCTGTTCCCGATGAAGTTCTTCTTCCACAGCGGGATCGACCGGGAGTACGGCGACAACATCTCGTCGCTCACGGTGAAGCGCAAGATCGAGCAGCTCATCCAGGCCGAGGATCCGAAGCATCCGCTCTCCGACAGCGAGCTGATGCGGATCCTGAACCGCGAAGGCATCCAGATCGCTCGCCGGACCGTGGCGAAGTACCGAGACGAGCTGAACATCCCGTCTTCCACGGACCGGAAGCAGATCTTCTAGAGGGGCTGCCGGGTGCGTCTCGGGGCGTTGACTCGGCCGGAGCTGATCTTTCCCGGGCTCCAGGCCACCGACCGTTCACAGCTCTTGCGCCTCTTCGCGGACCGGATCGCCGCGGGCGGCCTGGTACGCAAGGCGGACGAGCTGTACCAGAAGCTCTGGGAGCGCGAGCAGATCGGCTCGACCGGCATCGGCTCCGGCATCGCCATCCCGCACTGCAAGCTCAAAGGCCTGGCCCGGGGGATCGTGGCGATCGGGACCGTGCCCGAGGGGGTCGACTTCGGGGCCGTGGACGGCCGCCCCGTGCGGCTCGTCTTCCTGGTGATCTCGCCCTACGAATCGCCGGCCGAGCACCTGCAGGTGCTGGCGACCCTCTCCCGCTGGATCAAGACGGAACGGCACGCCGAAGGGCTCCTGGCCCTGCATGATCCCAAGGCGATCTACCAGTACCTGGAGCAGGAGGGCGGATGATCGACACGGGCCAGTTTCCACCCTTTTCGAGCGCCTCGGTCCGGGTGGCGGAGCTGCTCTCGGAAGAGCTCGACTACCTCCACCTCCGGGTGCTCTCGGGAGAGTCCCACCTGGACAACCTGATCACGCACCCCCGGGTCCAGAAGCCGGGCCTCGCCTTCGCCGGCTACTACCCCTACATCAAGCCGGGCCGGGTGCAGATCATCGGCGAGAGCGAGACCGAGTACCTGAAGACCCTGGAGAACGAGGAGCGGCACCAGCGCCTCGACCGCATCACGAGCCTCCCGGTGCCCGTGTTCGTCATCACCAAGGGGATCGAGCCCCTCCCCGGCTTTCTGGTCCTCTGCCAGAACCGGGAGGTGCCCGTCCTCTCCTCGCCCGCCCTCTCCTCGACCGTGATCAAGGGGATCAGCTACTTCCTCGAGGACCATCTCGTCCCCTCGACCTGCATGCACGGGGTGCTCCTGGAGATCTACGGCCTGGGCGTGCTCCTGATCGGCGAGAGCGGGGTAGGGAAGAGCGAGTCGGCTCTGGACCTCATCACCCGCGGCCACAGCCTGGTGGCGGACGACAGGGTGAACGTCAAGCGCTATCCGAACGGGGAGCTGGTCGGCTACAGTGAAGGCCCGTTGCGGCATCACATGGAGCTGCGGGGAATCGGGATCATCAACGTTCAGGACCTTTTCGGCCTCGCCTCGGTGCGGGAGCGGACGACCATCGACCTGGTCGTCGAGCTCGAGCACTGGCAGGACGGCCGGGCCTACGACCGGCTCGGGCTCGACGAGACCCTGTTCGAGATCCTGGAAACCCCTTGCCCCTACATCCGGATGCCGGTCGCGATGGGGAGGAACGTGAGCATCCTGGTCGAGATCGCGGCGCGCAATCACGTGTTGAAGCTCCAGGGTCACCACTCCGCCCGGGAGTTCGCGCGCAAACTCGAGGCACAGCTTGAGCGCAACCGAAAGACCTCTTCCCGCTAAATCCAGGCTCGTCGTCATCACGGGGCTTTCGGGCTCCGGCAAGAGCGTGGTGGCCAAGTCCTTCGAGGACCTCGGCTACTACACCGTCGACAACCTCCCGCTGCCGCTCCTGCGCCTGTTCCTGGACACCCCTCTGGAGCTCGTTCCCGGCTACGAGCGGATCGCGGTCGTGACCGACGTCCGCGCGCCCGGCTTCGCCGAGGAGTTCCCTCGCCTCCTCGCCGAGGTGGACCGCGACCGGGTGGAGCCCACGCTCCTCTTCCTCGAAGCCTCGGACGAGGTCCTCGTCCGCCGCTTTTCCGAGACCCGGCGCCCCCACCCTCTGGCCTCGGACCTGCCGGTGATCGAGGGGATCCGGCGCGAGCGGGAGGTTCTGGCCGAGCTGCGCTCCCGGGCCGACATGGTGTTCGACACGAGCGCGTGGTCGATCCACGAGATCCGGAGCCAGGTCTACCGGGAGTTCGCGTCCAGCCCGGACGAAGAGCCCGGGATGGTCGTCTCCCTCGTGAGCTTCGGCTTCAAGCACGGCATCCCCTACGGCACCGACCTCCTGTTCGACGTCCGCTTCCTCTCGAACCCGCATTTCGTGCCCGGCCTTCGCGAGCAGACGGGGCAGGACGCGGGGGTTCGGGAGTACCTGGAGAAGATCCCCGACTACGGCGAGCTGGTGGAGCGCCTCTCGGACCTCCTCACGTTCCTGCTTCCGCGATATCGTCAGGAAAACAGAAGCTACGTCTCGGTGGCGATCGGCTGCACCGGCGGAAGGCACCGCTCGGTGGCGGTCTGCGAGCAGCTCAAGCAGGAGCTCGACGAGCGCGGCTGGCCGGCGCGGGTCATCCACCGGGACATCTCCCGCTGACTAAGATCCCCGGCGCCGCCGGAATCCCGGAAAGACCGGGCCGGTTACGATTCTGAGTGGGGGCCCCGGCAACCGGTGCGGTCTCCCGAGGTTTCTGAAGAGATGATTGGCAAACTGATCCTGACTCACGGCGGTCTCGCGCGGGAGCTCCTGTCCGCGGCACAGGTCATCTCCGGCCGGCTTTCCGCGTTCGAGGCTCTTTCGCTCGACTGGGGCGACGGGTTCGACGAGGCCCGCTCGCAGGTGCGCGCGGCGATCGAACGGCTGGACCAGGGGGAGGGCGTGCTCATCCTGACCGACATGTTCGGGGGCACGCCGTGCAACATCGCCATGACCTTCCTCCAGCCGGGGAAGATCGAGGTCCTGACGGGCGTGAACCTGCCCATGGTCCTCCGCCTGGCCTGCCAGGCGGGGGAGGACGGCAATCTGGCCGATCTCGCCCGCGCGCTCCAGGTCCGCGGGCAGAAGAGCCTCTGCCTGGGGAGTGATATGGTCCAGCCTCGCAAGTGCGAAAATACGCCAGCCCCCTGCGGGCCGGAGAGGAAGAATGATTGAGCGTGAAACCGAGATCGTGAACCGGCTGGGCCTGCACGCGCGCGCCGCGGCGAAGCTGGTGCACACGGCGAGCGGTTTCCAGAGCCGGGTGACCGTGGCCAAGGACGGCGAGGAGGTGGACGCCAAGAGCATTCTGGGCGTCCTGCTCCTGGCCGCTTCCCAGGGGACGCGTGTCATCATTCGCAGCGACGGAGCGGACGAGGAGCAGGCCCTGGAGGCGGTCACCGACCTGATCGCCGGACGGTTCGGAGAGGAGAGCTGACATGCCTCGACCCGAGATGCGGATCGTCGAGGGAATGGGTGTATCGAGCGGGATCTCCATTGGGCGGGCGGTCTGCATCGAGACCCGCGGGCCGGACATCTTCCGCTTCCACATCCCCGAAGGCCAGGTGGAGGCCGAGGTCGAGCGCCTGCGGGAGGGCACTCTCCACGCCCGCGAGGAGCTCGAGCGGACGCGCGCCCGGGCCGACGAGTCGCTGGGCAACGATCTCGCGGCGATCTTCGACGCGCACGTGCTCCTGCTTTCCGACCGCAACTTCCTGGGCCGGGCGGAGGAGCGGATCCGCACCCACCAGGTCAACGCCGAGTGGGCGGTGCACAAGACGGCGGAGGAGCTCGACGACCGCTTCGCCCATATCGACGACAGCTACCTCCGGGAGAGGAGCGCGGACCTGACCGACGTCAGCCGGCACGTGCTGCGCGCTCTTCAGGGGATTCAGCACCACGACCTCTCGGACCTGCCGGAGGACGTGGTCATCGTGGCGGACGACCTGACCCCGTCCGACGCGATCCGGCTCGGCCGCGAGCGGGTGATCGGCTTCGCCATCGAGTCCGGCGGCCGCACCTCCCACACCACGATCATCGCCCGCTCGCTGAACCTCCCCGCGGTCGCCGGCCTCGTCGGGATCATGGGCATGGTCCACGACGAGGCTCCCATCATCGTCGATGGCGAGAGCGGCACGGTGATCCTCCATCCCACCGAGGAGGTGGTCCGGGAGTACCGCGCGCGCAAAAAGAAGATCGAGCGCCGGGACCGGGCCCTCCTGGCCACCCGCGAGCTCGCGGCGGTGACGCGCGACGGGGTCGAGATCCGCCTCATGGCGAACATCGACCTTCCGGAGGAGGTGGAGGAGGTGGCTTGCTTCGGTGCCGAAGGCGTCGGCCTCTACCGGAGCGAGTTCCTCTACATCGAGAAGAGCCCCCACCTCCCGACCGAGGACGAGCACATCGAGATCTACCGGCGGCTGATCGAGCTCGCGGCGCCGCACCCGGCCATCATCCGCACGTACGACCTGGGCGGGAGGAAGCTCGCCCGGGAGATGATGGCGACGGAGGAGGAGAACCCGGTCCTGGGCCTGCGCGGGATCCGCCTGACACTCGCGCGCCCGGACGTCTTCCGCAGCCAGATCCGCGCCCTCTACCGCGCCGGCCTCTACGGCGACCTGTGGATCATGCTCCCCCTGGTGAGCACGCTCGAGGAGGTGCGCCGCTACCGCGAGTATGCCTCCGAGGTGATGGCGGAGATGGAACGGGAGGGGATTCCGTTCCGGCGGGACGTGCGGCTCGGCGTCATGATCGAGGTGCCGGCCGCGGCCATGATCGCGGACATCCTCGCCCGCGAGGTCGACTTCTTCTCGATCGGCACCAACGACCTGATCCAGTACTCCCTCGCGGTCGACCGCAACAACGAGCACGTGGCGAGCCTCTACCAGCCCCTTCATCCCGCCATTCTGCGCATGCTACGCTTCGTCATCGACAGCGCCCGCGCGGCAGGGATCGAGGTCAGTCTGTGCGGCGAGATGGCCGCGGACCCCCGGTACGCCCTCCTCCTGGTCGGCCTCGGTCTGCGGCGGCTCTCCATGAGCCCCCGCAGGATCCCAGAGGTCAAGACGTGGATCCGGGAGCTCACCGCGGCCGACCTCTCCGCCCTGGCGGCGAGCTGCATGGAGCACGGCACGGCCGGCGACGTGCAGCGGCACCTGGAGAGCTTCTTCGAATGCGCGCTCTCCCCGCAGGCCGGGCGCTCGGCCTGATCTTTTGAACTTCGCTTGAAAGGGATTCCGAATGCGTGTTCCGATTCGCCGAGTGGACAAGCCCTGGGGCTACGAGCTGATCTTCGCCCATACCGACCGGTACGTGGGCAAGATCCTGCACGTCAACCCCGGCCAGGCGCTGTCGCTCCAGTATCACGAGGTGAAGGACGAGACCCTGTACCTGGCCGAAGGGGAAGTAGAGCTCGTGGTGGAGGAGGATGGCGCTCTGACCAGCCTCGTCCTCCGGGGCGGGGACTCCTACCACATCACCCCCAACACACGTCACCGCATGGTTGCGGGGGAGGAGGGCTGCGACATCATCGAAGTTTCGACCCCGGAGCTCGACGACGTCGTACGCCTCGAAGATCGCTATGGCAGGGCATGAAGCTTTCAGAATTCTCCTTTGCGCCGGGCTCCTCCTGACCGCGGGCTGCGCGAGCAGCCGCACGCCCGAGCCCGTCCGTTCCACCCAGGCCCCCTCTCCAGCCCAGACTCCAGCCTCTCCTGCCGCACCCCCGGCCCCGCCAGCGCCCGCTCCGGCCGCGGAAGCGGGATCTCCGGAGATGGAAGACAAGGCGAACGTCGTGGTCGTCGACGCCGGAGACGAGGAAGACGGCCCCCAGACTCTGGTCGAGGCCGCCCGGGCCGAGCGGGAGCGCCGCGCGGGCTCGACTCCGACGGCGGTCGTCATCAACGACAAGAACCTCCAGGAGTACGCGAGGAAAGGCCAGATCACGGTGGTCGATCCCTCTAAGGTGAAGAAGGGGAAGGAGGCGGGAGCCGCCGCGGCACCCTCGGCCCCTCCCGCTCTGCCGGGCGAGCCGGTGCGCGACGAGCCGTACTGGCGCAACCGGGGCCTCGAGATCCGCCAGCGGTGGAGGCAGGCCGCCGATGACTCCAAAGAGCTCGAGGAGAAGGCGGCCTCGCTCCGCCAGCGCTTCTACGCCGAGGACGATCCGTACGTCCGCAACAACCGGATCAAGCCCGAATGGGACCGGACCCTGGACCAGCTCCGGCAGGCCCGCGTCGAGATCGAGACCTCCAAGCAGGAGCTCACGGAGTTCCTGGAAGAGGGGCGCGTGGCCGGCGTCTATCCGGGATGGCTGCGCGAAGGGTTCGACCTGGAGCCGGAAGAAGAAGAGCCCAAGGAGGAGACGCGGCCTGCGGAGTCGATCGAGCCTCCCGTGATGGAGCCCCCCCTATGAGCCAACCGCGCCGCGTTTTCATCGAGACCTGGGGCTGCCAGATGAACGAGCTGGACAGCCAGCGCATGGCGGGCCAGTTGATGCAGCAGGGCGTCCTGCCGACCCGCGATCCCGAGGAGGCGGACATCATCCTCCTCAATTCCTGCAGCGTGCGGGAGAAGGCCGAGCAGAAGGTCTACTCGCGCCTGGGGGAGTACCGGCTGTTCAAGCGCACCAGGCCGGATCTCCTGATCGGCCTCTGCGGCTGCGTGGCCCAGCAGGAGGGGGAGCGGGCCCTCCGCCGGGTGCCGGATCTCGACTTCGTCCTCGGCCCCGCCCGGGTGGGGGAGCTCTCCGACGTGGTCGCCCGGCGCCGGGCCGGCGAGCGGGTCATCGCCACCGGGTTCCCGGAAGACCGGCACTACGACATCGACGCGGTCACGCGCAGCGGCGAATACAAGGGGATGGTGACCATCATCGAAGGGTGCAACAAGAGCTGCACCTTCTGCATCGTCCCCCAGACCCGCGGCCCCGAGCGGAGCCGGCCCATGGGAGAGATCCTCCGCGAGGTGCGCCACCTCCTGGAGTACGGGTTCCAGGAGATCGAGCTCCTCGGGCAGACGGTGAACCACTGGCGCGATCCCGGGACCGATCTCGACTTCGCGGACCTGCTGGATGCGGTCGCGACCCTGCCGGGCGTGCGGCGGCTGCGCTTCGTCACCTCCTATCCCCGGGACTTCACCCCCCGGATGGTCGAGCAGGTGGGGCGGCACGAGAACATCTGCCCCTACCTCCATCTGCCCGCCCAGTCCGGCTCCGACCGCGTTCTGAGGCGCATGGGGCGCGGTTATACCCGGAACGAATACCTGGCCCTCGTCGCCCAGCTCCGGGCGGCCCGGCCGGAGCTGGCGCTGTCGACCGATCTCATCGTGGGATTCCCGGGCGAGACCGAAGAGGACTTCCAGCAGACTCTGGATCTCCTGGCCGGGGTCCGCTTCGCGGGCGTGTTCGCGTTCAAATACTCCCCGCGCCCCGGAACCGCGGCCCCGCGGCTGGATGGCGCGGTCGATCCGGAAGTCGCCTCCGAGCGGCTCCAGCGGCTTTTCGCGATCCAGGAGAAGATTCAGCGGGAGATCAACGAGGGGATGGTGGGGGAGGAGCTCGAGGTCATCGTCACCGGGTGGGGCAAGCAGGCCGGCACGCAGACAGGCCGGACACCCTGCCACCGGGTGATTCACTTCGCGATGGGCGACGATCCCGCTCCGTTGGGGAGCGTGACCCGCGTCCAGGTGGAAGCCGCCCTGCCGCACAGCCTCCTGGGCCGCCGCGTCTCCGTGCCGGTCCCGGCCTAGCTCTTCCTGCCTTCCGGGCGTCTCTCCGGGACGCCCGATCGTCTCCTCTCGATGTCCTTGACCTGCCGGTTCCTGGCGCCCAGAATAGACCCATGAGCGAGATCAACGAGGAACTCCGAGTCGAGATCAAGGGCCTGATGCTGGACCCGTCGTC
>DATHUD010000356.1:0-2119 GCA_035462575.1 Thermoanaerobaculia bacterium | reverse complement strand
CCGCTCGCGGCCCTCACCCGCCGCACCCCCTGGCTCGCGCTCTCGGGGCTGATCCTGCTCTCCTACATCCCCCAGTTCCTGGGCGTCCCGCTCTTTCCGTGGGTGTACCTCGCGATCTGGGGGCCGTTTCTGATCCTGCTGGCGAGGGAAAAGGCCGCCCCCGCCCGGACCCTCACCCCCCAACCCCCTCTCCCACCACTCCACCCGCCCTCCCTGGGAGAGGGGGAGAAAAACGGTGGAGATGAGGACTCCCCTCTCCCGGGGAGGGGGAAAGGGGTGGCGGGAGAGGGGCCGGGGGTGAGGGCCCGGGCGGGGGAACGCTCCCGGCAAGAGGACGTCCCTCCATGATCTATCGCCTGACCCTCTCCTACCGGGGCGAGGCGTACGCCGGGTGGCAGCACCAGGAGAACGCCGTCTCCGTGCAGCAGGTCGTGGAGGAAGCTCTGGCGGCACTCCTGGGGCGCCCCGTGCGGATCGTGGGGGCGAGCCGGACGGACGCGGGGGTCCACGCCCGGGGGCAGGCGGCGCACCTCACGCTCCCCGAGCCGTTCCCGGAGCGGGGTCTCGTCCACGGCGCCAACCACCATCTCCCGGAAGACGTGCGGGTGATGGCCGCCCACGCAATGCCCGACGGGTTCCACGCCCGCAAGTGCGCCTGGGGCAAGGAGTACTCCTACCGGCTCTCCCGCGCCGCCGTCCTCTCCCCACTCGACGCCCCCTTCGCGGTGCGCGTCCCCCCGGAGATCGACGTCGAAAAACTGGTCCGCGCCACCGGTTTCCTCCCCGGCCGGCACGATTTTTCCGCTTTCGCGGCGGCGGGGGGCTCGCATGGACAGCCATTCCGGCGTATCTTTTCCGCCGTTTGGGAGGAGCGGGAGGAGGAGATCCGGTTCCGGATCGTGGGGGACGGCTTCCTGCGCGGCATGGTTCGTGCTTTGGCCGGAACCCTGGTCGAGGTCGGAACCGGCAGGCGAAGCCCGGAGGAGTTTTCAAACCTTCTGCGGGGAGCGCCGCGTTCCGCCGCGGGCCCGTCGGCCCCGGCGCACGGGCTGGTTCTCGAAAGGGTCTTCTACCCGGAACCGTTCCGGGCCGTGGGCGATCCGGAGCCGCCTGTGGTAACTTAAGGGCCTGCAATCATGGCAGATACGTCCAAACTCGCCGAACCGGGTTCTCCCGAAGAGCTTCTGGTCCGCCGGATCGACATCACCCGGCTGCCCCGCCACGTGGCCATCATCATGGACGGCAACGGCCGCTGGGCCCAGGGCCGGAGCCTGCCGCGAGTGGAGGGGCACCGCGCCGGAGTGGCGTCCGTGCGCGACACGGTGGAGACGGCCGCGCGCCTGAAGCTCCCCGTGCTCACCCTCTACGCCTTCTCGGTCGAGAACTGGAAGCGCCCCCGCTTCGAGGTCTGGACGCTCATGAACCTGCTCAAGGAGTACGTGCGAAAGGAGCGGGAGGCCCTCGTCGAGAACGACATCCGCTTCCACGTGCTCGGCCGCTGGGAGGAGCTCGACCCCTCGGTCGTCCGCGAGCTCAAGGCCACGGTCGAGGCGACCCGCCACTGCCAGGGGATGAGCTTCAACATCGCGCTCAACTACTCGGGCCGCTGCGAGATCGTGGACGCCTGCCGCCGGATCGTGGCTGACTGGGCGGCCGGCAAACGGGCGGACATCGACGAGGAGACGATCGGCCGCTATCTCTACACCTCCGGCCAGCCCGACCCGGACCTCCTGATCCGCACCTCGGGCGAGCTGCGCGTCTCGAACTTCCTGCTCTGGCAGATCGCCTACGCGGAGATCCACGTCACGAAAGTGCTCTGGCCGGATTTCCGCAAACGTCACCTCTTCGAAGCCATCCTCGATTTCCAGTCGCGCGACCGCCGCTACGGCGCGGTCGACGCCAGCGATCCGGGCGATGCCGAGATGTTCGTCGAGGCGGACGAGTGATGCGGACAGCCGAGGGCGGAGCCCTCTAGGCATGCGTTTCGCTCGCGAGATCACCGCTCTGGTCGCCGCGCCGGCCGCCATCTGGATCACCGGATGGGGTCCGGTGTGGCTCTTCAACGCCACCATCGCGCTGGTCTGCGTCCTGGCCATGTACGAGTTCCTGGCCCTTGGCA
>DATHUD010000355.1:0-18178 GCA_035462575.1 Thermoanaerobaculia bacterium | reverse complement strand
CCGGGTAGCCAGCGTGATTCAGCTGACGAGCCTCCTGAAGCAACGTCTTTTCCACCTCCTCTAAAGGATCATCTCCATCCACAACACCCGCTTGCCTAGAAAAGACCGCCACGAGCCGGTGCATCACCAAGCTTCCCTCCGCACCAATCTCAAGCAGTCCTAGAGAAACGATGCGAACAAGAGCCTCCTCGAATTGCAGAGCAGCTTCCGAGTCCTCAGTAGGCCGTCCCGTCGTGGCAAACAGCAATAAACGCGGAATCGGCTCGCCGGGAGCAAAATGCGCAGCCCGTGCGAGCAGCGCCCGCGCCAGCGCATTGACGGGATCATCGGGATCCAAACGCTCGAAACCCAGAGCAAAGGTCCGGGCCACATGACGTTCATGACCCGTCGGCGAAATCTCCGATCCTTTACCCTGAAGAGATGGATGGTCCAAGAGACTCCCCCGCCGCAACTCCTTAAGATAGGCTGCTGGCTGGCCGAACGGAGCGTGCTGGTAACGGGCGAGAAAACTCCCTGCGAGGTGGAGGGCGAGAGGCAGATCGCCCAATTCTTCTGCGATTTCATTGAGAACGGAAGCGTCTGTAGAGAGATCCTCTCGAAAGCTGTGGAGCAACTGGATACTCTCTGGACGCGTCAGAATTCCGAGCGTCAACGCCTGGACTCCCAAGGCTGCATCCCACTGGGACCGCCGGCTCGTGACAAGTACACGGGATCCTCCGTGCCGCGGGCGCCAGCGGTCGAGGAGCACGGGGTTCTCACAGTTGTCGAATACCAGGAGTCGCGGGAGCGGACTCTCCCATGCCTCCTCCACCAGCCGCACCTGCTGCTCCAGCGGGAGATTGTCGTAATCAGGATGGAGTCCTAGGCCACGCCCTGACGAAACGACCTCCGCCGACACCGCGGATTCCTCGGCGAAACTCATCCAGAAGACGCCGCCCGCGAAGAAGCGACCATAGCGGTGGACAAACTCGGAGGCCAACTGGGTCTTGCCGATGCCTCCCAGGCCGGTGGCGGCGGCGATCTGTCCCACAGCGGCGGTCTCCCCCGCTTTCAGCGTCCGGGCAAGTGCTCGGAGGTCGTCTTCCCGGCCGACGAAGAGCGGGTTTCGCGAGAGCGGCATGTGCGAGCCGGGAGGCAGAGGACGCGGCTCCGGGATCTCGTCCTCGGGCAAGTTCCCGATTTGCCTTCGGGCCTCTTCAGGATCGGGAGGGGCGACCGGTTCTCCTGGGAAGCGGGGACGAGAATCTCCCGGGTAGACAGGCTTCCTGGCTGGCTTGGCCCGTCCCCGCACCAATCCTTGGAGGAGGCGCTCCCGGGCGGCGGGCTCAGTCTTGCCGACGAGATCGATGTAGACGATCGCTTTCAGAAGACCGCCCGGCTTCATCTCGCGAACCCGGACCGGTAGAAGCTTGCCCTTCTCCCCGGAAGGGTCCTGGGCGAAGGCGGCGGTCCACTCGGCCATCCCGAAGAGGGATTTTTCGTAATCGGGGGATAGGACCGCCAAAGTTCGCTCGGCGTCCGAGGCCGCGCGGTGCATCTCGACCACGAAGTTGTTGCCCGCCTGGAAATCCCAGGCCTGGCTGCGGGTCGTATACCCCGCCTCTTCCAGCACCCAGGCGATCCACTCGGCCCAGGCGCGGTCGGCTTGGGTGTAGCTGACGAAGAAGTCGATGACGGGCTCCGTTCGGGAGTTGGGATTCTCCTTCTATTGTGTACCAGAAGCTTGAAGAGGTCGAGCCAGGAGGCCGGATCGCTGGTTGCGAGGATCTGAAGGCCCCGAAGGGGCAAAGGAATAGAGCCTGGCGTTTCAACGCCAGGTATGCGTTCCCCTCCGGACTCCAAAGTCCTGAAGGGACGCAGGCAGTCATCACCTCGCCGCCATTACCTACGCCCCTTCGGGGCTCTGGAATGTGTGTGTGGCTGCCTACCTGGCGCTGAAGCGCCAGGCTTTATGCCCGGGTCCCGTTGGGACCCTTTTCGATCTCACCGGAATATATCTAAGAAGGCGCTCTCACGGGCCGGGCTTATCAGAAGGCGCTTTGTGTGGGCCAGGAACTCTGCTGGCAGCCTTGGCCGCTGCGACCTCGCGTTTCAGTTCTTCTGGGCCGGCATCGAGATAGGGAAGATTGTGCTCGTCCAGCAAGTCAAGAAACTGAGCCTTCGAGAGACCAAGCAACTCGGCGGCTTTACCGGCCGAGATCTTGCCTTCGAGATAAGTCTCGATGATGGGGTGCTTATTTTGTTGCGACACGAGTTGTTCGTTCGCGGAGGTCAAGAGCGCTTGATCTCCTCATGAGAAATTGTCTGGCCCTCGCGGGCTTCCCGCCGGGCTTCTGAGAGCCCGCCGTCAAAATCGTCATTGTCCGGCTCATCGTCGATCGGGGCAGAGAGCAGAGCACGGAGCACGGGATCGCCGGTGGCACGGAGAGCTTCCAAAACCCGAGTCGCAATCGGCAAATCCTGCTCCGGAAGATCGTCTATGAGCTGATGTAGCGCTTCTCGTCTTCCCATGTATCCTCCTTACGAATCTGTGGAATCAAGAACCGCACAGAGCCTCCAGCCCCAGTTTACCGCACCAGGCGCTGGCAACGTTCGGCTCTCCACAGATCCTCGCTGGGCGGAATCGACTCGCCAGGAGCAAAGTACGTTGCTCGGGCAATTAACCCTCGCGCCAGCGTATCCACGGGATCTTCTTGATTCAGGCACATCCACGCCGACGAGGTCGATGTAGACGATCGTCTCGGATTGTTCTTACCGACCTTGCAGTAACCGTTGGAACTCGTCTGTCGTCAGGCCGGCCTGACGGAGAATCGAATGAAAAGTACCGGCGGGCAATGACCGATTGCCATGGACCGGCACAACAACGAGCCCAGTTCCTGGCTTTCGCAGATAATGATGACTGCCACGGACGTGAGTCAGCACAAATCCCCCGCGATGGAGAGCTGTGAGGATCTCCTTCCCACTCGGGGAGGGCAGGCGCGTCAACCGACCGCCACCTCGAGATCCACCAGTTCCGCGGGTTCAGGGTAGGGTATTCCTTCTTTCTGGGCCGCCTCCAAATAACCCAGGATCGCCTCCCGGGTGTTGGCGAGCGCTTCTTCTCTCGTCTCCCCGAAAGTCGAGAGCCCATTCAGGGTCGGAACGTAGGTCACCCAAACACCCGACTCGGAGTCCCATTCGAGCAGAACATGATAATGCTGGGTCGTCACGATGGTTCCTCTTCGAGCAAGCGTACCACGACCGTCACCAGTCATAAATCAGTCCTCAAGTCTACGATCCCTGATCCACTCCTGAACCTGACGAACCGTCTCCGCGGTCAACGGCTCTCCCGGTTCGAGCGGCTCCACAACCCAGAGCTTTCCCTTCTGCACGATTCGAGCGGGCTGGACGACGTCGCCGGACTCATCCTTGGAGACGATTGCCGTATCCTTCATACAGTACAGTATACCATCGGCACGATCCTCTCCGGCATCACCCCGCCACCACCCCACTCCGCCCCCCTACCTCCTCCAGAGCCCCCACCGCCCGCGCGATCGCCCGCGCGATCTTCAAGCCCCCGCGTCCGGAGGGCTCGATCGGGTTCGCGTAGTCGCCGGGCTCGCCACAGACGAGGCGCAGGTCGATCACGGAGAGGCTGAGCTCGAAGGCGATGCGCAGGATCACGTCGTTGAACATCGCGAGCGCCAGGGAGGCCGTTCGCGCGTACTGGGGGTCCGGGAAGTTGCCGTTGTAGACGGTACAGACGGTGGTCGGCAGGCCCAGTCTCAGCACTTTTCCGATTGCGGCGCGATAGCTCGCTTCGAACAGGGTGACCCGGTCGCCGAAGAGGTCCAGGGCCTCGGTGGTGGACTTGACGGGCAGGGACAGCAGATCGCTGTTCATCAGGGCGTCGTTGCTCCCGATCGAGACGGCGAGGTGGGAGGCGTCCGCGGGGATGCCCTCGACTTGGTCGGGCAGGTCGGCGGTGATGCTGCCGTCCACGGCGCAGAGAGTCGCCCGCCAGCCGGCCGGCAGGACGGCGCCCAGGTGGCTCACGACGTCCGGCTCGCCGGCCGTGTACGCGCGGTTGTCGAAGATGGAGTCGCCGAGGAGAACGAGGTGCTGGGTCATGGGGCCTTTCCGGAAGTCATCGGGTGTACCCGTAGGCCCATGCAATGAGCACGCCCTGGAGCGGCAGGCGGAGCCAGAGGAGGACGGGGTTGATTCCGGGGTAGAGCTCCGGGTTCTGCGCCATGTGGAGGTTCGCGGGGAAGACCGCGATCAGCAGGGCGATGAGGCCCCACGCGGCCGGGGCCGTGAAGCGCGGAATCAGGAGCAGCGCGCCGAGGACGATCTCGAAAAGGCCGCTCAGGTAAACCAGTTCCCGGTGCCAGGGGAGGTAGGGCGGCATGATCTTGACGTAGATCTCGGGACGGACGAAATGGGCGACCCCGGCCAGCACGAAGAGAAGCCCGAAAATCCATTTCAGTACGATCGTCATTTCTTTTGCCTCAGGTCCAGGGAGCCCAGCATACCCGGTTTCATGAACCGTCATCCGATGGTATGATCCACTTCCACAATCCGAATCAGTCGTGTTGGGGCGGGGCGTCGCGCAGGATTCGCGGGCAACGCCTTTTATCTTTTGCTTTTTTATGTCGGAGGCGCCGTGAGGATCGAGCAGTGTCGTTTTACGGCGGCACGCGGATGGGAACCGCGCGCGCCCGGCGGTCTGGGCGGCCCGGCCCACCTGGCGCTGGTCTTCGGGGGAACCGGGACTCTCAAGGTCCGGAACCTCCTCCAGGAGATCGCCGCCGCCTATCCGGGAGCCCACCTCTTCGGCTGCTCCACGGCCGGGAACATCTACGGAACGGAGGTCTCGGACGATTCCGTCGTCGTGACGGCCGTGGGGTTCGAGAGGACCCGCGTGGCGGGCGCGTGCACCCGGACCACGGGCCCGCAAGACAGCTTCGCGGCCGGGGAGCGCCTCGCCCGGTCGCTCGCCGGGGACGGGCTGGTCCACGTGTTCGTCCTGTCCGACGGCCTCCACGTCAACGGCAGCGAGCTCGTGCGGGGGCTCGCCCACCATCTCCCTTCCGAGGTCACCGTCACCGGCGGGCTGTCGGCGGACGGCCCGCGCTTTGAGGAGACGCTGGTGATCTGGGACGGTCCGCCCGAGCCCCAGACCGTGGCGGCGGTGGCCCTCTACGGCGAGTCCCTGCGCGTGGGCTACGCGTCGCTGGGCGGATGGGACGCCTTCGGCCCTGAGCGGCTGATCACGCGCTCTCACGGGAACGTGCTCTACGAGCTCGACGGCCGCTCGGCCCTGGAGCTGTACAAGACCTACCTCGGGCCGCACGCCCGGGAGCTGCCGGCGAGCGGCCTGCTCTTCCCCTTGAGCATCCGCTCGGAAGCCGGGGAAACCCCGGTCGTGCGCACCATTCTGTCGGTCGACGAGGAGGAGAAGAGCATGACCTTTGCCGGCGACGTCCCGGTCGGCCGCTATGCCCGCTTCATGAAGGCGAACTTCGACCGCCTGATCGACGGGGCCGTGGGCGCGGCGCGGACGAGCCACGAGGCGATCGGCTCCGGTCCCGTCGACCTGGCGCTCCTGGTGAGTTGCGTGGGACGCCGGCTGGTCCTCGGGCAGCGGGTCGAGGAGGAGGTGGAGGGGGTCCGCGAGGTGCTGGGCGGCGGGACGGTCCTCGCCGGCTTCTACTCCTACGGCGAGATCTCCCCGTTCACGCCCAGCGCCCGTTGTGAGCTGCACAATCAGACGATGACGATCACCACCCTGGCGGAGCGCTGACCGTGGCCGACCGTCACAGCCTCCTCGCCCGGCAGATCCGGCGCCACTTTGGGAGCGACGAGGACGTCCCCGGGAGCGAGGGCTGCCAGGCGTTTCTCGAGGCGGTCAACGACGCCTACTGGCAGTCCGACGCCGACCGCGCGATGCTCGAGCGCTCGATGGAGCTCTCGTCCGAGGAGCTGATCCAGGCCAACGCCGCCCTGCGGCAGTCGCTTTCGCTCCTCCAGGCGACGTTCGAGGCCACGGCGGACGGCATCCTGGTCGTCGACCTCCAGGGCCGGATCGTGGCCTTCAACCGCCGCTTCGCGGAAATGTGGCGGATCCCGGAGGAGATCCTGCAGTCCGGGGAGGCCGATCAGTTCGTCACCCTGATCCTGGACAGCTTGAAGGAGCCCCGGGCTTACCTCTCCCAGATCCGCGATCTCTACGCCAACCCCGACCAGGAGAGCCAGGACCTCTTGGAGTTCAAGGACGGCCGGGTGTTCGAGCGCTACTCGCAGCCGCAGCGGATCGGCGGCCGGAGCGTGGGGCGGGTGTCGAGCTTCCGCGACGTCACGGAGCGCCGCCGCGCGGAGGAGGAGAGGACGCGCCTGCAGCTCATGGGAGCCCTGGGGCATCTGGTCGGCGGCCTCGCTCACGAGGTGAGAAACCCCCTGTTCGCGATCTCGGCCACTCTGGAGGCCGTGCTGGCGACGCTCGACGGCACGCCGGAGCAGCAGGCGCTGCGCCGCATGCTCGACAACCTGCGGGAGCCGACCGCGAGGCTGTCGGAGCTGATGTACGAGCTCCTCGAATACGGCAAGCCGCTCGGCCGCGACCTGACCCCGGGCTCTCTCGACGAGGTCGTCCGCCAGGCGGTCCAGGACTGCCGGCTCCTCGCCGAAACCAAGGGGGTCGGGCTCACGCTGCGGCTCGACGGCCGCGAGCACAGAGTCGCCATGATCCGCCCCCGCCTTCTGATGGCTCTCGACAACCTGATCCAGAACGCGGTGCAGCACACGCCGCCGGCCGGGACGGTCGTCGTCGAGCTGACCGAGCACGTGGAGGGAGACTACGCCTGGGCGCGCTGCTCGGTCGAGGACTCCGGCACCGGATTCCGGCCCGAGGACCTGCCGCGCATCTTCGAGCCCTTCTTCACCCGCAGACGAGGCGGCACCGGGCTGGGATTGTCGATCGTTCAGAGGATCGCCGAGGAGCAGCGCGCCTGCATCTCGGCGGGCAACCGGCCCGAGGGCGGCGCGGTCATCACCCTGGACATCCCGCTGTGGCAGAGGGAGGCGGCCTCCTGATCTAGGAGCCCTCGAGGAGCGAATCGATCACCGAGGCGATGGAGGAGAGCGGTTGGGGCTTGTGCAGGAGGACGTCGACCCCGCGCCGCTTCGCCTCGAGCTCGACCTCGGTCGATCCGTAGGCGGTCAGCAGGATGGTGCGGGTCTTCGGGGAGCACCGGCGGACCGCGCTGATCACCTCCAGCCCCTCGGTCCCCTCGCTGTCGCCCAGGCGCAGGTCGGCGATCACCACGCCGTAGGGCTGGCGCGAGAGGAGGCTCTCCGCCTCTTCCCGCTCGGTGGCGGTATCGACCTCGAAGCCCCGGTTCCTGAAATACAGCTCGAGGGCGTGGAGAATCGCCGTCTCATCTTCAACGACGAGAAGTCGTTTGATCATTTGCCTGATTATAACCCTACTCGTATCGCAAAGCCTCAATCGGGTCGAGCGCCGCGGCGCGGGCGGCCGGGTAGATCCCCGAGGCGAGGCCCACGGCCATCGCGACTCCGGTCGAGAGGACGATCGAGGCGCCGGTGACGATCGTGGCCCAGCCGGCGTAGGCGGCGACGACGCGGGCGAGGACGAGGCCGGCGGCGATCCCGGCCAGTCCTCCGATCAGGCTGATGGCGAACGACTCGATGATGAACTGGAAGCGGATGTCCCGGCTGCGGGCGCCCACGGCGCGGCGGACGCCGATCTCGCGGGTACGCTCGAGCACGGTCGCGAGCATGATGTTCATGATGCCGATGCCGCCCACGAGGAGCGAGATGCCCGCGATGGCGCCCATGACCACGTTGAACAGGCGCTGGGTGCGCTGGCTCTGGGCGAGGAGCGCCTCGGGGACGACGACCTCGTAGTCTTCAACGCCGCCGTGGAGGCGGCCTAAAAGGTCGCGCACCAGGGAGGCGGTCTCGGTGCCGCTCGCGCCGTCTTCGAGGCGGATCACGATCTCGTCGAGCGGCGAGGCGAGCGGCGAGTGCTCGAACTTGCGCTCCGCGGTCGTCACCGGCACGTAGATCTCTCGCGCCACGGAGCCGACCGGCACTCCGTTCGAGGTGCCGGCGCCCGTGGCCTCCGGCGCCGCCGGGGCGAGGACGCCGACCACTTCGAGCCAGACGTCGTTCACCTTGACCCGCTTCCCCACCGCCGGCCCGTAGCCGAAGAGGTCGCGCCGCACGCCCGGGCCGACTACGGCGACCTGGGCGTGGGTCCGCTCGTCCAGCGGATCGAGGAAGCGCCCCTCGGCGATCTCCAGATGCGCGAGGTCCGCGTGCCGCCAGGTGACGCCGTAGACCGTGGCCGCCTCGGTCTTGCCCGAGGGCGACAGCACTTTGTAGGGATCGATGCGGATGCGCGGGGCCACGAGCTCGACGCCGGGGATCGCCTCGGCGATGGCGGCGGCGTCCCGCTGGGAGACGCCGAGCGACTTCTGGCGGATCTCCTGGAGCTCCTCGTCCTTGTAGGTCTTGGCGCGGACGAGGACGTTTCGGAGCCCCAGGCGCTCGATCATCCCCAGGGCTTGGCGCTCGGCCCCTGCGCCGATCGCGAGCATGGCGATGACGGCGCCCACGCCGAAGATCATGCCCAGCATGGTGAGGGCGGAGCGGAGCTTGTGGGCGGCCAGGTTGTCGAGGGCCGACCGGAGGGCTTCTTGCGGGCTCACGGCTCGGGTACGGCTCCGGGGGCTGCCGGGGCGGCGGCCGGGCTCCCCTCTTCCGGGGCCTTCTCCGGCTCCTCGGGGCGCCGCGTGGGATCGCGGAGAGCCAGGACGTCGCCCGCCGCGAGGCCCGACTCGATGACCACCCGGCCCAGGCTCCCTGGCCCGAGCTTCACCTCGACCGGCTCGAAGCCCGCGCCCTTCTGCCGGTAGGCGATCCTCTTCCCCTCGTTTTCGAACACGGCCTGGCGCGGCACGAGGAGGGCCTCCTTGCGTTCGTCGAGGTAGAGCATGGCCTGGACGCGCTGGCCCGGCTTCATCACCTTCGGATCGGTCTTCGCGAGCTTCAGCGTGACGGCGAAGTACTGGACCGGCGAGCCCTGGAGCCGGGGCTTGGCCAGGGCGTCCACCCGCTCGATCGTGGCCTCGTGGGTCGCTCCGGGGCTCGATTCCAGGGAGACGGTGGCCCGCTTGCCGGGGGTCAGGCCCCCGGCGTCGGCCTCCAGCACGAAGACCTCGGCCTCCATGATCGAAAGGTCCGGGATCTCGGCGAGCGGCTGGCCGTTCCAGACGGTGTCTCCCACCCGGGGCGTTTCGCCGCGCCAGTCGCGCTTCAGGATCAGCACGCCGTCGTGGGGCGCGGTGACCGCGAGGGCCTGGAGGGCCTGGCGCGCCCGCCGGATCTTGGCCTCGGCCTGGCGCAGCTCGATCCCGAGGAGCTCCAGATCGGTTCCGGAGAGCTTCCTCTGGGTGCGCTGGGCCTCCCGGACGTGCTCCTCTTTCCGGGCGACGAGCTCCTGGTCGATCGAGGACTCGATGATCTCGCCCCGGGAGTAGATCATCTCGTCCTTCTTGGCGAACTGGCGGGCGTTGTCGAGCTCGATCCGCGCCATCTCGGCGTCCCGCTCGAGCTTGCGGAGCTCGGCCAGGCTCTCGATCTCGGTCTTGCCGATTTTGAGGCGCGCCCCCCGCAGGTCGTCCCCGGCCTCGACGAGCTCCTTTTCGATGGCCGAGGGGTCGAAGCGGATCACCACCTCCCCCGCCTTGACCCGCGTGCCGTCCGGAGCGAGCCAGCCGATCCGGAAGGGGCCGGGCGCCCCCAGGGGCACGGAGACGGGCGTGGCGCGGACCGCCTGGAGGTTCCCCGGCGCCGGCACCCGGCGCACGAAGGGCTGCTTTTCGACCGTGAGGACCGGCACGTTCCCGGAAGCGCCGAAGGAGCCGGCGCGGGGCAGGAACGCGCCCAGGGCGAGCACGAGCGCCGCCGCCGGCAGCACGAGCCATCCGCGCGCGAGCTTCCTCAAGAGCTCCCCCCGGAGGCCCCGTCTTCCGAGAGGTCCTGAAGCGCGATCCGGTCGCCGGGCGCAAGGCCGCTCCGGATCTCGACCAGCCGGTCGTTCCGGCGGCCCAGACCGGGGCGGACCTCCTCGGATCCCCAGCGCGTACGGCGGTAGACGACCGGGCCGTCGGCCTCGGTGAACACCGCCTCGGCCGGGACGACGAGCACCTCAGGCACCCGCTCGATCTCCACCGTGCCGAGGAACCGCATGCCGGGGCGCATGCGCTGGGGGTCGGTCTCGTCGAGGTCGATCTCCAGCCGCACCACCTTCAAAGGGTTGTTCCTGGACTTCGTCTGCACGGCGCCGCGCAGGGTCCGCACCCGGCCGGAAAAGACCACGTCGGGGTGGGCGTCCAGGCGCAGGGTGACCCGCTGGCCCACGGCCACGCGGCCGGCGTCCGCCTCGTCGATCTCGCCCTCCGCGCGCATGCGCTTCAGATCCGGGATCTCGAGGACCGGCTGCCCGCGCCAGACCGAGTCGCCGATCTTCTTTTTCTCCCCCCGGCGTCCCGGGGAGGAGTAGATCACGGTGCCGTCCCGCGGCGCGGTCACGGTCATGCGCGCGATGGCCTCCTGGGCCTCGCGCACCCGGGCGGCGGCGCGGTCGCGGCGGGAGACGAGCGCAGAGAGCTCCGCCTGCCCGGTGCCGGCCTGGAGGCGCAGCCGGTCCTTCAGATACGCGATCTCGCGCTCGGCGAGCGCCAGGTCCGTCCGGCTCTGGGCGAGCTCGTTGCGAGCGATCAGCTCGGACGGCACCTTGACCTTCAGGGAGGCCCGCCGGTGCCGCGCCTCGGCCTCGGCCAGGCGCAGCTCGTCCTCCTGGCGGCTCTTCTCCAGGTTCACCTGCCGCTTCTCGAGCTCCTTGTCCGCGGAATCCCGCTCGGCCATCTTCTGCTGGAGCGTCTGCTCCAGCTCCGAGGTGTCGAAGCCGACGACCGGCTGGCCCTGGCGCACCTGGGCCCCCTCGGGCGCCAGGAACGCGATCTTGTAGTCCCAGACCTCCGGGATCTGCGGCGGGCCGATGAGCACCGACTGCACGGCCGAGAGGGTTCCGGTGACCGGTACGCCGATCACCAGGTCGTCGCGCCGCACCTCGGCCCACTCGCCGTCCCCCGTGGCCGAGGCCCGGCCGGCCACGAGCCAGAGGCCGAGCACCACGGCCACGAGAACGACGCCCCCCGCGGCGAAGCGGGTGGCCCGGCGGGCCTTGGCCGTCATCCGGCCCTCCCCTCCCGCGGGCGCAGGCGCGTGCCCGGCGACACCCCGGAGACCACGCAGTCGGAGGGCGAGCAGGATTGGATCTTGACCGGGGCCGTGCCGCCGCCTTCGAGGAGCGCCCGGGGAGGATCGGCGGAGAAGTCGAGCCCCGCCCGCGGGGCGAGCACGGCGTCCTTGACCTCGGGTCCCATCACCTCGACGCGCACGGACATGCCGGGGCGCATCCGCGCGGGGTCCGGCCGGTCGAGGGTGATCCGCACGGGAAAGTAGCGCAGGAGAGGGCTCCGCGCCGCCTCGCGCGCCACCGGAGTGATCTCGACGACGCGGCCGGGGAAGACCACGGACGGATAGGCGTCCAGCACGCAGAGGACCCGCATGCCGGGGGCGATCCGGCCGTCGTCCACGTCCGAGAGGCTCGCCTCGACCACCATGGACGAGAGGTCCGGCAGGGTCGCGGCCGTCATGCCGGTCCACACGGAATCCCCCTCCTGGATCTTGCGCCCCTCCCACGGATGCTGGGCCGCGAGGACCATGCCGTCCCGCGGCGCCCGGAGCGTCAAGGCCGCGATGGCCTCCTCGGCGCGCCGGATCTCCCGCTGCGACCTTTCCACGGTGATCCCCTGGACGGCGATCTCGCTCGCGGACGACTTCCGGTAGGAGACGAGATCGTCCTCGGCCTTGGCGAGCTCCATCTCGGCGCGGCGCAGGGCGAGCTGCCGGTCCTGGTACTCGGAGAGCGGAAGGAGGTCCTTCGCGACCGAGGCCTGGATCCTGGCCTTGTCGACATCGGCCCGGCGCTGCTGGACCGTGAATTCCTTCTCGGCGAGGGCGGTGCGGGTCTCGGCCCGAGTGCGGTCGAGCTGGCTCGCGGCGTCCGACTCGGAGAGGCGCTTCTCCTCGATCGCGGAGGCGAACGAGCTGTTGTCGAACTCGACCACCCGGTCCCCGGCCTTGACGCGGACGCCGTCCTCGGCGATCCAGCGGATCTGGAGCTGGAACGTCTCCGTGCGCGGCACGACGAGGGCGTCCCCCCGCTCGGCCACCAGCTCGCCGGTCAGCAGCACCCGCTCCTGGAACGTCCCGCGCCGCACCACGAGCTCGTCCGCCGGCCCGCCGCTCCCCTCCCCCTCCGCGCGCGCTCCGCCCAGGCACCCCGCGAGGAGGACCGGGCAAACGAGGCTCAAGAGAGCGAAAGCGGCGCGTTTCATTCCCATCATTCTCTCAACCACGTATACGCGGGGAGGGATTCCCTTGTCTAGGGGGCGGAGGGTTCCCACACGGACTTCCACGGACGAACACGGACTTTCACGGACCAACACAAAGTCTGTCCTTGTAAGTCCGTGTCGGTCCGTGGAAGTCCGTGTTCTGCCCTGCCCTGCCCTGCCCCCCTACCCCGGCGTCCCGAAGTCCACCTTCGGCGCCGTCTCGGACCCGGGTGCCGCCGTGAAGTAGGGCCGGGGCTCGAAGCCCATCAACCCGGCGAACAGGGCGGCCGGGAACCGGCGCACGCGCGTGTTGTAGTCCTGCGCCACCTCGTTGAAGCGGCGTCTTTCGGTCGAGATCCGGTTCTCCGTCCCTTCGAGCTGCACCATCAGGTCCTGGAAACCGGCCACGGAGCGCAGCTCGGGGTAGCGCTCGACGACCACCATCAGGCGGGAGAGGGCCTGGCCCAGGGTGTCCTGCGCCTGCTGGAACTGCGCGAACTTCTGGGGATCGTTCAGGATCTCCTGTGTGGCCTGGGGCGTCATCTGCCCCACGCGGCTCCGCGCCTCGATGACCTGCCGCAGAGTCTCCTGCTCGAAATTCGCGGCGCCCCGGACCGTGGCCACCAGGTTCGGGATCAGGTCCGCCCGGCGCTGGTAGACGTTCTGCACCTGCGCCCACTGCGCCTCGACGCCCTGCTCCGCTCCCACCAGGCCGTTGTAGACGCCCATCAGATACATCCCCAGAAAGACCGCCGCGACGACGACGACGATCAGGCAACCGAGTCCCTTTTTCATGGCTCTCCTCCTCCTTTGCCGGAGGGATCATATCCCGTCGTGCTACAGTCAGGACCGCATGAAGCAATATCTGGACCTCCTCCAGCACATCCTGGATCACGGGGTCGAGAAAGGGGACCGCACCGGCACCGGAACGCGGAGCGTCTTCGGGTACCAGATGCGGTTCGACCTCGCCCGCGGCTTCCCCCTGCTCACCACCAAGAAGCTCCACGTCCGCTCGATCGTCTACGAGCTCCTCTGGTTCCTCCGGGGCGACACCAACGTCCGCTGGCTGCAGGAGCACGGAGTGACCATCTGGGACGAGTGGGCGGACGAAAACGGCGAGCTCGGGCCGGTCTACGGCCACCAGTGGCGCTCCTGGCCCGCGAAAGACGGCGGGACGATCGACCAGATCGCCCGCGTGATCTCAGGGATCCGGAAAAACCCCGACTCGCGGCGCCACATCGTGAGCGCCTGGAACGTGGCGGACATCGACTCCATGAAGCTCCCCCCCTGCCATGCCCTGTTCCAGTTCTGGGTGGCGGAGGGCCGCCTCTCCTGCCAGCTCTACCAGCGCAGCGCCGACGTCTTCCTGGGCGTCCCCTTCAACATCGCCTCCTACGCCCTGCTCACCCTGATGGTGGCCCAGGTGACCGGGCTCGCCGCCGCCGAATTCATCCACACCCTGGGCGACGCCCACCTGTATTCGAACCACCTGGAGCAGGCCCGGCTGCAGCTCACCCGCGAGCCGCGCCCGCTGCCGCGCCTGGCGCTGAACCCCGAGGTCCGGTCGATCTTCGATTTCGCCTACGAGGACTTCACCCTCGAAGGCTACGATCCGCACCCGGCCATCAAGGCGCCCATCGCGGTATGACGGACGGACGCAGGATCTCGCTCATCGTCGCGATGGCCGCGAACCGGGTGATCGGGCGCGACAATGACCTCCCCTGGCGCCTGCCCGGCGACCTGCGCCGCTTCAAGCGGCTGACCCTGGGCCACACCCTGGTCATGGGCCGGAAGACCTGGGAGTCGATCGGCCGCCCGCTGCCGGGCCGCGCGATCGTGGTGGTGACCCGCCAGGAGGGGTACGGCGTCCCGCCCGGCGTCTCCGTGGCCCGCTCCGTCGAAGAGGCCCTCGAGATTGCAGAGGGGGACGAGGTCTTCATCGCCGGCGGCGAGGAGATCTTCCGCCAGACGATCGACCGCGCGGACCGCCTGTACCTGACCCGGATCGACAAGGATTTCCCCGGCGACACCTTCTTCCCGGAATTCGATCCGGAACGCTTCCGGCTCGTGGAGCGCGAGGATCACGAGGCCACGGAAGAGGTCCCCTTCGCGTATTCTTTCCTCACCTACGACCGCGATGGAGAATCGTGTTGAGCCAGAGAAGCCGTGCCATGTATCGCCGCCACAGGCATCTGCCGTACTGGCTCCTGCCCGTCATGCTCCTCGCCATCTTCTACTGCACCCCGCCGGAGACGGAGTCGGCCCTGGACCTCTCCGCCACCTCGTTGACCGACCGCGTGCAGGTCTACCTGATCGCGCCGGAGGACGGCGGCGCCCTGGGCCGCAAGGTCGGCTGCAGCGACAGCGCGGTGGCCGTCGAGGTGGTGCTCCCCAAGGCCAGGCCGGCGCTCGAAGGGTCTTTAGAAGCCCTGTTCGCCCTGGAGAGCCGCTATGACGGCACCTCGGGGCTTTACAACCCGCTCTACGCCTCGCCCCTGGAGATCGAGGTCATCCAGCGGGTGGGCTCCGAGGCCCGCATCCGCTTAGGCGGTTACGTGGAGATCGGCGACGACTGCGACGGCCCCCGCCTGCTCGCCCAGCTCACCGAGACCGCCCTCCAGTTCCCCGACGTCCAGCGGGTCACCTTCTTCCTGGGAGACAAGCCGCTCCGCCAGCTCCTCGCGGGCAAGAGCTGACGGAGAGGAACCGCTCAATCGATCCCGTTGGCGTTGCCGTTCGGGAGTGGGACGCAGCGGCAGCAGTTGTTCGGCTTGAACAGCAGCCGGAAGCCCTCCGGACAGGGCTGGCACAGCACCAGGATGCAGGACGTGGGAGGATCCGCGCTGACCGGAGTCAGCGAGACCACGCCCAGGGCACCGAGCATCACGAGAACCGCGAGAATCAACCTTTTCATGGGAGTACCTCCTTCGTGGAGTCAGGGGTTGCTGCGGCCACGAGGAGCCACGACGGCGTCGTGGCCGGCGGGAGGGAGCCTGAAGGCTCAGGGCTGGCTGAAGGGACCGGCCGGCGGGATCGGCACGCACCGGCAGCAGTTGTTCGGCTTGAACAGCAGCCGGAAGCCCTCCGGGCAGGGCAGACAGCGCACCAGGGCGCAGTCGATGGGGGGATCGGCGTTGGCTGGAGCCAGTGAAACCGCGCCCCAGGCGCCGAGCATCACGAGACCCGCGAGAACCAACCTTCTCATGAAACACCTCCTCTCGGGGGATCGCGAGAGCCTCCGTGGCCCTCTTCAGCAGTCTAGCTGAAATTTCGAAGAGGTGCTAAACAGAGCGCCGGCCTGCGGACAGGCCGGCGCTCGCAGAGAGGACCGGCTAGGCCTTGACGCAGCGGCAGCAGTTGTTGCCGGTCGGCGAGAGCACCTGGCCCTCGGGGCACGCCATACACCGCACGAGCGAGCAGTCGATATTGGCGGTGGCCGGAGCCGGAGCCACGGAGAGGGCACCGAAGGTGCCGAGGGCGACGAGACCGGCGAGCATGAGCTTCTTCATGATGTGGGTTCCTTTCAGGATTTCAGTTTCGGGATCAACGAGTTAGGCCTTGACGCAGCGGCAGCAGTTGCCGGGCGTCGGGGACAACACCTCGCCCTCAGGACACGCCGCGCACTTCACGTACGAGCAGTCGATGGTGGCGGTGGCCGGAGCCGGAGCCACGGAGAGGGCACCGAAGGTGCCGAGGGCAACGAGACCGGCGAGCATGAGCTTCTTCATGGTGTGGTTTCCTTCGTAGTGGAAGTTCTTGTTCGCCGAATCAGGGCTTGACGCAGCGGCAGCAGTTGCCGGGCGTCGGGGACGCCACCGTGCCCTCCGGGCACACCAGACAGAGCACCACCGCGCAGTTCGGCGGCTGGGCGTTCACTTCGTTGACGGTGAAGTTGGCGACACCGAAGGTGCCGGCGAGGAGGGCTGTAGCGAGAATCAGTCTCTTCATTGAAAAACTCCTTACCCAGTTGCCAGGGAGGACTGCATGACCTCCCTGCCGCTCCTAACGTCGAGCGGAGCGCGATCCTCTCACACCTTCATGGCCATTTTTCTATTGACTTTCTGCGGATCCCTGGAAAAGCGCCGGCCGATTGGACTTTGGAGGACAGCCAGGACGCCGGCCAGGGGCCCTCGGGCTCCCGGCCGGCAGGAATGGAGGATCAGTCGGGGAGGCAGCGGCAGCAGTCGTTCGGCTTCGGAGCCCAGTGGTAGCCGGCCGGGCACTCCATGCAGCGCACGCCCGCGCACGGATCGTCGGCGGTAGCCGGAGCCGGAGCGACGGCGAGGATGCCCCACGTACCGAGGGCGACGAGGCCAGCGAGGATGAGTCTCTTCATGTGGACGTTCTCCAAGAGAAAGGAGGAGCCTTCATGGCTCTTCCGAGCCGGGGTCAAAAATGTCCCGGTACGATCCTCAAGTGCGGTGAAGCCAGGAAAGGGGGACAGCCGCGGCGACGCTCCCGCCGCTGCCCCCCGGAGTGAGCAAAAGCCCGTCTTTAAAGGGTTCAATCGCTGGGCAGGGTCATGCGGCGGCGTATTCTCGAAACCAGTCGGCGGTGCGTTGTATTCCCTGTTCGAGAGGCAGGGGATCGGGCAGCGCCATCTCGCCGCGCAGGAGCGAGGCGTCGATCACCGAGCGCTGCTGCTCGCCCGGCTTGGCGGGCCCGTGCTGGGCCTCGGCCGGGTTCCCCACGGCCCGCGCGATCTCCTTGTAGAGATCGACCACCGAGGTCTCGACCCCGGTCCCCACGTTGTAGATGTGGAACCCCTTCTTCCCCACCACCGCGAGGTTCGCCCGCACCACGTCCGACACGTGGACGTAGTCCCGCGTCTGCAGCCCCGGGCCGTTGATCGTGGGGGTCTGCCCCGCGAGCAGGCGGTTCAGGAAGATCGCCACCACCCCCGCCTCGCCGTGGGGGTTCTGCCGCTCGCCGTAGACGTTGGCGTAGCGCAGGCAGGTGGCGTCGAGCCCGTAGGCCACGTGGTAGAAGAAGAGGTACCGCTCGAGCGCGAGCTTGCTCACGCCGTACGGGGAGACCGGCCGGACCGGGTGATTCTCGTCCGCCGGGAAGTAGTCCTGCTCGCCGTAGATCGCCCCGCCCGTCGAGGCGAAGATCACCTGGCGGACGCCGCCGTGGCGGGCGGCCTCCAGTAGATTCAGGCTCCCCAGGATGTTCACGTCCGCGTCGAAGACCGGATCCTCGACCGACTTCCGGACATCCATCTGCGCCGCGTGGTGGACCAGAAGCTCCACCCCACCCGTGCGCACCAGCTCCGCCGCCTCCTTCGACCGGATGTCCAGCACGTGGAGCTCCGCCCCCGAGGGGACGTTCTCCGGCCGGCCGCCCGACAGGTTGTCGATGATCAGAACCCGGTACCCCTCGCCCAGGAAGGCCTCGGCCAGATGAGAGCCGATGAACCCGGCTCCTCCCGTGATGCAAACCGTCCCTTTCACGCTCTCTTGGTTGTTCATGGCGCCGGAGCTTATAGCAAGACGCGGGCCAGAAGCCCTCACCTCCCCGGCCCTCCTCTCCCATCGCCCCCCCTCCTCCGGGAGAGGAGGGAGAACTGCTGCTCGCGAAGGGCGGGGGCGCCCTCTCCCGGGGGAAGGGGGGGCGATGGGAGAGGGTCGGGGTGAGGGTCCCCGACCGGCCGCTCCCCTACCCCTTCCGAGCCACCGCAATAATCCCCAGCCCCTTCCACGGCGCCA
>DATHUD010000354.1:0-6239 GCA_035462575.1 Thermoanaerobaculia bacterium | reverse complement strand
CGGAGGGGACGACCCGGCGGTCCACGAGCGCGAGAGGCGAGGGCGGCGCCACGGACGTGGCAACGGCCTGCGCCGTGGCACCCAGGGGGCCGAAGGCGCGGGTGTCTCCCACGCTCGCCAGATGCCCGGAGGGATTCACGTAGCGGTGCGAGAGCCCGGTCTGGGTGTCGGTCACCGTCAGCGTGTACTCCACGTTGGACAGGGCGCCGTAAAAGACCCAGACGTGCCCGTTGACCCCCCGGCCGTCCAGCACCTTCACGACCGTCTCCACATTGGCGGGATCGAAGAACCAGAAATACCCGGTGTCCGCGGTCAGCGGCACGGCGCGCCCCGGTCCCCGGCGCCCATCGAAGCTGCGCCAGGTAGCCTCGACCGCGTACCGGCCGCCGCTCAGGCACAGGCGGTTCGAAGAGGGATTGCAGGAGGAAGAGCCGGCCAGGGGGAGCACCCAGACCTCGCGGCCCGTGAGGCCGTCGTCCGCCGTGAAGAACAGCTTGTCCCCCACGACCGTGAGCTGCTCCGGCGTGGAGGAGAAAGCCTGCGGCGCGACGTCATGGACCAGACGGGTCCCGGCGGCCGTGCCGTCGCTCTGCCACAGCTCGATCCCGTGGAGGTCGTCGCCGGCCGTGAAGAAGAGCCGCCCTCCCGCCACCGTGAGCTGGGTCGGCTCCGAGGAACGCGGTCCGGGGAACAGGTCCCGCACCAGAGCCGTGCCGGCCGGCGTGCCGTCGGTGGCCCAGAGCTCGATGCCGTGCACGCCGTCGTCCACGTTGAAAAAGAGCTTCCCGGCGAACGGCGTCAACTGCAACGGGAAGTTGAACGTGTCCTGATAGGGGAACTTGCCGAGTTGGACCGTGCCCGCGGCCGTTCCGTTCGTCCGCCAGAGCCGGAGGCTGCGATCCTCCTCGACGGCGCTCGAGCTGAAGAAGTAGAGAGCTCCTCCGTGAGAGAGGAGCTTCGTCCCGGCGGGCAACCCCTCAAGAGCCGTTGTTCCCGCCGGGGTGCCATCCGTCTTCCAGAGGCGGCCGTTCCAGGAGAAGTAGACGGAGGAGCCGACCGTGGTGAACTGAGGGTCCCCGCCGCTCACGCCGGAGTCCCCGAAACTCGTGAGCTGGCGCGTCCCTGCGCTGGTGCCGTCCGTGAGCCAGAATTCGTTCCCTTCCGGAGCGTTCTCTGCCTTGAGATAGATCCCGTTCGGTCCGGCAAACGCGAGCTCCACGTAGAACAGGCTCTCTGGAAAATCGCCGGTCTTGACCGTACCCTGGACGGTGCCGTCCGTCTTCCAGATCTTCCGGTCCGCGAAAAAATAGAGCGATCCCTGGAAGGGGACCATCGCGGCCCCGCCCGGCAGAGAAGCGATCCGGAAGGTACCCTGAGTCGTGCCGTCGGTCCGCCAGATCTCGAACTCGCCGTCCCCCACTCGGACCTGGAAAAAGAGCAGGCCCGCGGCCCGCACCGGCTCCCCGATGTCACGCCAGGAGACGTCCGGCACGTTCACGGCGCCCGTGGTCTCCGGCGTGCCCGCGCTCGACCAGAGGTCGAAGCCGTTGGGGGTGCCGTCCCAGGCCGTGAAAAGAAGACGGTCGCCCAAGGCGGTCAGGTGGCGGGGATCGGACTCCGGCTCCCGGACCGGAAGGTTGAAGACCGGCCGGGTCTCGCTGTTGGGGCTCCGGACCCAGAGGCCGCCCAGGAGCCTCTGCTCGGCCAGAAAGTAGACGTTGCCGCCCATCTCCGCCAGCTCCGGGACCGAATCGGTCCTCAGGTCCGGCAGGAGCGGGGTGAAGGGCTTCGTGCCCTCGGGCGTCCCGTTGCTCCACCAGAGCTGCGTGCCCAGGGAGCTCTCGATCTCGAACAGGAGCCCTCGTTTCCACGGGAGATACCATTCGTAGCTGCAGGAGGAAACGGCGCACAGGCGCTCCGCGATCTTCCGGCTCCCGGCGGCCGTGCCGTCGGTGGTCCAGAGCTCGAGACCGCGGTCTTCGATCCAGAAGTAGACCTTGCCTCCGGACTCGGCCAGGCCGACGTTGTCGCGTTCGGCGTGTTGGCAATCCTCACAGGGCAGGACGAGCGGAGCGGCCGATTCGGGGGTGCCCCGGGTCGTCCAGAGCCGGGCGTCAAAGGCGCCGTAGGTCTTGAAGACCACGATGCCGTTCACCTCCGCCAGGGCAAACACCCCAACCGGGATCTCCTCCTCGAGATCGGTCAGCCGCAGGGTGCCCGCGTCCGTGCCGTCCGTGCGCCAGATCTCCTTCCCATGGACCCCGTCGTCCGCCACGAAGTAGACCCGGTTTCCGATCGCCCTCAAGTGGCGCGAGGATTGGAGCGGATATTCGACCGCGAACTTCGTGACGGCCCGGGTCCCGGCCGCGGTGCCGTCGCTCGTCCAGACCTCCTCCCGGTCCCCCTCCTCGGCCAGAAAGAAGAGCCGGTTCCCGGCAGCGACCTGTACTTCGGGGGAGACGCCGAACCGGTCCTCGAAATGGCGCAGCCGGACCGTCCCGGCCGCCGTGCCGTTCGTAACCCAGAGATCCGAGCCCTTCTCCTCCCCCAGATACTCCAGGTAGTACAGCCGGTCGCCGACCACCTGCAGCCACGAGATGAAACGCGGCCCCTTCTCGACCACCCGGGTCCCGGCGACGCTCCCGTCGGTCCGCCAGAGATCGCAGTCCCGCTCGAGGCCGAACCCGGTACAGCCGATGAAATAGAGCGAGCGGCGGAAAACGGCCGTCCGCGAGGACAGGGGGTCACTCTCCTGGACGGAAACCTCTTCCGGCGTCAGGGCGAAGGTCCCCGGACGGGTTCCATCCGAGCGCCAGAGCTGCCGCCGGCTCACGGAATCGGTGGTCCAGAGCATCAGCTTCCCGAGCCCGCTCACGAACCGGGGATCGCTGCTGCACGATCCCGGGCAAAGATCGCGCAGAACCTCCGTGCCGGCGGGCGTCCCATCGCTGACCCAGAGCTCGCCCCCCACGCCGCCACCGTCCGATGAAAAGTAGAGCCTGTCTCCGGCCACGTGCAGATTGGAGATGTGCCCCCGCGGCCCCTCGGGGGCCTGGCCCGCCGGATTGATGTCCGAAAGGAGGGACGCGGGCTGCGCCGCGGCGAGAGCGGGAAGAAAAAACGTGATGCCGAGCCAGACACGGAGTGAACGACGATCTGCCATTCGAACCTCCCACCAGGAGAAAAGACCCGAGAACAGAGCTCAGAGATCCGGAAACAGCGTCATTCTATCGCAGCGCACCAGGCGGGCGGAAACCGCCGGGCCCGTTCGCGGCGAGCCCGGCCTTCCAACAGAACGGCAGTAGTTGTAGCCCAGCCTCGTGTCCGACAGAGCGGCGTGAATGAGCCTAATCTCCCCGCTCCCGCGGAGAGTAGCAACAGAGATAGACGCGAAATGGCGGAGTTGTTGGCTCACAACCCCAGGTGACCACGCCCCTCGTTCTGTTTCAGCCTTCGCCCTCTGGCTTCGATCGGGAGGCGACGACGGCCGGACGCCCCCTCAGCGCCCCACGGTGGACCTCGACGCGATACCCTTCGTAGACGCTCTCCTGCAACCAGCCCTTGCACTGCTCGACGCTGACCTCCGATCCGTCCGGCAGGAGGCACGGCGTGTCCTCCCAGCGTTGGACGATGTCGTAGAGATCGTTCCAGGCATCGACCCAGCGCATCTCGATTTCGGCATTCGACGTCAAAATTCGACCTTCCCGTCTCTTCGTAAACGACTTACAGCCTATCACGGCCCTGCAAGTCGTCCCCCAGGATTCGGGGCTTCACCACGGCGGTCCCTGATCCCCTCCAGAAAAGTGACCCCGATGGAAAGGAAGGTCAAGACGCTCTGTAGACAGGCGGCAAACCAGAGTCGTGACGAGCTGCGAGGAAAACACGAGGCCTCTTTAGTGTTTGACCCGGTAGATCACGTAAACACAACCGTTCTTGAACGGCCTGCACTCGAGAAGCTCGAGGTCGATCTGGCGGCTCATCGGATGGAACAGCGGGATGCCCGATCCGAGGAGCACCGGGTGGATGTTGAACCCGATCTCGTCGACCAGCCCGGCCTCGAAGAGCGGCCGGGCCAGCTCCCCGCCCCCCATCAGGCAGATGTCCTGGCCCTCCTGATCCTTCAACTCCCGCACGAGCTCGGCCGGGTCCTGCCCGGTGACGACAAAACCCTCCTCGGACCTCTCCGGGAGGGTCCGCGAGAACACATACGTCATCATCCCCGGATATCCCCCTTCCTTCTGGCCCATCCGCAACCCCGCCTCGTACGTCTTCCGCCCCACCAGGACCGTGTCGATGGACTTCCAGTAGTCGCCCATGACGGCCGCCGCTTCGTCGCCCCACAACAGCCAGTCCACCGCATGGTCGGGCCGGGCGAGATAGTTGTCCAGGCTGTTCGCTCCACCGAAGGTGACCTTGCGCATTCCTGGCCTCCTGTTCCTGGGATCGAGACTCCACCATCCTACCTCAGGTTCGCAGCAGCCACTGTTTGACGATCTCCCGGGCCAGGCATTCGGCTGCGTCGACGATTCGCAAGTCGGTCTTCGCATGGGCGACCACTGCACTGAGATCGAGACAAGCGACGATGAGCGTATCCACCCCTCCCGCGCGTGCAGCCTCCGTGAGCACGCCCCATTGCCGGGTAAACTCCGGCGGAGCTGCCGAGGTCCGGGTCATGCCCAGCAGGTGGTCGACCTGGGATTGCCAATCCGGCTCGAACAATGACAACCCGCGGGCGCGGATTCCCGTCTGGTAGACGTCCGACTCGACCGTGGGGCGTGCCGCGATGAGCGCAACCTTTTGCGCGGCGCTCGGGATGGCCTCCAGAGTGAGCTCGACCATGTTAAGGAGCGGCACCTTCACGCTCCTGGCCAGTTGCGGGTAGTAGATGTGCGCCGTGTTGCACGCGATCGCCAGGAAGTCCACGCCGGTACGCTCCAAATCCTGCAGCCCCGATCGAATTGCATCCTCCATGGCGGCGTGATCCACCGGGCGGTCTTCATAGAAGGGCGCCGGCTGGGAGCAGATCATCATCTTGGGAAAATCGATGTCGTCCCGCGCGCCGTACTGGCGCTGGCACTCCTTGACGACCATGTCGATGAAAGGTCCCGTCGAACGCGGGCCCATCCCCGCCAGGATTCCGATGGAGGGTTTTCCCATGCTCTGTTTACCCTTCGTAAGGCTTGTTCGTCCTCGGAGCGTCAGGCGCCTGCTCGTCCAGCGACTGCCGGTACCGGATGCATCCCTGCAGGAACTGCGGCCACTCCGGAACCACGGGAACCGGGTCCGTCTTCTCCGGCAAAAGTCCCCAGAGGGCCGGATGATGCCAGCAGAGCTCTTGCCCCTTACTGTCCCGATGCTGCCGGATTCCCTGCCGCAGCTTCCTGACTTCGTCGAGGAGCTGCTCTCGTGACATGCCTTCGAGGTCTTCGTCCATGGTGCGTCTCCTTCGTTCCGACGTTCAAGGCGTCTGCGGAGCTAGAAGAGCATTGATCTTCTTCTCGAGCTCCTCGTACGGCGGCAGACCCTGAAAGCTTTCCAGAACCTGGACCTTGTCACTCCCTGGCAGCCGGCGCCCCAGCACGAAGGCTGGCGTGCCGGTGAATCCTAGAATCTGGGCAACTCGCATGTCCTCGCGAATACCCCCGGCCTGGCGCCCGCTGTCCAGGCACTTCCGAAAGGCGGCAACATCCAGACCGATCTCCTCGGCATAGCCCGGAAGCTGGTCCGGACCGAGAGCCTGCAGGTTTTCAAACAGCCGGTCATGCATCTCCCAGAACTTCCCCTGGTCGCCCGCGCACCCCGCGGCCTCCGCGGCCTTGAAGGAGTCCTTGTGAAGGGGCAGATCGAGATAGATGAGCTCGACCTTGCCGGTGCGAATGAACTTGTCATAGACCTGCGGCATCACGTCACCGGCGCCCCTGGCGCAGACGATGCACTGGAAGTCCGAAACCTCGACGAGAACCAGCTCGGGCGAGCCCTCTTTGAGGAACGGATCGTTGCCGACGGAAATCTTGGGACCTTTTTTGGCGAAGGCCCAGGACGGCGAACCGAAGAAGAGGACGAGGATGACTGTAATTCCCCATGAGAAGATGGCGCGAGTACGAATCTTCATGGTTGGGACCTCCCATCCGGTCTATTTTGGAAACTGCGCTGCTAGAGTCCTTGACAACTCATGCCAAAATACCAGTATTTAGGCATCTGGGTCAATACGTTCACGAGAGATCTCCCAGCCCCAAAGG
>DATHUD010000353.1:0-9561 GCA_035462575.1 Thermoanaerobaculia bacterium | reverse complement strand
CGGCGGTCTTCGAGTGGCAGATCGTCACCGTGCAGTTCTCCCGGAGGAGGAGTCCGGCCATGGGCTTGCCCACGATGGCACTCCGGCCCACGACCACGGCGCGGCGCCCGGCGAGCGGGATGCCGTTCCGTTTCAAGATCTCTACAATACCTGTCGGAGTCGCCGGAGTGAATCCCTCCTCGTCCAGCCACAGGCGGCCCACGTTCACGGGGTGGAAGCCGTCCACGTCCTTTTCGGGGGAGATCCGTAGGACGATCCGCTTCTCGGTGACGTGGCGGGGGAGCGGGAGCTGGACGAGGATGCCGTCCACGGAGTCGTCGTTGTTGAGCTCGTCGACGATCGAGAGGAGCTCCTCTTCGGAGATCGTGTCCGGCCGCCTGATCGTGCGGCTCACCATCCCGACCTCGGCGCAGCCCCTGACCTTGCTCCCCACATAGGTCTGGGAGGCCGCGTCCTCGCCCACGAGCACGGCGGTGAGGCCGGGGGCGCGGTGCCCCGCGCCCGTCATCTCCCGCACCGCCTCCGCCACCTCGGCGCGGATCGCCGCGGCCGCGGCCTTGCCGTCCAGAATCGTCGTCATCCCGGGAGCCTCCCGCTGTAGAGGCAGACGATGCCGCCCGAGAGGTCCTGCCACGAGCCGCCGGTGAACCCGGCCGCGGCCATGCGGTCGAGGAAGCCCTCGCGCTGGGGAAACCCGAGCACCGACTCCGGCAGATAGGTATAGGCCGCGCCGCGGTGGGAGATGACGCGGCCGATCCACGGGAGCAGCCTGCGGAAGTAGAAGAGGTAGAGCCCCTTGAGCGGCTGGATCTTCGGCACCGCGAACTCCAGCACCACGAGCCGGCCGCCCGGCCGGAGCACGGAGGCGAGCTGGCGGAGGGCGGCGTCCAGGTCCGCCACGTTGCGCAGCCCGAAGGAGACCGTGGCCCCCTCGAAGTGCCGTTCCGGAAAGGGGAGGGCCAGGGCGTCGGCCGCGAGCGCCGCGGGCCGGGGAGCCGTCATCCGGCCGAACTTCCTGCGGGCGATGGCGAGCATCGGAACGCAGAAGTCCGCCGCCGCCACCCGCGCGCCCTTGCGCCCGAGGGCGGTCGCCTGGTCCCCCGTGCCGCAGCAGAGGTCCAGGACTTCCGAGCCCGGGGGGAGCCCCAGAGCCGCGGCGGCCTTCTTGCGCCAGACGAGGTCCAGGCTCGCGGAGAGCACGTGATTCAAGAGGTCGTACCGGGGGGCCACCCCCGCGAACATGTCGCGGATCGCGTGCCCCGACTTGTCCAAGGTCGTCGTCGTTTCGGCCATGCGGAGGAGAGTGTATCGCGGGAGGGAAGGGCGGGAGCGGGTTGCGCCGAGAGGGAACCCGCGTTACGATTCTGGAGAACGGAAAATGCGGGTTGACGATTCCGGCCTTGGCCGGTAATCTCATTTTCGGCGTCAAGGAGGTCCCGATGGCCGAGCCGGCATTGATTCTTCCAAAGAGAGACGACGGGCGGATCTGGCCTGCCCAGGGCGAGTGGACCTATGAAGACTACCTGCGCCTCCCCGACGACGGCCAGCGGTACGAGGTCATCTGGGGGCATCTCTACGTGACACCGCCCCCAGATTACCGGCACCAGTTTGCGTCTTCGGTGCTCGTCCGGTCGTTGGGCAACCTTGTCCATCAGAACCGGCTCGGAGTGGTCCTGGGGGCTCCCTTCGGAATTCGGCTTCCCCGGGAGATCTCGAATCCGGTCGAGCCGGATGTGATCTTCTTCCGGACCGGAAACCTGCCCGGGGACGACGACAAGGTCTTTTCGGGAGTCCCAGACCTGGTCATCGAAATTCTCTCCCCAAGCATCCGTCGCCGGGACGAAGGGGTCAAGCTCGAGGCGTATCTGGCCGCCGGGGTGCCGGAGTACTGGCTGGTGGACCCCAAGGCGCGGACGGTCCGGGTTCACCGTCTGGAGAAGGGCAAAGGCTACGCCAAGCTGGGCTGCTTCGGGATGGGAGAGATGGTTCAGTCCCCGGCTCTTCCGGAGCTGAGGCTGGAGGTGGCCGAGCTGTTCGTGCTCCCGGAGTAGCGGTTCGTCCCCCTTGACAACCCCCTCCCCGGGGCGTACCATTCGGGTCCTTTGCGTCGCGAAGGCGGGAGCGGTCCGCCACGCCGAGGCGCTTTTTCCCCAGCCAGCCAGAGTTGGAGCGGAGAGACTTGAGATGCTGATGAAGAAGACTTACAGCCCGAAGCTCGCGGAGATCGAGCATCGGTGGTTCGTGTTGGATGCCACCGGGGTCCCACTGGGGAGGCTCTCCTCGCTGGCGGCCCGCCTGCTGATGGGGAAGCACAAGCCCACGTACGCGACCCACATCGACACCGGCGACTTCGTGATCATCATCAACGCCGAGAAGGCGGTGCTCACCGGGCGCAAGGAAGAGCAGAAGATCTACCACTACCACACGGGGTATCCGGGTGGCTTGAAGAGCGAGCCGGCCGCCAAACTGCGCCAGCGCCGCCCTGCCAAGATGCTGGAGGAGGCGGTATGGGGCATGCTCCCGAAGAACCGGCTCGGGCGCAAGCAGCTCAAAAAGCTCAAGGTCTACGCCGGCGGCGAGCACCCGCATCAGGCTCAGCAGCCTGAGGTCATGAACGTCGCCGAGGCGATCTAAGTCAGGGATAGAGGAGAGAGCACACGTGGCAAATCAGACCCAATACTACGGGACCGGGCGCCGCAAGACGGCCGCGGCTCGCGTCTTTCTGCGGCCCGGGGCGGGCGAGGTGAAGGTCAACGGCCGGACCCTCGACCACTACTTCCCGAACGAAGTCTTGAAGATGGTCATCAAGCAGCCCCTGCTCCTGACGGAGACGGCCGAGACGTTCGACATCTACGTCACGGTCGAGGGGGGCGGCAGCGCGGGCCAGGCCGGCGCCATCCGCCATGGCATTTCGCGCGCCCTGCTCGAATACAACTCCGAGCTGCGCGACCGGTTGAAGTCGGCCGGCCTCCTGACGCGGGATCCCCGCAAGAAGGAGCGCAAGAAGTACGGCCAGAAGGGCGCACGCGCTCGTTTCCAGTTCAGCAAGCGTTAGAAGGAGGGTTGCTTGGTCGAAGTCACGATGAAGGAACTGCTGGAAGCCGGTGTCCACTTCGGGCACCAGACCCGGCGCTGGAACCCGAAGATGAAGCCGTACATCTTCGGTAAGCGCAACGGGATCTACATCATCGATCTGCAGAAGACCCTCAAGCTCTTCAACCAGGTCGCCGAGTTCGTGCAGCAGCTCGCCGCCGACGGCAAGCGCATCCTGTTCGTCGGCACGAAGCGGCAGGCGCAGGAGGCGATCGCCGAAGAGGCGACGCGCGCGGGCGAGTTCTACGTCACCAACCGGTGGCTGGGCGGCACGCTGACCAACTTCGTCACGCTGCGCACGTCGATCGAGAAGTTGAAGGCGATCGAGGGGCGGTTGAATGACGAGAACAGCCCGCTGACCAAGAAGGAGCGGCTGCGCTACGACCGCGAGCGGGAGCGGATGGTCAAGAACCTCGAGGGCATCCGCGAGATGACGGAGCTGCCCGACGCGCTCTTCGTGGTGGACCCCAAGAAGGAGTCCATCGCCATCGCCGAGGCCAACAAGCTGGGGATTCCGGTCATCGCGATCGTGGACACGAACTGCGATCCGGAGCTGATCGACTACATCATCCCCGGCAACGACGACGCGATCCGCGCCATCCGCCTCTTCGCCTCCCGGGTCGCCGACGCCTACCTGTCCGGTGCCGGCAAGCTCGAAGAGGACATGATGGTCAGCGCCAAGGACGGCGGCGCGCCCTACTACGACAAGGACGCGGCGTCCGGCGCCGGCGCTCCGGCTCACTAGATTCGAAGCCCCACGGTGCGCCGGAGGCCTCAGGGTCTCCGGCGCGGAGAAGAGGTCAGTCGAACGAGCGTCGATCTGACCTCTTCTTTTATCCGCAGAAAATATTTTAGAACACAGGTTCGGAAGGGAGATTTGTGTCATGGCAGACATCACGGCTCAGATGGTGAAAGAGCTCCGCGAGCGCACGGGCGCGGGGATGATGGATTGCAAGAACGCCTTGAACGAGACCAAGGGCGACATCGAGCAGGCGATCGACGCCCTCCGCAAGAAGGGGCTCTCCGCCGCGGCCAAGAAGGCCGGCCGCGTGACGGCCGAGGGCGCCGTGGGCTCCTACATCCACGGCAACGGCAAGCTCGGCGTGCTCGTCGAGGTCAACTGCGAGACCGACTTCGTGGCCCGCACCGACCAGTTCCAGGAGCTGGTCCGCGACATCGCCATGCACATCGCCGCGGCCGAGCCGCGCTTCGTGCGCCGCGAGGAGGTCACCGAGGACGTGCTCGAGCGCGAGAAGGCGATCTTCACCGACCAGGCGGTCGCCTCCGGCAAGCCGGCGAACGTCGTCGAGAAGATCGTCCAGGGCAAGATGGAGAAGTACTACGCCGAGTACGTGCTCCTGGAGCAGCCGTTCGTCAAGGACTCGGACAAGACCGTGGGCCAGCTCATCGCCGAGAAGGTGGGCAAGATCGGGGAGAACATCCAGGTCCGCCGCTTCGTGCGCTTCAAGCTGGGCGAGGGGATCGAGAAGCGCCAGGACGACTTCGCCGCGGAAGTCATGGCCCAGGCGGGGAAGTGATGGGCGAGCCGGGTCAACCGGTCTACCGCCGGGTGCTGGCCAAGCTCTCCGGCGAGGCCCTCATGGGCTCTCAGCCGTTCGGCATCGACGAAGCCGTCGTGGCGGCCATCGCCGACGAGATCCGCGACGTCCACTCCCTGGGGGTGGAGATCGCGATCGTCGTCGGCGGCGGCAACATCATCCGGGGCCTCGCCGCGAGCCACCGGGGGATCGACCGGGTGACCGGCGACTACATGGGCATGCTCGCGACCGTCATCAACGCCCTGGCCCTCCAGGACGCCCTGGAGAAGCGGGGCGTGCCCACGCGCGTGCAGACGGCGATCGACATCCGCGAGGTGGCGGAGCCGTTCATCCGCAGGCGGGCCATCCGGCACCTCGAAAAGCAGCGGGCCGTGATCTTCGCCGCCGGCACGGGGAACCCCTACTTCACGACCGACAGCGCCGCGGCGCTGCGGGCCAACGAGATCCACGCCGACGTGCTCTTGAAGGCCACCAAGGTGGACGGCCTCTACACGGCGGACCCGGCCAAGGATCCGAACGCGGTGCTGCTCCCCGACGTAACCTACCAGGAGGTCCTCGAAAAGAACCTCCAGGTGATGGACACCGCGGCGATCAGCCTCTGCCGCGACAACGGCATCCCCATCGCCATCTTCGACATGATGACCGCCGGCAACATCCGCCGGGTGGTCTGCGGCGAGCGGGTCGGGTCGGTCGTCCGCGGGTAGAGCCCGAACCCCTTGATTTGACAGCTCTCGTCCGCCCGGGGGAAGATTTTCCCCCGGGGCGGGCGGCTAGAACGATCCCCGTCCGTGGGGCAGGAGGAGGGAAACATGAAAGAGGTGTTCACGGAAGTCGAGACGAGCATGAAGCACGCGGTGGACCACTTCCATCACGAGCTCAAGCACCTGCGCACCGGGCGCGCTTCTCTGGCCCTGTTGGAGGGGATCACCGTCGACTACTACGGCAGCCCGGTCCCCTTGAACCAGGTCGCCAGCCTTTCGGTGGCCGACGCCACGCTGATCGTGGCGCAGCCCTACGATCCCAGCCAGAGCTCCGCCATCGAGCGGGCGATCATGAAGTCCGACCTGGGATTGAATCCCTCGTCCGACGGCAAGGTCATCCGCATCCCCGTCCCGTCGCTCACCGAGGAGCGGAGGAAGGAGATCGTCAAGAAGGCCCACGATCTGGCCGAGCACGCCAAGACCGCCATCCGCCAGGCCCGCCGCGAGGGCAACGACAAGCTCAAGAAGAAGGAAAAGGACAAGGAGATCAGCCAGGACGACGAGCGGAGGGGGCTGGACGACGTCCAGAAGCTCCACGACCGCTACATCGGCGAGGTCACCTCGGTCCTCCAGAAGAAAGAGCAGCAGATCCTCGAGGTCTAGGGGCTGTTCCTCTACGGCTATCACCCCGTCCGCGAGGCCTTGAGGCACCGGCCTCACGAGGTTGCGCGGGTCCTCGTCTCCACGGCGCGGACGGGCAAGCGGCGCGAGGAGATCGTGGCGGCCTGCGAGCGGCACCGGGTGCCGTTCGAGGTCGTGCCGGAGCGGAGGCTCTCGGAGATCGCGGGGCCCGCGCACAACGGGATGGCCGCCGAGGTCAAGGCGGCGGCCCCGGCCCCGCGGACCCGGGGAGGGGCCGATCCCGACCTCGTCGTGCTTCTGGAAGACGTCCAGGATCCCAGGAATCTCGGAGCGCTCCTCCGGGTCTGCGAGGGGGCGGGGGCCGGCAAGGTCCTGATCCGCGACCGCGGCTCGGCCCCCCTCTCGCCCACCGTGGTCAAGACCTCCGCCGGGGCGAGCGAGTGGCTGGAAGTCGAGCGCATCACCAATTCGGCCGCCGAGATCGAGCGCCTCAAGGCGGAGGGCTACTGGGTCTACGGCACGGACGCCTCGGGCGAGCCCCCCTGGGACATTGATCTCAAAGGCAAGGTCGTCCTCTGCCTGGGCGGCGAGGAGAACGGCCTGCGCGCCAGGACCCGCCAGCTCTGCGACCGCATGATCGGCCTGCCCATGCGGGGGCGGGTGGGCTCGTTGAACATCGCCACCGCGGCGGCGGCGGTGCTCTACGAAGCGGTCCGGCAGCGGAGCCTGTCCCCCTCTTCCCCCGAGAAGAAGGGGGAAGAGGGGGATCCCTCAACCGCGGCTCTCTAGCACGTCCAAGTGCAGGCGCAACGGGTCAGGAGCGTGCAGGGCTGCGTGGCCAGGTGGGTGCCTCCACACCCATCCGAGCCGCACTCGCAGCCGGTGGGGGCGATGCACACACAGGATGTGTCGGTCTCGCCGCCCGCGACCCTCTTGTAGTGGTTGGCCTCGAGGGTACGCAGGGTCTCACGGTTGAGCTGAAGCCGCTTGAGATTCTTCTTCTTCATCTCATGGTTCTCCTTTTGTGACGGACGTTGATCATTATGCCGGAAGAACTTTGAAAAAGAAATACGCCCAGGCGCGGGTAGGATGGCTTCCGATCCCGTGAGGAGAAGGCGGCAGGCACGTCCTTTGCGAGTTGCTGCTCCCGATGGCCGTTTCATCTCCCCCCAGGCAGCAGGAGCTTCAGGAAGTCCGCCGGAACGAATCCCAGGCTACGGTCGAATCCGCCCAGAAGAACATCGAGACCATCGTCCGGTTGGAGCAGGAGACGACGCTCCAGAGGAGGCTCGGGGAGCGGGTGAGCGACGCGTTCACCCGGATGATGGGGAGCATGTCGTTCGTCGTCTTTCACCTCCTCCTCTTCGGGGTCTGGTTCACGGTGAACCTGGGACTCACCCCGTTGCGCCCCTTCGACCCGTTCCCCTTCGGCATCCTCACGCTCATCGTCTCCGCCGAGGGGGTGCTCCTCGCGATCTTCGTCCTGGTCAGTCAGAACCGGATGAGCCGGCAGTCGAACCAGCGGGCCCATCTGAACCTCCAGATCAGCCTGCTGGCGGAGCAGGAGACGACCAAGCTCCTCCAGAAGGTGCAGGCGATCCTGGACCGGCTGGGGATCGAGGACCGCGACCGCGACCCGGTGATCCGGCGCCTGGCCGAGGATACGCACCTGGAAACCCTGGCCGAGGAGCTGCGGAAGAATCTGCCGAAGGAATAAAAGACCCTGTCGTGCGGTTGTGCGCTTGTCACGGGAGGCAAGAGAGGCTATGCTCTCGCCCGCGCCGGACACAGGCCGGCATAGCTCAGGGGTAGAGCTACTGTCTTGTAAACAGTAGGTCCCCGGTTCAAATCCGGGTGCCGGCTCCAGGCCCTGTGGCAGCAAGAGTTCTTTGGAGGTGTGGCCGAGTGGACAATGGCAGCAGACTGTAAATCTGCCGGGCTTCGCCCTACCGAGGTTCGAATCCTCGCGCCTCCACCATTCTTTTCTCGTTCCAGGCTCGCGGGAGTAACTCAGGGGTAGAGTCACAGCCTTCCAAGCTGTTGGTCGCGGGTTCGAATCCCGTCTCCCGCTCCATCTTCCCTCCTCGCCGGACTGCGAAGGGTTCCCCGGCCTCCCCAGGACGTCGTCAAAAAAGAAGTTTCGGGGCTAGACATCGGCAGCGGCCTCTGGCACAATACCCGTCCCTCTCCTCGGGGCGTCCCTCCCGGGGTCGTCCTCGACGGGCTCCTGCAAAGGTTGTATCCCGCGAGTTGGGGCTTTACACGGTTCTGGGGAGATTGTAGGATCGAGCGGTTTGTCCGCTGATGTTCCCCGAGGCAGGGGCCTTGGGTAATCTACGGCTGTCTCAAGCCCACGTGGCTCAGGGGTAGAGCACTTCCTTGGTAAGGAAGGGGTCACCGGTTCAAATCCGGTCGTGGGCTCCATAATCAAAACGCAGAGAACAACATCGACATAGGGAGGCATCTGAAAGCGCCATGGCCAAGGAGAAGTTCGAGCGTTCGAAGCCGCACGTCAACGTCGGGACGATCGGTCACGTCGACCACGGCAAGACCACGCTGACGGCGGCGATCACGAGAGTTCTGGCTTCGAAGGGGCTTGCGAACTTCGTGGCCTTCGACCAGATCGACAAGGCGCCGGAGGAGCGCGAGCGCGGCATCACGATCGCGACCGCCCACGTGGAGTATCAGAGCGCGAAGCGGCACTACGCGCACGTGGACTGCCCGGGCCACGCCGACTACGTGAAGAACATGATCACCGGCGCGGCGCAGATGGACGGCGCGATCCTGGTGGTCTCGGCCGCGGACGGCCCGATGCCGCAGACCCGCGAGCACATCCTGCTTGCCCGCCAGGTGGGCGTGCCCTCGATGGTCGTGTTCATGAACAAGGTGGACATGGTCGACGATCCGGAGCTCCTGGACCTCGTCGAGCTGGAGCTTCGCGAGCTGCTGTCGTCCTACGACTTCCCGGGCGATGACATTCCGATCATCCGCGGCTCGGCTTTGAAGGCTCTGGAGAGCGGCGACGCCACGAGCGAGTGGGGCCAGAAGATCATCGAGCTGATCACGGCGGTGGACGACTACATCCCGCTGCCGGAGCGCGCGATCGACAAGGACTTCCTGATGCCGATCGAAGACATCTTCTCGATCTCGGGCCGCGGCACGGTGGTGACCGGCCGCGTGGAGCGCGGGATCGTCAAGGTGGGCGAAGAGGTCGAGATCGTGGGCATCCGTCCGACGGCCAAGACGATCGTCACGGGCGTCGAGATGTTCAAGAAGCTTCTGGACCAGGGCCAGGCTGGCGACAACATCGGCGTTCTGCTTCGCGGCACGAAGAAGGACGACGTGGAGCGGGGCCAGGTGCTGGCGAAGCCGGGCTCGATCAAGCCGCACACGGTGTTCAAGGGCGAGGTGTACATCTTGAACAAGGAAGAGGGCGGCCGTCACACGCCGTTCTTCAACGGCTACCGCCCGCAGTTCTACTTCCGGACGACGGACGTGACGGGGGTCGCGACTCTTCCCGAGGGGACGGAGATGGTGATGCCCGGGGACAACGTGAACCTGGAAGT
>DATHUD010000352.1:0-4162 GCA_035462575.1 Thermoanaerobaculia bacterium | reverse complement strand
GGCGGCCGACTTCGGCTCCGGAGTCGGCGGCGGCGACCCCGGGTCGCCTGCGCCCGCACGGCGACCGCGGCCAGGTCGGCGACCGTCGGATGATGAAAAATCTGGTGCGGGGTCAGCAGGAGACCGGACTGGGCGGCCCGGGAGAGGATCTGGATCCGAGGATCACCGCTCCAGCCGTGGATCTCGGTGAGCGGCGTATGCTCGTGCTGGAGCAGCTCGCTATCTGCCTCCTGAATACCGGTCAACCACGGGATCAGAGGAGAGTCTGGCTGCACCTGTATGCGCAACGGCAGAGTGTTGATAAACAACCCCACCATCGTTTCGATCCCTGGCAAAGGTGCCGAGCGTCCTGAGACCGTGATGCCGAAAACCATATCCTCCACGCCGCCGTAGCGTGACAGCAAAAGCGCCCAGGTTACTTGCAACAAGATGTTGATCGTCAAGCCATGCCGCTTCGCGACACCGGCCAGAGCGGCGGTGATCTCTTCCGAAAGCTCGACACCGAACTCCTCGTAGGAGCGGCGGCAAGTCTCGACGCGATTCAAGGCTAGGGATGTAGGAGCTGAAAACCCCGCGAGGTTCTGGCGCCAGAATGACTCTGATTCCGAACTGTGACGCTGCAACCAAGCGACGAAGTCTCGGTATAGCCTGATCTTTCGAAGCTCCGGTATCGGACCTTGGGCGTACGCGGCATAGGCAGATAGAACCTCTCGCAGGATTAGCCGTATCGACCAGCCATCGATGATCAGGTGGTGAAAGCTCCAGACGAGGTTATAGGACTCTTCACCCGTCCGTGCCCGAGTCAGACGGATCAGCGGCGGGTCCGCCAAGGCAAAGTCCCGTTCGCGACCGGCCCGGAGCAGCTCCGCCAAGCGGCACTTCTGCTCGCCGACGCAGAGACCACGCCAGTCCCTCTCTTCCCAGGGCAGCTCCACCTGCCGAGCCACGACCTGAACGGGGTGGGCCACGTCCTCCCAGTGGAAAGAGGTCCGCAGCACGGCATGACGATGGAGCAGGCTTATCCACGCCTGTTCCAGCTTGTCGATCGCCAGCGGGCCGCCGTGAAGTCGGCAGACCAGCTGTCGAACGTAGAGCCCGTTCTCCGGCTCATGGAGGCTATGAAAGAGAATGCCTTCTTGGACCGACGTCAACCGGTAAATCGATTCCAGGTTTTCTGGCCTCATGAATCCAGCCCTTGTTTATCTTGGAAGAGCTTTTGCATCAGTTTTTTAAGATCACGAGCAGAGAGATCGGCATCCGGGAAGTCGGAGGCTCTGAAGGCTCCGTCTCCAGTTTGCAGGCAATGTGCGATGAGTGACCGGAGCTCACCGAGAAACTCGCCAGCGAGACGCTCGACTGTCACAGGCTGATCGAGGTCTGTGCTATAGCCCCATGACATACGCAGCTGGCCACCCAGAACACTGCCGTTGATCTCCAGGCGATAGGGCAGGCGCTGGCGAGCGCTGCGGGTCGGTCCGATGAGGTCGAACGTAGGAGTGAACAGCGCCCCCCTCGGCAACGCCGTGTCGAGCTGACCCAGATAGTTGAAGCAGATCTCGGCGTCCGGTAGGGCGCCGAGGCGTTCCGCCAAGGCGTCGCCGCCGAGATAGCGCAGCACTCCATAGCTGAGTCCGCGATGCGGGATGCGTTGGAGTTGCTCCTTGACCGCCCTGAGCGCTATACCGGGCCCCCCCCGTTTCAGCTCGAGCACCACCGGGGTCAGCGTGGTGAACCAGCCGAGCGTGCGGGACAGATCGAGATCCTCGACCGATTCGCGGCCGTGCCCTTCGAGGTCGATGCGCAGTCGATGCGAGCCCGTCCAGGAGGAGAAGGCCTTCAACAAGGCAGTCAGCAAGACCTCAATGACCTGGGTGTTGTTGGCCGGCAGCTCTTGTAGGAACTGGTGGGTCTCCTCGGCGCTGAGCGCCACCTCCACCGTGCGCGCCGTGGCGACGGTCGGTGCGGCGGCTTGCGGTGCGACACGGGGAAGCGGGGTGAGCACCGCTGCCGCTGTCAGCCAGTATTCCGCCTGCGGAGCGAAAGTTCCCGAGGCGGCCTGCGACGCGAGAGTGAGAGCCCAGCGGCGGAAGGAGGTGGTCTTGGGGCCGAGAACGACAGGCTCACCGTTTCGCGCCTTGCGGTAGGCATCCTCTAGATCACCGAGCAGGATGCGCCACGATACGCCGTCGATCACCATGTGATGAGCCGCGACCAGCAGGCGTGGTAGGCCGGCCTCCCCGGTATCGAAAAGAGCGGCTCGCAACAGGGGACCGCGCACAAGATCGAAGCTCGCCTGGACCCGCGCGGCGCCACGTTTGATCTCGGCGGTCTGCGACGGCGCCGGCAGGCCGGACAGATCAATGTGGTGCCAAGGCTCCTCGGTGAGGTCATCGATCCCTGAGCTCTCCTGCCTCCACCCTTCTTTAGACGGCGTAAACCGCAGGCGCACCGCGTCGTGATGGGCGAGGATCCGGCGGAACGCCGCCTGGAGATGCGCCGGAACGAGGGTCTCACCAGCCAGCAGCATCACCGCCTGGTTGTAATGGTGTGGGTCGAGGAGCCGCTGCTCAAAAAACCAGCGTTGGATGGGGGTGAGCGGCACTCCGCCCATGACCTGGTCCGGCTCCGAGATCCTGTCCTCGACGCGCTCGGCCACGGAGGCCAGCGCGAAAATCGTGGGGTAGCGGAAGATCTGGCGCGGCGTGAGCGCGAGACCACTCTGCGCCGCGCGGGAGAGGATCTGGATGCCGAGAATCGAGTCCCCCCCCAGGGCGAAGAAGTTGTCGTGGATCCCCACCTGCTCCCGCCGCAGGACATCGCGCCAGATGGCGGCGAGGGTCTCCTCCGCCGCCGTGCGCGGCGCCACGAAGGGAGTGGAGATCGCCGCCAGGTCCGGCTCGGGGAGAGCCAGGCGGTCTACCTTGCCGCTCGGCGACAGCGGCAGACAGGGTAGGAACACCCAGGCGCCGGGAATCATGGTCTCCGGCAGGCGGGCCTGGAGGTGGGCACGCAGCTCCTCGGCTGCGGGGGCCGCCTCGCCCACCGGCACCACGTAGGCGGCGAGCCGCGTCTCCGTGGTCGCGCCGCGCGCGAGGACCACGGCCTCGCGCACCGCTGGATGTTCGGCGAGGGCGACCTCGATCTCCCCCAGTTCGACGCGGACGCCGCGCACCTTCACCTGGTGGTCGAGGCGGCCCAGGAACTCCATCTCACTGCCGGTGCGATGGCGCACTAGGTCTCCAGTGCGGTAGAGCCGGCCTCCCGCCTCTTCCGGACCGGCAAACGGGTCGGGGATGAAGCGCTCGGCCGTCAGGCCGGGGAGGCTAAGATAGCCGCGGGCGACCTGCACGCCGCCGATGCACAGCTCGCCGACAACCCCGGCGGCGACCGGCTGCAGAGCACGGTCGAGCACCACCACCCGCGTATTGTCGATGGGGCGCCCGATCGGGACCGGCCGCGAGTCCGCCGACGCCGGGCACGGCCACCAGGTGACGTCGACCGCCGCCTCGGTCGGGCCATAGAGGTTGTGCAACTCGGCCCCGCGCTGTCCGAGCGACTCGTGGAAGCGGCCGGCGAGCTCGCGGGGGAGGATCTCGCCGCTCACGATCACCCGGCGCAGGCCGGCGCAGGCCGCGAGCCCCGGCTGATCGAGGAAGAGCTGCAGCAGGGAGGGAACGAAGTGCACCGTGGTGATGCCGCGAGCCGCGATCTCGTCTCGCAGGTAGGGCGGGTCGAGGTGCCCGCCTGGCCGCGCCACAACCAGGCAGGCACCGGTCATCAGCGGCCAGAAGAGCTCCCAGACCGAGACATCGAAGCTCGCCGGCGTCTTCTGGAGAACCCGATCGCCGGCGGTCAAACGGAAGGCTTCTTGCATCCAGCGCAGACGGTTGACGATCGCCCGGTGGCTGTTCATCGCTCCCTTGGGACGGCCGGTCGAGCCCGAGGTGTAGATGACATAGGCGAGTTGGTCGGGGCCGGCGACGCGCCGCGCTGCCGGTGCTCTATGGCCACCCTCGTCTTCCGGCTCGTCAACCAGCAGCGCGCACCTCGGCGGGATCGGCAGCTCGGCAGTCAGCCGGCGGTCGGTGATCACCCGGAAGGCGCCGGAGTCCTCCAGCATGTAGGCCACCCGCTCCGCCGGATAGGAGGGGTCGACCGGTAC
>DATHUD010000351.1:0-2414 GCA_035462575.1 Thermoanaerobaculia bacterium | reverse complement strand
GTTCTTCGGATGCCCGGCCTGGCCGCCCAGGTCCACATTCGCGAGCTGGGTGACGGGGTAGCTCGCCCGAGTGTTCTCGGTCAGCCGGTCGCTGTCCAGGTTCAGCTTGCGGGTGTCCGGGTCGTAGTCGACGTTTTCGAGGATCGTGCCGAAGCTGCGGGTGGTGGCGTAGATCTCGGGCTCGCCCTCGGGGGAGAGGCGGATCACCTTGGCGTAGCAGCCGCCCTCGATGTTGAAGACGCCGTCCGCGCTCCAGCCGTGCTCGTCGTCGCCGATGAGCGTGCGGCCCGGGTCGGCCGAGAGCGTGGTCTTGCCCGTGCCCGAGAGGCCGAAGAAGAGGGCCACGTCGTCCTTCGTGGCGCCGTAGTTGGCGCTGCAGTGCATCGAGAGCACGCTCTGCTTCGGCAGGTAGTAGTTCATCACGCTGAAGATGCTCTTCTTGATCTCGCCCGCGTAGCGCGTGCCGCCGACCAGCACCATGCGCCGGGCGAGGTCGAGCAGGATGAACGTGGAGCTCCGCGTGCCGTGGCGGGCCGGGTCCGCGTCGAAGTGCGGCACGTTGATCACCGTGAAATTGGGCTCGAAGGAACGCAGCGCGTCTCCGTTCTCCTCGCGGACGAACATGTTGCGGGCGAAGAGGTTCTGCCAGGCGTTCTCGGTGATCACCCGCACGTTGATGCGGTAGCGGGGGTCGGCTCCGGCGTAGCCGTCGAACACGAAGACGTCCTTGCCCTCGAGGTGCTTTCTGGCGTCCGCGAGCAGGAGGTCGAACTTCTCGGAGTCGATCGGGCGGTTGACGTCGCCCCACCAGATGTCGGCGTCGATCGACGGGTGCTTGACCAGGAACTTGTCGTTGGGCGAGCGGCCGGTGTGCTGGCCGGTCTCGCAGAGAAGCGGCCCGTCTGCGGCGAGCACCGCTTCGCCGCGCCGGACCGCCATCTCCACCAGGCGTGCCGGGGGGAGGTTCCAGTACACCGTCCGGGCGCCGGTGATCCCGTTGTTCTCAACGCCATGGCTGCTTACGTACGGCCCTTCGTTTTGCATTCCGTCACCTCGGAAAGGGTTTCAATGGGATGAACGCAGGTAGTCGGCCAGCAGGCGCGACATGACCCGCATCCCCACCGGCACCGCGCTGTCGTCCGCCCGGAAAGTGGGAGTGTGCAGGCCCCCGGAGGCCGTGCCCGGCTTGACGACGCCCAGCCGGTAATAGAACCCCGGAACCTCGTTGGCAAAATAAGCGAAATCCTCGCCGCCCATGCTGGGCTCGACGACCTTGACGTTGTCCGCTCCCGCCGCCCGCTCCAGAAGAGGCCGGACGGCCTCGGTGAGCGCCTTATCGTTGACCGTGGCCGGGGCGTTTTTCTGGTACTGCATCTCGAACGAGCCGCCCGCGGACCGGGTGATCCCGTCCAGGATCTCCCGCATGCGGCGCTCGATCTCGTTCCTCGCGTCCTCACTGTAGGTGCGCACCGTGCCTTCCAGGTGGACCTCCCCCGGAATGATGTTGAAGCGCTCCCCGCCCCGGAAGATGCCCACGGTGACCACGCTGGGCTCGAACGGCGAGAGGTTCCGGGAGCGGATGGTCTGGAGGGCGAGCACCGCCTGGGAGGCCATCACGACGGGGTCGACCGACAGGTGGGGGTAGGCGCCGTGCGACTGCTTGCCCTTGACCTTGATGACGAACTGGTCGACCGCGGCCATGGTCGGCCCGGGGTTGTACCCGACCTGCCCCACTTCGAGGTCCGGGAAGGAGTGGAGGGCGAAGACCGCCTTGGGCTTGGCGCCCTCGAACACGCCCTCCTCCAGCATGAGGTCCGCGCCGCCGCGCTCGCCGGGCGGAGGCCCCTCCTCGGCGGGCTGGAAGATGAAGAGGATGCTTCCCGGAAGGTCTTCCTTCATCCCGGCCAGCACCGACACCACCCCGAGCTGGACCGAGGTATGGATGTCGTGCCCGCAGGCGTGGGCCACACCCACCTCCTGGCCGAGGAAGTTGTCTTTCCTGGTGGATTTGAACGGCAGGTCCGTCTGCTCGACGACCGGCAGGGCGTCCATGTCCGCCCGGACGGCGATCAGCGGGCCGGGCTTGCCGCCCTTCAACAGGGCGACGACCCCGGTCTTGGCGATCCCGGTCTTCGGTTCGAGGCCCAGGCTCCGGAGGTGGGCGGCCACCAGCTCGGCCGTCTTCGTCTCCCGGTTCGAGAGCTCGGGGTTCTGGTGGATCTGGTGGCGCAGCTCGATGATCCGCGGCGCGAGCCGCTCGACCGCCTGGTCGATGCGGGCGTCGAGCGGGCCTTGAGCAGCGGCCGGACGGAGCGCCGGTCCGAGGGACAAGGCGACGAGAACGCCCAGCGCGAAGCAGGCCGTCCTCCCAAAAAAGGGCATGGGTCTTCCTCCAGCGCAGAAACGCCCGCTCC
>DATHUD010000350.1:0-7844 GCA_035462575.1 Thermoanaerobaculia bacterium | reverse complement strand
ATGGACGCAGGGTGCTCCATTTTTGACAGAAGGAGGGTCTTCTGCCAAAGTGTCTGGGGAATGCGGACAGCGACACAGGAGTGTTCGAGAACGAATTTGTATCGCCAACGACTCGTGTCTAGTCAACACGAGGGCCGCTCCACCCTGTGCAGGTAGAACCCCAAAGTCACTCGGCATTTCGTTCAGGATTGTCGAAATGCTCGGTTCAAGTGCCTGCCATGACACGGAGTGGCCTTGCATGCGCTCGTCGGGAGAAAAGACCTCTTGCGCGGTACCAAGTGTAGGCCAGACCTGCAGGCCGATATCCGACAATGAAGCCATTGGCTCCCCTACCTCAGTAAAGTCGGCGAGCCGCACGATTCCTCCTGCCCACGCTTCCAAAACCTTCTCATTAGTCAGTAGACGATACCTCCCGTTTGAGACCTCCACAACAGCGTGGACATTCGCCAGGTTCATCTGGTGAATGGCAGCCTCGGGGCTATCTTCTTCGCTCACTAGAGGAAGAACCACTGCGTCCATGTTAGCTCCTCCGACTGTCCATGACGGACGGTTTGGTGTTGTCGGCCCATTATAGCATTTCTGCTCACCCTTGAGGAACTGCAACTCCGGCACCGGAACGCCTGCTTGGCAAAGACAAACGCGCTCTCCCGAAAGATTAAGTGCTCGACGGCTTTGGCGGTTTGACGGTCGTGGGTTCACAGGCCCTTTCAGCGCATTTATTACACAAATTCTATTAGCGCCTGTGCGGCCTAGGAGGCCTACTTCGTGGCGATTACGTCTTGAGGAGCCTTTCCCGGCCACAGCGGTTGTCCGTCTCCTATGGGCCGAGCGATGTATTTCATCGAGATCGGGCTATACCTGATCGTCGAGAACTATGAAGAGTCGCCGGTCGGGGGCGGGCCATTAGTTTTCCAAATCAGTTCGACGGAATCCGCTTCGATCGCCTACTACTTGATCTCACCCCCGCAGGAAGAACGCCAACTCCTCCAGATTGATCCGCAAATCCACGTTCTTGAGCGGCACCCCCGGCCGCCGCTTCACTCGCACGGGGGCGAAGTTCAAGACGCCCTTGATGCCCGCTTCGGCCAGGGCGTCGTAGTTCTCCTGGGCGGCTTCGGCGGGGACGGCGAGGACTCCGATTTCGGCTCCGGATTCGCGGACGACGCCGGCGAGCTCGGAGGTGGGGCGGATGATGAAGGTTCCCGCTTTGCGGCCGATCTTTTTGGGGTCGTTGTCCACTCCGGCGACCACGTAGAAGGCTCCGTAGTTGAAGCCGAGATACTGGGCGAGGGCGCTTCCCAGGTTTCCCATGCCCACGATCACCATGGGGTGCTTGCGGTCGAGGCCGAGGAGCGAGTTCAGGTGATCGGCGAGGGCGTCCACGTCGTAGCCGACGCCGCGGATGCCGAACTCTCCGAACTGGGCGAGATCCTTGCGGATCTGGGTGGCGGAGAGGTGGTAGCGCTGCGCCATCTCCTGCGAGGAGACCCGCTTGACGCCGAGCTCCTGGAGATGGCGCAGGCAGCGGAGATAGAACGAGAGGCGGTTCAGGGTAAGAGGGGAGACCTCTTCCTGCTCCGTCACCTCGGGGTGGTCGTTTCGAGCAGCCACTGCAAGAGCCCCGTGGGCCAGAGGCCGAGCACCAGGGTGCCCAACGCTGCAATCACGGCGGCGGCGCGGCCCCAGACGTCGATCAGCAGCCCTTCCGGCTGCCGCGTCTCCGGCTTCATATACAGGAAGTAAACGACACGCAGGTAGTAGAAGACGCCGACGAGGCTCGCCAGGACACCGACGATGGCGAGGCCGACGTGGCCGTCGCCTACGGCGTTCAGGAACACGACGTACTTGCCGAGGAAGCCCATGGTGGGCGGAATGCCGCCCAGCGACAGCATGCAGATTGCGAGGCAGCCGCCCAGGAGCGGATAGCGGTAGCCCCAGCCCCCGAGGTCGGAGATCAGGTGCTGCTCGCCCGGCCGGCTGTAGAGGAGCGACACGACCGTGAAGGCGCCCGCGTTCATCAGCACGTAGGCCAGAAGGTAGACGAGCACCGGCGTGAGCGAGCCACGGTCGAGCGTCACGAGCGCCAGGAGCAGGTAACCCATGTGCGCGATGCCGGAGTAGGCGAGCATGCGCTTGATGTCCCGCTGCACGAGGGCGAGGAGGTTGCCCACGATCATCGAGAGGACCGCGAGCGCCGCGACGACGGTGGACCACTTGGCGGTATCGACACCGGCTCCGCCGTCCAGCACCACGGAGGCGAGGACGCGGTAGAGCACGAGCGCGCTCGCCACCTTGGGGGCCACGGAAAGGAAAGCCACGAAGGGCGACGGGGCGCCTTGGTAAGTGTCCGGCGACCAGGCGTGGAAGGGCACGAGGCTCATCTTGAAGCCGAAGCCGGCGATGAGGAGCAGGAGCCCGAGGCTCGCGAAGACCGGCGTTTCGGGCGCGGCGGACAGGGAACGGCCGATGTCCACGAAGCGGGTGCTGCCGGTGGCGCCGTAGACGAGCGCGATGCCGTAGAGCACGAAGGAGCTCACGAAGGCGCCCATCAGGAAGTATTTGATCGCTCCCTCGGTCGCGATGCTGATCCGCCGGTGGTAGGCGGCCAGGCAGTAGAGGCACATGGAGAAGAGCTCGAGCGAGACGAAGACGGTCAGGAGCTCCGTCCCCCGGAGCATCAGGAGGAGACCGGTCGCGCACCAGAGGAGGAGCGCGTGGTATTCGCCCGAGAGGATGTCCTCCCGCCGCAGGTAGGCCTGCGAGGCGAGCAGGCAGAGGACGGTCGCGAGAAGCACCACGAGCGAGAACGCCAGCGTGATGCCGCTCGTTTCGAGAAGGCCGTTCCAGGAGAGCGCCGGGTCGGACGGCGCCCAGGTCCAGGCGACGTACGCCTCCCACGCGGCCACCAGGGTGATCACGATCGCGAGCGGCGTGAACGTCCGCCGCAGGCGGGGGAGGATGGCCTCCAGCATCAACAGCAGCACGCCTCCGCCCGTCAGCACCATCTCGGGCAGGAGGCTCATCAGATCCCAGCGGCTCATCGTCCGGCCTCCGTGCTCGGCTCTGTCGTGATGTCGTTCGATGCCTGCGTGGGCCCGGCGGCGCTCGGCTCGACCGGCGGCCGGAGCGACGCCTGCACAGGCTCCGGCTGCTCGACCCGGCCCTGGAAGTCGGCCAGCACGCCGGAGAGGGCCTGCCGCGTCGGCTGCAGGAAGCGCTCGGGCGCGACGCCGATCCACAGCATCAGCACGGCCAGGGGGACGAGCGCCGCGATTTCGCGGAGCGACAGGTCTTTCAGGCTCCGGTTCTCTTCCTTGGTGATCGGTCCCCAGATCGTGAGCTGGATGAGCTTCAGGAGGTAGATCGCTGCGAGCACCACGCCGAAGGTGGCCACCGCCACGGGCCAGCCCAGGGTGCGGTAGCTGCCGGAGAGGATGAGGAACTCACCCACGAAGCCGTTGAGAGCCGGCAGGCCCACCGAGGCGAGGCAGGAGAAGACCAGGAAGAAGGCGAAGACCGGCATCACCTTGGCCAAGCCTCCGAACTCCGAAAACTTCTTCGTGTGCCTCCGGTCGTAGAGCATGCCGACCAAAAGGAAGAGCGCGCCGGTCGAAAGCCCGTGATTGACCATCTGGAGGAGCGAGCCCTCCCAGGCGACCGGGTCGAACGCGAGGAGGCCCAGCATGACGAACCCCAGGTGGGCGATCGAGGAGTAGGCGACCAGCTTCTTCATGTCGTCCTGCACCCAGGCGACCATCGCTCCGTAGATGATGCCGATGACCGCGAGAGCGATCAGGAGCGGCTGCGCCGCCTCGCTCGCGTGCGGGAAGAGCGGCAGGGCGAAGCGCAGGAACCCGTAGGTGCCGAGCTTCAGCAGGATGCCGGCGAGGATCACCGAGCCGCCCGTGGGCGCTTCGACGTGGGCGTCCGGCAGCCAGGTGTGGAACGGGAACATGGGCACCTTGATGGCGAAGGTGAGCGCGAAGGCCGCGAAGAGCCAGATCTGCTGGTGGAGCGGCAGGTCGAGCCGCAGCATGTCCTCGTAGGCGAAGCTCCAGGTGCCGGCGAGCCGCTGGTAGGTCCAGCCCATCCAGAGGATGCCGACGAGCATCAGGAGGCTGCCCGCCATGGTGTAGAGGAAGAACTTGACCGCCGCGTAGATCCGCCGCTCGCCGCCCCAGATCCCGATCAGGAGGTACATCGGGATCAGCATGACCTCCCAGAAGACGTAGAAGACGAAGAGGTCGTAGGCGAGGAGCGCGCCGAGCACGCCCGTCGTGAGCAGCAGGAGCGAGGCGGCGAAGGCCGGCCAGTGGGTCTCGATGCCCTTCCAGGAGCCGAGGAGAACGATCGGCACGAGGAAGATGCCGAGAAGCACGAGCGGCATCGAGATGCCGTCCATCGCGAGGTCGTAGGTGATGCCGAAGCTGGAGATCCAGGGGATCTCGCCGCCGCCCGCGGCGACGTCGTGGACGAGCGGGAAGCCGCCCGGGCTCCAGTGGGCCGCGACGTAGCCGATCCCGAAGGCGAGCTCGACGAGCGAGACGATCAGGGCGTAGACCTTGACCGCCTTGGCGGAGCCCTTCGGGAAGAACAGGAGCGGCAGGGCCGCCAGCGTCGGAAAGAAGACGAGGCGGGTCAGCGTGTTGCCGAAGAGGAGATCGAAAAAGGTTTCCATGGCAGGGCTCTAGGAGACGATCCACCAGAACAGCAGGATCACGCCGGCGAAGAAGTAGAGGGCGTAGTTGCGCACGTTGCCCGTGGTCGAGAAGCGCGCGACATCGCCCGTCAGCTCGGTCAGGAACGCGCCGGCATTGACCGCTCCGTCGATCAAGAAGGTGTCGACCAGCTTCCAGAACATCCGGGAGAGCCAGGCGAGGGGCTTTACGATCAGGCGGTCGTAGATCTCGTCCACGTAGTATTTGTTTTCGAGCAGGCGGTTCAGGCCGGAGAAGCGCCGGGCGAACGCCTGGTCCCCGGCGAGGCCGCGGTCGCCGCCATAGATCTTCAAGGCCAGGAAGATGCCCGCGGCCGCGACAACGAGCGCGACGATCGCGAGGAGCAGCACGCTGACGTGGTGCTCGGGGGCCTCCGCGGCTCCCGCGATCGGCGGGATCACCGGCTCCAGGAAGTGGTGGAACAGGTTGTTCCACGGCACGCCCACCCAGCCGGAGACGATCGAGCCGATCGCCAGGATCCAGAGCGGGATCGTCATCGACGGCGGCGACTCGTGCAGGTGGTGCTCCTGCTCGTGGGTGCCGCGGAACTTGCCGTGGAAGGTCAGGTAGACCGACCGGAACATGTAGAAGGCCGTGAGGCCCGCCGTGATCAGGCCGATCGTGTAGAGGATCCACTGGCCGTGGCCCGCCGCGGCGTGCAGGATCTCGTCTTTGCTGAAGAAGCCGGCGAACGGGAAGATGCCGGCGATCGCGAGCGACCCGATGACGTAGGTCCAGTAGGTCTGGGGCAGGTGCTTCTTCAATCCCCCCATCTGCCGCATGTCCTGCTCGCCGCCCATGGCGTGGATGACGGAGCCGGAGCCGAGGAAGAGGAGCGCCTTGAAGAACGCGTGGGTCATCACGTGGAACAGGGCCGCCGTGTACGCCCCGAGCCCCGCGGCCAGGAACATGTAGCCGAGCTGCGAGACGGTCGAGTAGGCGAGCACCTTCTTGATGTCGGTCTGCCGGAAGGCGATCGTGGCCGCGAAGATCGCGGTCGCGGCGCCGATGATGGCGACGAACATCGAGATGTCGGGCGCCAGCCGGTAGATCACGTTCGAGCGGAAGACCATGTAGACGCCCGCGGTGACCATGGTGGCGGCGTGGATGAGCGCCGAGACCGGGGTCGGGCCCGCCATGGCGTCCGGCAGCCAGACGTAGAGGGGGATCTGCGCGCTCTTGCCCATGGCGCCCACGAAGAAGCAGAGGGCGATGAAGCTCGCGAGCGAGAGGCCCGCCCAGTACTCGCCCGTGACGAGCGACGGATCGGCGGCGATGCGGCCGAGCACGCTGTAGTCGAGCGTGCCGAAGTTGGCGATGAGAGCGAACAGGCCGACCAGGAAGGCGAAGTCGCCGATGCGGTTGACGATGAACGCCTTCTTACCCGCGTAGGGCGGGAACGGCTGGTCGTAGTAGAAGCCGATCAGGAGGTAGGAGCAGAGCCCCACGCCTTCCCAGCCCACGAACATGATCAGGTAGTTGGCGCCGAGGACCAGCAGCAGCATGGCGCACATGAAGAGGTTCAGGTACGAGAAGTACCGGCGGTACCCGGGGTCATGGGACATGTAGCCCGCGGAGTAGACGTGGATCAGGAAGCCCACGAAGGTGACGACGAAAAGCATCACCGCCGAGAGCCGGTCGAGCTGGAAGGCCACGTCGATCGCGAGCGGGCCGGCGGTCCACGGGTAGAGGATCTGGCGGAACGTCTCGCCGGGGAAGCTCCCCTGGGAGTACTCCCAGAGGCAGCCCAGGGCGAGGAGCAGGGAGGCGAGGGGGAACCCCACGCCCACTGCGGTCACCAGCGCCTTGGGGAACCGGCGGCCGAGGAGGCCGTTGATCGCGGCGCCCGCGAGCGGAAGGATCGGGATGAGCCAGAGTAGATCGAGCATGGGCGGCTACCAGCGCATCAGGTTCATGCGGTTGACGTCGATCGTCCGCCGCTGGCGGAAGACGGCGATGAAGAGGGCCAGGCCCACCGCGGCCTCGGCGGCGGCGACCGCCATCACGAAGAAGACGATGAGCTGCCCGGTGTGGTCGCCGAGCTGGCGCGCGTAGGCGACGAGCGTCAGGTTCGCGGCGTTCAGCATCAGCTCGATCGAGAGGAAGATGCTGATGCCGTTCCGCCGCGTGAGCGCGCCGGCCGTGCCGATGGCGAAGAGCGCCGCGGCGAGGAGCAGGTACCAGGAGATGGGGACGGTGCTCATGGCCGGGCCTCCTCGTCGCCGGACGGCTGGACGACATAGTCCTCGCTCGCCGGGGTGCCGAGCCGCCGGGCCACGACCGTTGCGCCGATCACGGCCACGAGGAGCAGCACGCCGATGATCTCGAACGGCAGCAGGTAGGTGGAGAAGAGCGCCCGGGCCAGGTTCTTCATGTCCACCATCTCCTCGGTGAGCGGCGGCAGGGACGGATCGCCGGCGCGCCAGATGAGGAGGAGGAGGAACCCGCCGAAGACGGCGGCGCCCAGGATGGCGGCCCAGCGCTGTGCGCCCGCGCTCGCCTGGGGCATCTCCTCCCGCTGGATGTTCAGGAGCATGATGACAAAGAGAAACAGCACCACGATGGCGCCCGCGTAGACCAGGATCTGCAGGGCGGCCAGAAACGGCGCGCCGAGCAGCACGAAGAGGACCGCGAGCGAAAACAGCGTGAGCACCAGGCTCATCGTGGAGTACACGGGGTTCTTGTGAACCACCACCACAATGGCGGAGCCCAGGGCCAGCGCGGCGAACAGGAAGAAGATCAACGTCTCCATCGGATCGACGTTTCCCCCCAGAGCAAAGCGATCAGAGCCAGCCGGCGAGAGTCGCGGCGGCGACGCCGATCAGGTTCAGGATCGCGAGAGGCAGCAGTACCTTCCAGCCGAGCCGCATGAGCTGGTCGTAGCGGAAGCGCGGGAACGTCCAGCGCACCCAGACGTAGACCATCATGCAGAAGGCGATCTTGGCGAGCAGGACGGCGAAACCGAGCGCCGCGCCCAGCCAGCCATGGAGGTCGACTCCCGGCAGGCTCCAGCCGCCAAAGTAGAGCGTCACCCCGAGGGCCGAGAGCGCCGCCATGTTGGTGTACTCCGCCTGGAAGAACACGGCGAAGCGCATGGCGCTGTACTCGGTGTGGAACCCGGCCACG
>DATHUD010000349.1:0-6880 GCA_035462575.1 Thermoanaerobaculia bacterium | reverse complement strand
ACCCACAAGGACGAGAATCACCCGTCCGTGCAGGTCCGTGTTCGTCCGTGTCAGTCCGTGTTGCTCCCTCGGGCCCGCCCCGCCAACCACCGCCCCACCACCGGCAACGCCACCAGCCCCAGCAACACCGCAAACCACAGTGTGGCCCCGCGGATGACCAGGGTGATCGAGTTGGCGTCCGCCGTGTCGAGCCCCTGGGCGTGGAGGAGGGCGGAGAGCGACCCCTCGGCCGCTCCCAGGCCGCCGGGGAGCATGGAGACGCCCCCCACGAAGTTTGCGGCCGTGTAGTTGAAGACCGAGAGAAGGACGTCCGCCCCCGGGGCGTATTCGCGCACCACGAGGTAGAAACCCACCCCCTCCGCGCCCCAGGCGATCACCGCCAGGAGAAGCGCGAAGAGGAGGAGCCCGGGGGAGAGGAGCTTCCGGAGGGTCTCGTAGAGCTCCACGAGGTGCGGCACCCGGGGACCGGCCACCGGCAGTCTCCGCAGGAGGCGGAAGATCCAGTCCGCCAACCCCCGCCAGGTGAGGACGAGCACCACGCCCACCGTGGCCGCGAGCCCCAGGGCCAGGAACCACGGCCCTCCGGGGAGCGGCAGGGCCCCGACCGCGAGGAGGAGGACCACGCCGAGCACGTCCGTCACCCTCTCGGCGAGCACCGCGGGCACCACCCGGAGCGCCGGCCCGCCTCCCAGCTCCCGCACGAGCCAGGCTTTCCCCAGCTCCCCGGCCTTGCCCGGAGTCACCGAGAGGAGGAAGCCCACGAGGAAGACCATCAGGCTCTTCCACAGCGAAAGCCGCACCCCGAGCCGCCGCAGGTACACCTCCCAGCGGACGAAGCGCAGCCCGTAGTTGACGAGCGAGAGGGCGAGGACGGGGACGAGGAGACGGAGGTCGAACCGTTCGAGGCTGCGGGCGAGCTCCCTGGGATTGGCCGTCAGCACCAGCCCGAGCACCACGAGGAGCCCCAAGGCCAGCGGCACCAGGAGGCGCCGGCCCAGCCGCTCCAGACCCGTGGCGCTCCCCTCCCGCGCGTCGGCGTCGGCCGGCGCGGGAGGGAAAGTCTGCGGATCGGGTGCGGGCGCTTCGGGGGGAGTCCGCGGGCTCAGGCGGCCTTCTCTTCTTCCTGCACCGCCTCGGGATACTGCTCGAAGAGGCGCATCCACTTGCTCGTCTTCTTGTACTGCTCGATGCGGCGCTTGCCGATCGTGGGGTACCACGCGAAGTCGTGGTAGAAGTACGAGCCGAACACGAAGAAGTAGACGAGCGGCGTCCGGAACAGGAGCTTCTGGAGGCCGTGGAGCGGCCCGAACCAGACGAGGTCGCCGAAGCGGGAGACCGCGTTGTCCCCCACCGAGAACTTGAAGTTCCACTTCGAGACATCCTCGCCCACCACCTCGATGTCCCGCGGGTCGCCCACGCCGAGCCCCGCCTCGTGAGCCAGCCGGATGTACTTGATCGACATCGGGTCGAAGCCCATGAGCTTCGCCGCCACCGCGTCGATCGCCACCTGGTCGCCCGAGGCCATCATGAAGTCCTTCTCGACGGGGATCATCGTCCGCGGGCCCGGGCCGTTGCCGCAGGTCGTGCCGTCCTTCACCGCGAAGATCCCGGTGTGGATCTCCTTCTGGATCGTCAGGAGGTCCACCAGCGTCTCGTGGATGTACGAGTGGGTGTAGTGCCGCCGGGTGTTGAGCAGACCGCCGAAGGCGTTCTTCATCGCCCCGGTCGTCGTGGTGTAGATGTGGCACTTGACCGTGGGCAGGTGGACGATGTTCTTGCCGAGGAAGAACTCGGGGATGGTGATCCCCTCGGGGTAGATCTTCGGCAGCACCAGCATCTTCCCCTTGGGCTGGTAGGTGATCCACTTCAGGTCATCCGCGAAGCAGTTGTAGCGCACCGGCACGTCGTACTTGTCGAGCACCGGCAGGTAGCGGTTCAGCCGCTCCCCCTTCTTGGGGTCGGTCACCACCGTGTTGTTCTGCACGCAGACCTGATCGGCATACCCCGACTCCCGGAGCTTCAGGATGGTCCCCTCGAGCTGCCACGGGGTGGTGTTCGCCCCGGGGAAGGGGAAGTGCCAGGAGATGTTGTCCTTGAGGATCGTGGTCGTGCCGGGAGCCAGGTGGCGCTTGAAGTCGGCCAGCTCCATCGTATGCCCGACGTCTTCCAGGACGGTCTCGGGCTTGGTCTTGTAGACGGCAACGCGCGCTTTGGCCATGTGAAGCTCTCCGGTTGAATCGATTCTAGAGCCCGCCGAACCGGCGGGACCCTTCATTATAGCCGAGCCGCTGTTTTATTTTTCCAAAGAGTTCTGTACCGTGTTCTTCGACGTGCTCACCAACCGGCGACAGGCCAAGGAGGATCTACATGGGAGCTCTGGCGAAGACGGCTCAATGGCTCGGGCGGGTTTCGGCAATCACATTGATCTATGGGGTGGCCCTGCAAGCTCAGACGGCATCCTTCGTCTACTCGACCTATCTCGGGGGCAGAGGGGTGGATGAGGGAAGGGCGGTGGCCGCAGCGCCCGGCGGCGGAACGTGCGTGACGGGCATCACAAACTCGCCCGACTTCCCGGCGTTTTTGGCCGCGCAGCCGGATCTGCAACCCGAGCACTACTCCGGCCGTCAATTTCCTGACGCCTTCGTCACCTGCTTCGGACCCACGGGCGAGCTCGTCCACTCCACCTACCTGGGAGATTCCGAAATCGAGTTCCCCCACGCCATCGCCGTGGGACCTGCCAGCACTGCCTACGTGACCGGCTACACCGACGTCTTTTTCGAAGGCTTTTTCCCCTTCCTGGCGAGGGTCCGCCCGTTCGAGATCTCGTTCCTGTCCATTCCGGGGGGGATCAGATCCAAAGGGTGGGACGTCGCCGTCGACTCCGCGGGGGACGTCTACGTGACGGGACAGAGTCACTACGATCACCCGATTGGCTTTTACGTGCCTCAGGCCTACGTCGCCAAGCTCGGAAGTGATGGCTCATTCCTCTACGTCACAGATCTCGAGGGCCTCTCCGGCGACGAGCAGGGCAACGCGATCGCCGTGGACGCCGCGGGCAACGCCTACGTCGCGGGCTACACAACCTCCTCCGACTTCCCGGCCACCGGCGTCATCGGCTCTCTCGAAGGGCACACGAACGCGTTCGTTACGAAGCTCGACCCCTCCGGAGCGGTCGTCTACTCGCTCGTGATCGGAGGCAGCGGCTCCGAGGAAGCCGAACACCTCGCGGCGGACCCCGCCGGCAACGTCTTCGTGGCCGGCTGGACGAGCTCGGCCGACTTCCCCCTCCTCAATCCGATACAGGGAGCGAAAGGCCTGTTCCTGGCCCGCTTCGACCCGGACGGCGCCCTCGTCGCCTCCACTTATCTAGGAGGCATTGGCGCCCAGGAGGTCACGAGCCTCGCTCTGGACGGCCTGGGCCGCCTCTACCTGGCGGGCACCTCCTCCAGCGGCTCGCCGCTCTCCGTCCCCGGGTGCCAAGGCCGGTTCCTGGCGGAGCTGGATCCGGAGAGCTTCGAGGTCCTCCAGGCCACCTGCCTGCCGGGGGCCGACGTCCGGGACATGGCTGCGGACGCGCAGGGTCACCTCCACCTCACGGGCGTCACCTCAGGGGGCCTCCCGACGACCGTGAACGCCTTCCAGCCGGTCTTCGGCGGTGGCTTTAACGATGCCTTCGTAGCCAAGCTCGCGTTCAACGCGCCCCCCGGCTGCGCCGCGGCCTTCGCGAGCCCGTCCACGATCTGGCCGCCCAACGGCAAGCTCGTTCCGATCACGATTTCCGGAGTGACCGATCCGGACGGCGACCCGATCACCTTGACTGTAACGGGCGTTCGCCAGGACGAGCCGCTCAGCCAGGCGGGGACCCCGGACGCCACCGGGATCGGAACGCCTTCCGTCTCCCTGCGAGCGGACCGGGCGGGCAAGGGGGACGGCCGGGTCTATCACCTGAGTTTCGAGGCGCGGGACCCGCTGGGAGCTTCCTGCACCGGAACGGTGACCGTCTGCGTGGCGCACGACCGGGGGCGGGGGCGGACGTGCGGGGATGGCGGACCTTTGTTCAACTCGTCGGGTGGATGAGGGCTCGAGCTTGCTCCGGGAAGTTCAAGCGTGCTCCGCCCGGACGAAGCTTCGACTGGCGAGCTCGAGCCTGGTACAACCCGAAGCAGGCTCAGATGGCGTTGAGCCAGGGCTGAACAGCCCTGAGCAAGCTTGCTTCGGGGCCGTCGAAGCTTGCGTGCAGCGGTTGAGGCTTGCGCGTCCTGGTTCGAGCTCGAGGCGCCGGAGCGAAGCCGGAGATGGGGCGGCACGTGCTTGCTTTCCCTCACCCCGAGCTTGCGCCCGGGCGGCCAGGCTTGGAGCAGGACGCGGCAAGCTTCGATGCAACCGAGGAAGCTCGTTCGCGCCGTCTCGAGCTTGAACGCGACGGAGCAGGCTTGCTTTCGCGGTTTCTAGCATTATATCCGCCCGCTGAAGTGCCCTCGGACGGGACCTCCTCAGCTCTTCCCCGCCCCTGCCATCCGCCGCTCGAACTCCTCCTTCGAAACCTCCTCCTTGTGCGTAGCGATGAACCAGAAATTGCCGGACGGATCCTTGACCCCCGCCTCGCGGTCCCCGTAGGGCTTGACGTCCGGCTCGTAGAGGGAGGTGGCGCCGGCCTCCAGAGCGCGCCGGTAGGTGGTGTCCGCGTCCTCCACGTAGAGGTGGATCGCGCAATTCATGGGCTTCCAATTCTCGTTCGCCTCGCTCAGCTCGAGGACCGAATCTCCGATCCGGATGTCGGAGTGCATGATCGCGCCGTCCGGGCGCCGCGTGCAGTCGCGCACCTCCGCTCCGAAGGCCTGCTTCAGGAATTCGAGCAGCCTCTCCGCTCCCTGGACCATCAGATACGGCGTTACCGTGTGGAACCCTTTCGGCTTGTGATTGACCTGACTCATGGTTTTTCCTCCTTGTCAGCCGTCCGAATGCGGCCCGCAGCAGATCACCGAGCCGCGGAAGGTGTGGAGCCGGTCCTCCCGGTCGAACACCCGCATCGGCTCGTCCTCGAAGCTGAAGACCACCTCGACCGTCCCCATCGGCAGAAGGCGCTCCCGCGCGTGCGGCGTCGAGCCCGACTCGTACAGCCAGAGCATGTCCACGAACCAGGACAGCGGCGGCTGGGGGCGATGGCGGTAGAAGAGCATCGGGGATATTAGACCAGAGGCGCCCGTTCCTCGGCGTAGGGATTCCCGCGTCCCCTCGGGACTTTGGGGGATTTTGGGGTGGCGCCCTACCTGGCATTGAAATGCCAGGCTTTATGCCTGTGCCCCTGCGGGGCGTTCAGAGATGTCCTCGGATTTGAGGCGTCCTCGTATCAGCGAGAGGATGGGGATTACCTTCGGAGACTCCGTCCCTTGGAGGGCGTTCATCGCAATCACCAACTGCGCGACCGCTTGTCGTTTACGCAAACTGCGGAGGGAAGGGTCCCAAAGGGACCCAGGAATAAAGCCTGGCATTTCAATGCCAGGTACGCGGTCCCCCTCCCCACCCCCCCAAAGCCCTGAAAGGGCGCAGGCGAACGACCACCAACTCCCCAGAGCAGGATACGGGACTCTGTAACGAGCGCCGGTCTCCGGGTATGCTATCCGGAAACTTCAACCGTCCGGAGACCACTACGCGCCATGGCCACGACCTTTTCCAACCTGCTCTACCATGTCGTCTTCTCGACCAAGAATCGCCTCCCGTTGATCCACGACGAGATCCGGGGGCCTCTCTATGAATATATGGGCGGCATCCTCCGCGGGGAGGGAGGAATCCTCCTGGAGGTCGGTGGGATGCCCGACCACGTCCACCTGCTCGCCAAGATGAAAACGGACGTCGCCGTCGCGATCATGGTTAAGAAGATCAAGGGAAGATCCTCGAAGTGGCTCAACGAGAGACCGGGTTCCCGGGAGCGGTTCGGGTGGCAGACGGGGTATGGGATCTTTTCCGTGAGCGCGTCGCTAGCGGACCGGGTACGGCGTTACATTCGTCTCCAGGAAGAACACCATCGGCGGGTGACGTTCCGGGAAGAATTGGTCATGTTACTTGAACGGAATGGGATTCCGTACGACGAGCGCTATCTGCTCGGTTGACAGGCCGGGGCGGCCTGAAGGCCTGCGGAATTCCTGCGTCCCTTCGGGACTTCGGGGATTTTGGGGGACGCCCTACCTGGCATTAAAATGCCAGGCTCTATTCCTGTGCCCCTTGCGGGGCGTTCAGAGATGTCCTCGGATTTGAGGCATCCTCGTACCAGCGAGAGGATGGGGATTATCCTTCGGAGGCCTCGTCTATTGGAGGGCGTTCCTCGCAATCACCAAGTGCGCGGCCTCTTGTCGTTCACGCAATCTGCGGTGGGAAGGGTCCCAAAGGGACCGAGGAATAAAGCCTGGCATTTCAATGCCAGGTACTCGGTCCCCCTCCCCCAATCTCATAAGCCCTGAAAGGGCGCAGGCCAGCTCTGTTACGGAGTCGGCGCTACGTGGGGTGTGAGATCCTTGTAGAGCCGAACGGACCTGACCACGGTTCAGCGCGTCACTAGGTTCCCGTCCAGTCACGTATAGTGGTTGAGTGCTTCGAGCATAAAGGCCTCACTGCAATGGCCTGAGGTTACCATAAAGGCTGTCAATAATATCAGGCAATGCCTCCAGCTTGTCTTGGACTGGAGCTTGCGGACCCAGTGCTTTCCTGGCCAAGGCTGTCATGTATACGTCCGTTCTGAATATATCCACATACGGCATAAAGATCGTGTGATATAAGTCGACCATATCACTCTCGAGGGGTTTCCTCATGACGCGCGATGGCCGAGCATTCTCGATGAAAAAAGCACGCATCATAGTGAATAGGGTAGAGATAGATTTAAGAG
>DATHUD010000348.1:0-2748 GCA_035462575.1 Thermoanaerobaculia bacterium | reverse complement strand
TCGATGTAGGTGGTCACGGGCGATGTCCCGGCGAGAGCGCCGCCCACCATCCCCAGGGCGTCGGCCGTCAGCGCCCGCTCGATCCGCGGCAGCTCGCCGTTTTTCAGGAACCCCGCCTCGTGCGCGAGCCCCATGAGCGTGCCCAGGGTGTCGAAGAGAGCGAAGAAGAGGAGGACGAGGATGAGCGGCACGTACTCGAGCTTCAGCGCCCCCAGGAGGTCGATCTCGAGGCCGGGGAGCGCCAGGCGCGGCATGGAGACGATCGAGGACGGCGCCTCGACCAGGCCGGCCACGAGCGCCGCGATGAGGGTCGCCAAAAGCCCCCAGAAGATGGCCGTGCGCACGCCCGCGGCCATCAGGATGAGCGAGACCGCCACGCCGAAGAGGGTCAGGAGCGCGGCGGGCGCGGTCAGGTCCCCCATGGCCACCATCGTGTTCTCGTCCGCCCGCACGATACCGCCGTGCTGGAGGCCGATGAAGGCGATGAAGAGCCCGATCCCCACGGCGCCCGCGAGCTTGATCACATCGGGCACCGCACGCACGAGCACACTCCGCGCGCCGGTCACCGTGAGCACCACGAACAGGAGGCCCGCCCAGAAGACCATGCCGAGCGCCGTCTGCCAGGGGACCCCGGCCCCCAGGCAGATGCCGTAGGCGAAAAAGGCGTTCATCCCCATGCCCGGGGCGAGCGCGATCGGATAGTTGGCGAGGAAGGCCATCAGGAAGGTGGCGAAGGCCGCGGACAGGGCCGTGGCCACGATCGCCCCTTCGAGCGGCATCCCCGCGGCGGTCAGGAACACCGGGTTCACCGCCAGGATGTAGGCCATGGTGAGGAAGGTCGTGATCCCGCCCAGGACCTCCCGCCCGGGGGTCGACCCGGCGGCGCGGATGTGGAAGATGCGCTCGAGCATGGCGGGTATCTTAATGGTGCCTTGCCCTGTGCTACCGTGCGGTCTTCGAGGAGGTGGACATGACCGAGGGCGACCCCATCCTGATCTCGACCAAGGAGATCCCCCCCGAAGAGCGGCTGATCTTCGCGTTGGACGTGCCGGCCGTCGAGGAGGCGAAGCGCCTCGTCGAGACCCTGCGCGAGGCCGTCCAGTTCTACAAAGTCGGGCTGGAGCTCTTCTCCTCGGGCGGCTCCTTCGAGCTCATCGACTGGCTCATCGAGCGGGAGAAGAAGGTCTTTCTGGATCTGAAGCTCTTCGACGTCCCCGAGACCGTCCGCTCGGCCGTCCGCCAGCTTGCCAAGCGCCCCATCACCTTCACCACCGTCCACGGCAACGACAGCATCCTCGAAGCCGCCTGCCGGGAGAAGGGGGACTTGAAAATCCTCGCCGTCACCGTGCTCACGAGCCTCGACCGGGGCGACCTGGACGACCTGGGATTCGAGGTGGACGTCCACAAGCTCGTCCTCTCCCGCGCCCGCCGGGCCCTGGAGCTCGGGTGCGACGGCGTCGTCTCCTCCGGGCTCGAAGCCAAGGCCTTGAAGGAGAGCTTCGGGGAGAAGCTCGTGATCGTCACCCCCGGCATCCGCCCCGTCGAGAACCGGCCGGCCGACGACCAGAAGCGGGTGGTCACCGTCGAGGACGCGATCAGAAACGGCGCGGATTACGTCGTGATCGGCCGCCCCATCCGCAACGCCCCGGACCCCTACCAGGCGGCGCTGGACATTCAGGGGACGCTCCAGGGACTGTTCCTCTCGGCCTGAGGTGGCATGCAGCTTGGATTCGAAGCTTTGCGGAGGCGAATGATGATGACGACCAAGATCGACGTGCAGCACCAGGAGGGGAGGAAGTACTACGCGGTGGTGGACGGCCGCGAGTCGGTCTGCGAATACATCCCGGTGGGCGAGCGGACCCTGAACTTCACCCACACCTACGTTCCGCCGGAGCTGCGGGGGAAGGGGATCGCGGAAGAGCTCGTCAAGGTGGCTCTGGAGGACGCCCTGGAGCGCGGCTACCGGGTGATCCCCTCCTGCTGGTACGTGCGCGTCTACATCGACAGGCACCCGCGCTACCAGCCGGTGCTGGCCGGAGCCTGACGGGCTACCACTGGAGCAGGACGAGCTCGGAGCAGAAGCCCGGACCCATGGCGAGGAGCATCCCCCAGCTCCCCGGAGCCGGGCGGTGATTCGCCAGGGTGTCGGCGAGAACGAGAAGAACGGAGGTCGACGAGAGGTTCCCCACCTCGCGGAGGCTCCGCCAGGTGACGTCCAGCGCCCCTTCGGGAAGCTCCAGCGACTCGTGCATCGCCTCCAGCACCTTGGGCCCGCCGGGGTGGCAGACCCACGAGGAGATGTCGGCGCGCGTCAGGCCGTGCTCGGCGAGGAAGGCGTCCACGTCCGGCCGCAGCTTCTCCCGCGCCACGACCGGCACGTCCGACGACAGCACGATCTTGAACCCCGTCTCCGAGATGTCCCACCCCATGACCTGCTCGGAATCCGGGTAGAAGACCGAGCGGCTCGCCACGATCCGGGGCCCGGCCGCGGGGCGGCCTTCGCCGGTGACCACCACGGCCGCGGCGCCGTCGCCGAAGAGGCCCGAGGCGATCAGGTTGGGGATCGAGAGGTCCTCCGGCTGGAGGGTGAGCGAGCAGAGCTCGACGGAGAGGAGGACCGCCACGTGGTCCGGGTAGCCCCGCACGTAGTCGGCCGCCCGCGCGATGCCCGCGGCCCCCGCCACGCACCCCAGGCCGAAGATCGGCATCCGCTTGACCCGCGGCGGCAGCCCCAGCCGGTTCATCAGC
>DATHUD010000347.1:0-5243 GCA_035462575.1 Thermoanaerobaculia bacterium | reverse complement strand
AAACCCAACAAACCAGAGCCCCTCTCCTTTAGGAGAGGGGTTGGGGTGAGGTCGAAGGCCACCGCCGTTCCGGATTTTCATCCCTCTTGCGGTGCCGCGATAGCGGCATGAACAACTCTCCCAGGGGTGGACGGGAGGCTGGGAGAGGAGGGCCGGGGTGGTGAGGGCTCCGGGCGGGGGCCTCGGCCGCAGTCTGCAAAGTAAATCAGGAGGCCTACGGCGTCCGCGTCATCCCAAACAGCCCCCCGCCCCCCGAGGTCCCGGTGTAGAGGGTCCGGGGGTCCAGGGGATCGACGGCGACGGTCAGGGTGCGGACTCCGGACGGAAGGCCGGCTTTCAGCTTCACGGTCCAGGCGGCTCCGCCGTTGGTGGAGAGGAAGATGCCCTGGTCTGTCGCCGCGTAGAGGGTACCGGGCGTGGCAAGGTCGGCGGTCAGGCGGCGGATGCCGTACCAGCCGGGGAGGCCCGCGTCGGCCGGAGCCCAGGTGGCGCCGCCGTCGGTGGTCTTGTCGATGCCGGTGACCGGAATCCCTCTCCGCGCGAACCGGACGACGGCGTAGAGGGTGCCCGGCGTGAAGGGGTCGGCGAGCAGGTCGGTCACGGGGCCACGCAGGCCGCGGCCGGTCCGGCGCCAGGTCACGCCTCCGTCGGTGCTCTTGAAGAGCTGTCTTCCGGCGGTGTAGACGATGGCGGGGTTCGACGGGTCCACCGCCAGGGCGTTGAGGAATTCGAAGCCCTGGAGCGGGAGCCTGGACCGCCGCCATTGGGCTCCGCCGTCCGAGCTCCGAAAGACGATGACGCGGGTGCAGTGGCCGCCGGCGCACGCGGGATAGGTGTCCCAGCCGATGGCGTAGAGCACGTTGGGGCTCGAGGGGGCGAGCTCCAGGGCGGCTACGTATTCGCCGGCGCGCAGGCCGCGGTTCCGGCTCTCCCAGGTGTTTCCGCCGTCCGTGGTGCGCAGAACGCCGCGGCCGGCCACGTACAGAGTGCCGGGCTCCGTGGGGTGGATGGCCAGGTCGGTCAAGGGAATGCCGATGCCGGTCTCCGGCTCTCCCAGCAGGCCGGTCCAGGTCGCGCCCCGGTCGTCGCTCCGCATCAGCACACCCCGGGAGGTGTTGAGCTCTCCGAAAGCGAGGGCGGCGGCGAAGATCCTCCCGGGCACGTGGGGGTCGGGGGCGGCCTGGGAGATGGCATACGCCTGGAGGCCGTGATTGCTGAGGCCCCAGGTGCCCCCGCCGTCCGCGCTGCGGTAGATGCCGGCCAGATCCGCGCCCGCGAACACGCGGCCGGGGGCCCCGCGCTCGAAGCCGAGGGAGGCGACCCCAGGGGCGTGGAGGACCCGGTCCCAGGCCGCCCCGCCGTCCACGCTCTGCCAGATCCCCCCTTCTCCATCCGTGTGCCCGAGGAGCGGCCGGAGGGCGGCGTAGACCGCGCCGGAGGCGGGATCGACGGCCAGGGCCCACGACTGCAGCCGGAGGCTCGAAGGCCGGACCCCGGTCCAGGTGGCCCCGCGGTCCGTGCTCTTGCCGATCTGGCCGCCCACGGTCGCGGCGTAGAGGGTGGAGTACCGGATCGGGTCGGCGGCCAGCAGGAGCACGGTTTCCGGCGTACCGGACTCGGTTGTGAGACCGGATTCGAAGGACACCCAGGTGGCTCCTCCGTCCTCCGTGCGGAAGATCTGCGGGCCTCTCGCGACGTAGACGGTCTCGGGGTCGTGCGGATCGACCTCCAGGTCGAGCGGTGCGAGGGGGCTGCCGGGGAGCCGGGTCCAGGAGGCTCCATGGTCCGTGCTCCGGAAGAAGCTCTCGAAATTCGCGGCGTAGAGCGTGCCCGGCTGGGACGGGGCGACCTCGAGGAGGTCCACCCTTTCGACGAGCCCGATCCGGGACCAGGAGGCGCCGCCGTTGGTCGTCTTGTGGAGCGTGCCGGAGTCCGCGACGGCATAGGCGACGGCGGGGTTCGTGGGATCGGCGGCCACGGAGACGATGAGGTCGCGCGGCAGGCCGGCGCTCGCCGGGGTCCAGGTCGCGCCGCCGTCCGTGCTCTTGAAGACGCCGCCCGCCGCCGTGGCGGCGTAGATCACGCCCGGAGCGGAGGACAGGCTCAAGACCGATCCTCCCTCCGGACCGATGGCGGTCCAGCGGTCCACCCCGGCGGAGAGGGGGATGGCGGCGGCGAGAAGGACGGAGAGAAGGACGGACAAGGGAGGGAGCCTGATCATGGCGGGATCTCCAGTGTTGGCGCAGCGGTTCCGAAAGAGAGTGTAGACCGGGAGGAAAGCATTTCCCCCCAATCCCTCCGGGTAGTCCCCGGGACCGCCCGGGCGGGCTCGCTCCGCCACCCCCGCGAACGGCGCGTGGACCGGGGAGGGGCCGGTAAGGTTCGCCCCATGGCAGGAGGACGCCCGCTTCCCAGGCTGCCCAGCGCCCGGCCCTGAGCTTCAGGCCGGTCTGCGTCGTTGCGTCCTCACAGAGCCGAGGAGGACCCATGACCGCAGGACTCGACCGTGAGACTCTCGATCTCACTTTAGGCTCCATAGAAGACTTCGCCCGCGAATACCTTCCCGACGACAAGCTCCTCGAACTGGACGCCCAGGACGAATTTCCCCTGGAGATCGTCCGCGCCATGTGCGGCGACGGGCTCGGCGTGCAGCTTCTCTTCATCCCCGAGGAGTACGGGGGGATGGGCGGCGGCGCGTTCGACGTGTACCGCGTTTGCGAGGCGCTCGCGCGGATCGACCTCGGGGTCGCGACGGGCGTCTTGGCAACGTTTTTGGGATCGGACCCGATCGTGTTCGGGGGCACCCCCGAGCAGAAACAGCGCTGGCTCTCCCGCATCGCCGAGGAGGGGGCGCTCATGGCCTACGCGGCGACCGAGGCCGAGGCCGGAAGCGATCTCGCGGCGCTGCGCACCACGGCGAAGCCCGTCGTCGAGGACGGCCGGACCGTGGGCTACCGCATCGACGGCAACAAGCAGTGGATCAGCAACGGCGGGTTCGCGGACCTCTACAGCGTGCTGGCGCTCACTCCCGGCGGCCCGAGCTGGCTCATCGTCGAGAAGGGGACGCCCGGGCTCTCGCACGGTCACCCTGAGGACAAGCACGGCATCCGCGCGAGCAACACGTCCGAGGTGTCGTTTTCAGACGTCGAGGTGGGCGCGGACGCGCTCGTGGGCGGCGTCGAGGGGCAGGGGCTCCTCCAGGCGCAGGCGGTCTTCGGCTATACGCGGCTCATGGTGGCGGCCTTCGGGCTCGGCGCCGGGTGGGCCGCGCTCGACAAGGCCATCCCCTACTCCACCGAGCGCATCCAGGCTGGCGGGCCGCTCTCCGAAAAGCAGGGGTACACGCACAAGCTGATCGTGCCCCACGCGGCGCGGCTCGAAGCCTCGCGGGCATACATCGAAGAGACGGCGGAGCGGATCGACGCGGGCGAGGGGAGCCTGAACACCGAGGGGGCGATCGCCAAGTACCTCGCGAGCGAGTTCGGCAACCTGGCGGCCGACGCGTCCATCCAGGCCCTGGGCGGCAACGGCTACACCCGCGAGTCCATGGTCGAAAAGATCAAGCGGGACGCCCGCATCACGACGATCTACGAGGGGACGTCGGAGATCCTGGAGATGACGATCTCCCGCGACCGCTGGCAGCTCCATCTGAAAACGCGGGGGGACCACTACCACGCCGAGGCCCGGAAGATGGAAGAGCTCGACGCCCGGCGGCCGGAGGTGGGAGCCGGCATCGCGGCCCTCGCCCTCCACGCCCTGGCCGAGGCTCTGGAGCGGGCGCGCGTGGCCCGCCTCACCCGCAACCAGCACGTGCTGCTCCGGCTGGGCGAGCTCGTCGCCTGGGCCGAGGGGGCCGGGAGCCTCGCCCGCCGCGCCGCCCGCGCGGCGGACGGGAAGTTGGGCGACAAGGCCGGCCGGCGCTTCGACGCCGCGGGTTTGGCCGCCCTCTCCCGCGTGTTCGCCCGCGAAGCCGCTTTCAAGGTGGGGACCGAGGGCCTGCGCTGGGTCGCCGGCGCCGAGGACGGCGCGGACTCGGGGACGCTCGCGGCCTCGCTGGGCCTCCCCGCCATCTACCGCGCGCAGGCCGGAGCCCTGGCCGACATGGACCGCGCCGCCGGCGTCCTCTACGGACGCGCCGTGGCCCTCACCGCAGCCGCTTGAAAAACACACAGGACCGAGCTCGAGGAGCATCGCCAATGAGAGACACCGCGCACAAAGCCATCGCGATCGTGGGGGTGGGAGCGGTCCTGCCCGACGCGCCCGACGTACCGACCTTCTGGAGCAATGTGAAGACCGGCCGCTACAGCATCGGCGAGCCGCCGCCGGACCGCTGGGACCCGGCCCTCTACTACGACCCGGACCCGAAGGCGCCGGACAAGTCCTACTCGAAGATCGGCGGCTGGGTGCGCGAGTGGCCCTGGGACCCGATCGAGTGGAAGCTGCCGATCCCGCCCAAGGTGTCGGACAACATGGACCGCGCCCAGAAGTGGGCGATCGCGGCCACGCGCGAGGCGCTCGCCGACTACGGCTGGCCCGCCCGGGCGCTCGATCCGGACCGGACCGCGGTGATCCTCGGCAACGCCATGGCGGGCGACCGCCACTACCTGACGTCGCTCCGCCTGTTCTTCCCCGAGTACGCGCAGGAGCTCGAGAACGCTCCGAGCTTCGCGGCGCTGCCGGAGGCGCTGCGCGACGCGATCGAGCACGAGCTCCACGACGGCATCGGCCACCGCCTGCCGGACGTCAACGAGGACACCATGCCGGGCGAGCTCGCGAACATCGTCGCCGGCCGGGTGGCGAACGTCTTCAACTTCCGCGGGCCCAATTACGTGGTGGACGCGGCCTGCGCCTCGGCCATGGCCGCGATCGGCTCGGCCATCGAGGGGCTGGAGGAGGACGATTTCGACGCGGTGGTGACCGGCGGCATCGACGCCAATATGGGCGCGTCCACATTCATCAAGTTCTGCAAGATCGGCGCGCTCTCCGCCACCGGCACGCGCCCCTATGCCGACGGGGCGGACGGCTTCGTCATGGGCGAGGGGTCGGCGCTCTTCGTGCTGAAGCGCCTGACCGACGCGGAGCGGGACGGCGACAAGGTCTACGCGGTGATCCGCGGCATCGGCGGCGCGAGCGACGGCCGCGGCAAGGGGATCACGGCGCCCAATCCGGCCGGCCAGAAGCTGGCCATCGAGCGCGCCTGGGAGAACGCCGGGCTGGCGCCGGGCACCGTCAGCCTGCTGGAG
>DATHUD010000346.1:0-4530 GCA_035462575.1 Thermoanaerobaculia bacterium | reverse complement strand
CGAAGATCGAGCAGACCATTCTTCTGGGTCCCTACATCGACCTGCATCCGGGGTATCACGAATCCCTCCGGAACGATGCGCCCGAGGGGGTTTTCTTCTACTCCCGGGGAGCCCGGCACTATTTCGGCTCCAACGGCGGGCCCGCTCCGGAGACGGCCTTCTTTCCGTTCGAGCATCCGCACCAGGGCGAGGTCATCGATTTCGGACCCGGGCCGCAGGTGGCCCACAGCGCCCGCTGGCCCGTGGTGCGCCGGCGGGCCTGGGTGGCGGACCTGGACGACTTCGGCTATCCCTTCGTGCTGGGCCGCTACCTCCTGAACCCCAAGGCCGGGATGCGCGCCTCGTCGGACTGGTCGGACGTGGAGAGGGCGGTCGCGGCCCGGCGGATGGCCAACATGCTTCACGCCTTCGCCCACCCGAGCTGCAAGGCCGTCCTTTTCTGGACCCGGAAGGCGCTCGAGGATGCCGCCCGCTGGATCCGCGACTTCGGGCTGACCTCCGCGGGGGAGGCTTTCCTGGCGAAGAGCCAGGTCGTTTACCCGGCCCAGCGCGCCCTGATTGCGAGCGTGGTCCGGCAGAAGTGGCTGCAGGTGCCAGAGCTCCGCGTCCTCTTCGTGGGCGGCGACTACGAGGCGAAGAACGGCCGGGTCGCGCTCCAGGTGTTCCGCCGCTTGGCAGAAGCCCGGCCGGACGTGCGGTTCACCTACGTCGGCGAGGTTCCGGAAAGCGACCGGGAGCTGACGGAGGGGATCGACTTCCGCGGCCGGGTCCCGCGGGCGGAGGTCTTGAGCCTGCTCAAGGAGTCCCACGTCCTTTTCCACCCCGCCCGGGAGGAGAGCTTCGGCATGATCCTCCTCGAGGCGGCGGCCCATGGGCTGGCGGTCGTCGTGGCCCGGGGACGGGGAATGGATCACATCGACGAGATCCTGTCCGGCGAGGAGGCCGTGCTCTTCGACCGTAACGCCGCTTCGGGGCCGGAGGAGGAGGGATTCCTTCCCCTTCTCTCAAGCCTGCTGTCGGACGTGGACCTCGCCCGGTCGAAGGCGCTCGCGGCCTATGAGAAGGCCGCGGGCGGATCGCTATCGCTCGAAGCCCGCAACTCTGCTCTGCAGTCCATCTACCGGCAGGCTCTGGAAGACCCTGCTCCGGAAGCCCTTTCGCTCACGGACCTTCCCCACTGGTCCGACTCCGGGCACCTCGCCCTGAGCAGCGAAGAGGTCTCGACGAGCCTGCGCACGTATCTCGAGCGGGAGAAGGTCGAACGTACCAACTTCTATTTCCGAGGTTGATGGAAGCCCGTCGGGAGCGTGGAGCTCTCGGGGCCGGACAAAGCCGAAGGGCGAAACAAGGAGGATGGGATGGACGAGAAGAAGGGCAAAAGGATTCTGTCGTCGTTGTTGATGGCCGGCGCCATGGCGGTTCCCGCCGTGACGGCGAGCCAGGCGCAGACCCGGGATCTGGCGATCAAGGCCAAGCAGACCAGCCAGGTGCGGATCCTCGACAGCCAGACCAAGTACGTCGCCGACGACGCGGACGCCGAGGCCCCGCTGTGGGCGAAGGTGATCTGGGCGAAGGTGGTCTGGGCGCGGGCGATCTCGCCGTCGGAGGCCTAGAGGTCGACTCGAAGTCGCGGTAGTCCTCGTGGCGCCGGTCTCACGGGACCGGCGCCCGTCCCTTTTTCACAGCTCAACGATCGGAGGCCCGGAGGCTCGCGCTCGGGTCCAGGCGCCGGATGCGCGCCTTTGTGGGGGTGTAGACGCTCGCTCCGGCGATCGCACCCACGAGAGCCGTGATCAGCAGCAGGGTCGCCGGGTCCGTGGCCTCGATCCCGAAGAGGAGGGCGGAGAGGGAGCGGGAGAGGGCGAGAGAGAGCCCGAGGCCCGCGGCGAGCCCGCCCAGGATCCATGGCAGCACCTTGCGCCCCATCCAGGAGACGAGGTCGGAAGGCACGGCCCCCAGGGCGAACCGGATCCGGGCTTCGTCCTCTCGTTCGGCCACCGTGTACCAGGAGGCACCGTAGACCCCGGCCCCGGCGAGCAGGAGGGTGGTCAGGGCGAGGATTGCCATCAGCCAGGCCGTCATGCGGCTCCGGGCCCGTTGGGCGCCGACCCGGTCCTCCATGGGCTGGACGTCGAAGACGGGAAGCCCGGGATCGATCTCCCGGACGATGCGGGAGAGGGCGGCCTTCGCGGCCGTGACGTCCCCCGATTGCGTGCGCAGGGCGATCGCCATCTGCGGAAAGTACAGGTAGGGCATGTAGACGACGGCCTGCCCCTCTTCGGTAAGCGAATCGTGCCGGACGTCTCCCACCACTCCGATCACCGGCATCCAAGGGTTGCCGGATTCCGTTCCCCCCAGGAGGAGGCGCTGGCCGAGGGGGTCCTGGCCGCCCCAGAGCTCGCGGGCCGCCCTCTGGCTGACGATGAACGTGGGATTTGCGAGGTCCCTCTCGTCGAAGGACCGCCCGGCGAGGAGGGGGATTTTCAAGGCTTCGAGGTAGCCGGGGCTGACGGCCCGGAACTCGATCGCGGCGGTCCGGCTGTCGAGGCGCTCGGAGGGCGCCTCGATGGTGAGCTCCGCCGCGCCGCTCCCCAGGCTCATCGGGAGGTAGTTGACGAGACCCGCCTCCGCGCTGTCCGGCATCGCCTCCAACCGCTCCCGGAGGCGGTTGTAGAGGCCGGCCTGGTCCAGCGGGCCCGGGTAGCTCGACTCGGGCAGGGAGATCCAGGCCGTGACCACTCCTCGCGGATCGAAGCCCGGATCGATCCGCAGAAGATGGACGAAGCTGCGCAGGAGAAGCGCCGAGACGATGGCTGCGGCCAGGGCCGCGGCCACCTGCAGGGAGACGAAGAGCATGCGGGTCGGCACGGGTCGCGGCGGCGCGGCCAGAGGGGAGGCGGCCGCCCGGAGGAGGCCCGAGCTCTCCGCCCGGGAGAGCCCGAGGGCCGGGACGAGAGCGAAGAAAACGCCGACTCCCAGGGTCGCCGCGGCGGCCACGGCGAGGACGGTGCCGTCGATCTCCACCGCGAACCGCCGGGGGACTCCCACCATGCCCAGAGCGCGGAACAGGCGGAGCCCGCCGTGGGCCAGGGCCAGGCCGATGACGCCCGCGGGCACCGCGAACACCAGGCCTTCGGCGAAGAGCTGCCCCAGGATCTGGCGGCGGCTCGCACCGAGCAGGGTCCGCACGGCCGCCTCCCGCCGACGGGTCCGGGCCCGGGCGGAGAGCAGGTTGGCCGTGTTGGCGGCCGCGGTGAGCAGTGTGGCGAGGCCCGCGAGGAACAGGAACTGGACGGGGCGGCGGACGCTCCCGGTGAGGGCGTCCTTGAGCGGCAGGAGCCGGAGCCGCCATTGCGACTGCGGATCGCGCGACCGCTCGAGGCGCGCGTAAAGGCCCGCGAGCTCGGCCTCGGCGCCCGGCAGCGCCGTCCCCTCGCGGAGGCGCGCGTAGAGGAGGAGGTGGTTCTCCTCGGGGTTTGCCTCGTCGAACCGGGCGGCGATCCAGATCTGCGGATCGGCGTTGGCGAACGGCGGCTTGAAGGCCTCGGGGAGGACGCCCACGACCGTGAGGAGGTCCCCCTGCGGCCCGGCCCCGCCAAGCAGGTCGCCGCCGCTCACGCGGAGGGCCTTACCCAGGACTCCGGGGTCCGCACCCAGGAAGTCGCGCCAGAATCGGTAGTCGATCACGGCGACCGGCGCGTCTCCCGGCCGGCCGTCCGCCTCGGTGAAGAGGCGGCCGTGCAGAGGATGGGTGCTGAAGACCTCGAAAAAGGAGCGCGAAGCGCGCGCGGCTTTGACCGGCTCCACGCCGCGCGGGGTCTCCACTCGCAGGTCGAGGTTGACGGCGGCGGCGATGCCGTCGAGCGTCCGGGCTTCGCGCTCGAACAGGGCCAGCGTCGCTGCATCGTTCAGGAGGTTCGTCCCCATCTCGGGGTGCTGGCTCTGGAGAGAGAGGAGCCGGTCGACCCCGGCGTAGGGGAGAGGCTGGAGCAGAACCGCGTTCAGCAGACTGAAGGTCGCCGTCAGAACGCCCAGGCCCGCCGCCATCGACAGAAGGACGAGGAGCGAAAACCCGGGCTGGCGGAGCACCAGCCGCGCTCCGTAGCCCAGGTGACTCAGAAACTGGCGCAAGCGGAAGCCTCCCCACCCCGGATCGGGCGTCGAGTCGCGGAGCTACTTCTCGAAGGCCACGAGGAGCCGGCCGGAGACTCCGCTCTCATCTTCGAAGACCATGGTCCGGGCGCGGAATTTCTGCGGATTCGAGAAAGGGAGGACCCATTCGCCGATCGCCGCCGTCAAGACATCGTCGTCGCTGGCGTCCGGCTGGTCCCAGCGTGTGGCGATCTGCGTCCGGCTGTCGGCCTCCAGGCCGAGGAACTCCAGCAGATCGGCGACGAAACTCTCGTCGTTCAACGGCTTGGGGCCGGGGTGAACCAGGAACACATAATCGGCTCTCTCTGCCATCGGATCGGATCCCGAAGTGTCGGACAGCGTTCTTGAGAAAAAGTCTAGCACACGCCCGGGCAGCCG
>DATHUD010000345.1:0-5589 GCA_035462575.1 Thermoanaerobaculia bacterium | reverse complement strand
AGTGGTCTACAATCAAGGCCGGTGCCCTATGGCGATTACCAAGATCAAGGTCTCTAATTTCAAGAGCTTCGACGAGTTGGAGGTGGATCTCCGCCCCTTGAACATCGTGGTGGGGGGGAATGCGGCGGGGAAGTCGAACTTCCTGGAGATTTTCCGGTTCATTCGGGATCGGTCAGCGCATGGGTTGGAGAATGCGGTATCGCTTCAGGGCGGGATGGAGTATTTAGCAAATCTGAGGATTGGAACAACAAAGCCAGTTTCAATTGAAGTCTCGAGCGAAAAAGCAACCTATGTTATTTCTTTCCGGCAGAACTCCTCGAGTTCCAAGGTTGAGGCTCTAGAGCAGGGTGTCCCGAGCCTGAATCCGAACGATGATAGGTATGACCTCGTCGAAAACTTGGTTTTGAGGGCTGTAAGTTCCGTTGCAATTTTTGACTTTGAGCCCAAATTGGCGAAGAAGGCGGTCGCAATAACCGGAAAAGCGGATCTTGAATCGGACGGCAGCAACCTCGCAATCGTCCTCAGAAACATTCTGCAAGACGACGATCGGCGTGAGAACTTTGTCCGGCTCTTGAAGGACGCCCTCCCCTTCGTGGATCACCTGAAGGTAGACCGGTTCGCGGACCGCTCCCTTCTCATCGCTCTCAAGGAGCGCTACTCCGACCAGAGCTATCTACCCGCCTCCTTCCTCTCGGACGGCACGATTCACCTGACTGCCCTCATCCTCGCGCTCTACTTCGACAAGGCGCCGGTCACCATCATCGAGGAACCCGAGCGGAACATCCATCCCCACCTGATCTCCAAGGTGGTCGGGATGATGAAGGACGCCTCGCGGAACAAGCAGATCATCGCTACCACCCATAACCCCGAGGTGGTCAAGAACGCCGACCTCGAAGACCTCCTTCTCGTCCAGCGGGACGAGGACGGCTTCTCGCGGATCTCGCGGCCGGCGGAGAGCGAAGAGCTCAAAGTCTTCCTGGAGAACGATCTCGGAGTGGACGAGCTGTACGTTCAGGATCTGCTGGGCGTAGGGCGTGCCGTATAGACGTCTCTTCCTCTTCGTGGAGGGAGACGACGACGAGCGCTTCCTCCGCCAGGTCGGGCTCCCGGCCTGGGAGAGAGCCTACGACGATGTCCGCTTCGTGAAATTCAGTCAGCAGAAGAAGCAGAAGGTGGAGGGCTACCTCCGCAGTGTGAAGGCGATGGGGGCGGATTACGTCTGGATCGAGGATCTCGACCGCAACCCGTGCGCCTCGTCCGCCAAGGAGCTCCTCCTGCGCCGCCAGTCCTCTCTCGATCCCGCCCGCGTCCAGATCGTGAAAGCGGAAATCGAAAGCTGGTACTGCGCCGGGATCCCGGGGGACGATCCGGACTACGGAACCCTCAGGATCGCGACCTGCGCCGAGACCGGCGAGGTGACCAAGGAGGTGTTCGACGACGCCATCGGGCGGACGGGGACCCTCAGGATTCCGGTCCTGCTCGCCCTGCTGGAGCGCTTCGACGTGGAGACCGCCGCCCGCCGAAACGGATCCTTCCGCTATTTCCTGTCGAAGTTCCTGGGCGGCGGGACATAATCCCCGCATGCCGACCTACCGACTGACACTGGAGTACGAAGGGACCCGCTATCACGGATGGCAGGAGCAGAAGAACGCGCGTTCGGTGGCGGGGGAGCTGCGCCGGGCGATCGAGGAGGCGGGGGGGACGGTCAAGGAGATCGGCGGGTCGGGGCGGACGGACGCAGGGGTCCACGCGATCGCGCAGGTCGCCCATCTGCGGATGCCGGAGACGGTCGACCCCAAGACCTTCCGCCGCGAGGTGAACGACCGGCTGCCGGCGGACATCCACCTTCTCGCCCTGGCGCCGGCCCCTCCGAAGTTCCACGCCCGGCACGACGCGGTCCTGCGCTCCTACGTCTATCAGATCTCCCGCCGCCGCACCGCGCTCGCCAAGCGCTTCGTCTGGTGGGTCAAGCGCCCGCTGGACGCATCCCGGATGGCCGAGGCGGCGGCCCTGCTCCCGGGCAAGCACGACTTCCGGCTGTTCTGCGAAAAGCCCTCCGAGCAGCCGAGCACTCTGGTCGTCGTCGAGACCGCCGAGGTGGTGACCGACGGCGCGCTCCTCCTCGTCCGCCTCTCCGCCTCGCACTTCCTCTGGAAGATGGTCCGCCGGGTCGTGGGCGCCCTCGTCCAGGTCGGAGCGGGGGAGCTCGACCGCAAGGGGTTCGAGGCCTTGGTCGCCGGCAATCCCCCGAAATCCGGCCGCGGCCTCCCCGCCGAGTGGACCGCGCCCCCCTCGGGGCTGTTCCTGGAAAGAGTGCTCTACAAGGGCGATCCGCCGCTGGGGCCGGTCGTGCCGGCGGTTCCGGTTGCGGGAGAAGATGCCGGGTGACGGAAGGCCGGTGGAAGACACGTGCCGGATGGATTGCTATCCTTCCCCGGCCATGACTTTGCTCCACACAGCCCACGTTCCAGCCGGTGACGGCCCTTTTCCCACGATCCTCGCTCTCCATGGTTGGGGAGCCAATGCTCACGACCTTCTCGGGCTCGCGCCGATGCTCCACGGCGGGCAGGCCCTGGTGCTCTGCCCGCAGGGGCAGGTGGCCGTGCCGTTCGGCGGCGGCCAATATGGATACGGGTGGTTTCCGCTGCAGGGGATCGTCCCTGACGTCGACGCCTTCAAGCGCGGGGCCGAAGCGCTGCGCGAGTTCTTCCGGATGGCCGTGGTGAGATACCCGGTCGACCCGGAGAAGGTGGTGGTCGCGGGGTTCAGCCAGGGAGGCTTGATGGCGTATGACCTGGCCTTGCGGGAGCCGGGCCGTTTCGCGGGGCTGGTCGCCCTCTCGTCATGGCTCCCCGCGCCTCTGGCGGAAGACCTTCCGAAGCTCCCGGAGCAGGAGAATCTGCCAGTGCTCGTGGTGCACGGAACCCAGGACTCCAGGATCTCCGTCGACAACGCCCGCGAGTCGCGGGAGACCCTGCGAGGATTCGGCGTCTCGCTCACCTACCGCGAGTTCGAGATGGGGCACGAGATCCGTCCGGAGGCGCTCAAGCTCCTCGTCCAGTGGCTCGACAACCGGGCCTTCTCCCGCAATTCCTCCGAGCCCTGAAGACACCCCCGAACGGGGTGTCTCGGCCCCGGCCCGACGCTACACTGTATGGATAGGCGCGCCTTGGCGCGCCCCGGTGTCGCCGTCCTCCGAAAGATCATCTACATTGAAACGATTTGGCTTGGCGCTTCTGAATTGATGAAGTACCCCGAAAAACATATGCAGTTGATTGAAGCTCAGGGGTGGGGTTGCGTCCGGCAGGGACGCGGGAGCGCGAGATGACGGAGCCGGCGGTCTGGTCTGAAGTCCGGCCGAAGACGCTCGCGGGGGCGCTGCGTGCCCGCGTGGCGGAGCGGCCGAATCAGTTGGCGTTCACCTTCCTCGCGGACGGCGAGGCCGAGGCGGGGCGGCTGACCTACGCGGAGCTGGACGCCCGGGCCACGGCCGTCGCGGCGGCGCTCGCCCGGTCGGTACCGCCGGGGGAGCGGGCCCTTCTCCTCTTCCCGCCCGGGCTCGACTTCATCGCCGCCTTTTTCGGCTGCCTCTACGCCGGGGTGGTGGCGGTGCCCGCGTATCCGCCGCGGCCGAACGACCGTTCTCAGACGCGCCTGCGCTCGATCGCCCGGGACGCGGAGCCGAAGGCGGCGCTCACCACGTCCGCGATCCTCGCCGGGGCGGAGGGACCGAAGGGGCTTCTCGCCATCGCTCCGGAGCTTGGCGGCCTGCGCTGGCTCCCGACCGACTCCCTGGACCTGTGTACCGGCGGGTCCGGCCGGGAGCTTCCGGATCCGGACCCGGAGTCGGTCGCCTTCCTCCAGTACACCTCGGGCTCGACCTCCGCCCCCAAGGGCGTGATGGTCACCCACGCCAACCTGGTCCACAACGAACGGATGATCGGCGCCGCCTTCGAGCAGGACGAGGAGTCGGTCGTGGTCGGGTGGCTGCCGCTCTACCACGACATGGGGCTGATCGGGAACGTGCTCCAGCCGCTCCACGCCGGGGGCCGGTGCGTGCTCATGTCTCCGGTGGCCTTCCTCCAGAAGCCGCTGCGGTGGCTCGAGGCGATCAGCCGCTACCGGGCGACGACCTCGGGGGGGCCGAACTTCGCCTACGAGCTGTGCCTGAGGAAGATCGGCAGCGAGGAGAAGGCGGGGCTGGACCTCTCGAGCTGGCGGGTGGCCTACAACGGCGCGGAGCCGGTGCGGGCCGAGACGCTCGAGCGCTTCGCCGAGGCGTTCGCCCCGTGCGGGTTCCGCCGCGCGGCGTTCTTCCCATGCTACGGCCTGGCCGAGGCGACGCTGTTTGTCACCGGCGGCGAGCCGGGCCGGTTCCCCCGGGTGGAGGCGGTGGATGCGGCGGCCCTGGAACGCCATGAGGTGGAGCCGGCGCCGCCCGAGAGCCCCACGGCCCGCCTCCTCGTGAGCTGCGGGCGCGCCTCTCTGGGCCAGCGCGTGGTCGTCGTGGACCCGGAGGCGGGCCTGGAGCAGCCGCCGGGGAGGGTCGGGGAGATCTGGATCGCGGGCGAGAGCGTGGCCCGCGGCTACTGGAAGCGGGACGAGGCCACGGAGCGGGACTTCAACGCCTTCCTCCTCGGCGCCCGGGACGGCGGCGAAGGGCCGTACCTCCGGACGGGCGACCTGGGCTTCCTCAGGGACGGCGAGCTCTTCGTCACCGGGCGCCTCAAAGACCTGATCATCATCCGCGGGCGCAACCACTACCCGCAGGACATCGAGCTCACGGCCGAGCGGAGCCACCCGGACCTCCGGCCGGGCAACGGCGCGGCCTTCTCCGTGGAGGTGGGTGGGGAGGAGCGGCTGGTCCTGGTCCATGAGGTGGAGCGCCGCCGCCGCGAGGGCCTTGTGGAGGTGGCCGAGGCGGTGCGCCGGGCCGTGGCCGAGGAGCACGAGGTCCAGGTGCACGAGGTGGTGCTCCTGCGCGTGGGGACGCTGCCCAAGACGTCGAGCGGCAAGGTGCAGCGCAGGCTCTGCCGGGAGCTCTACCTGGCGGACGAGCTCGCGGTGGTGGGGCGGAGCGCTCTCGCTTCCGTCGAGCCGGCGGCGGAGGCCGGGCTCGTGCTCTCCCGGGGGGCGCTCCTGGCCCTGGAGCCTGAAGAGCGGCCGGGGGTGCTCGCGGCGTTCCTCGCCGAGCGCGTGGCCGCAGCCGTGGGCGTGCCCGCGGGCGCGGTCTTTCCGGAGCAGCCGCTCACCAGCCTGGGGCTCGATTCGCTCGCGGCCGTGGAGCTCAAGGGGAGCGTGGAGGCGGCCCTGGGGCTTCCGGTTCCGCTGGCGGATCTCCTCCAGGGGGTCGGAACCCGGGCGCTCGCGGAGAAGATCCTCGCGGGCCTGGCCGAGGCCGGGCCGGAGGCGGAGGACGTCCCGCCGGTCCGCGCCCTGTCGCTTTCCGGGGATCAGCCCCTCTCCTTTGGGCAGAGGGGGCTCTGGTTCCTCGAGCGGCTGACGCCCGGGGGCGGCGCCTACAACATCGCCGTGGCGGCGCGCGCCCGGGAGCTCGATCCGGCGGCGCTCGGGCGGGCGCTCGAAGCC
>DATHUD010000344.1:0-10709 GCA_035462575.1 Thermoanaerobaculia bacterium | reverse complement strand
TTTCATGGGTACGGCGAACAACCACATCCTGGACTTCGGCAACGAGGGGCTCTTTGCGACCCTCGAAAACCTGAAGCGGGTAGGGATCGTCCAGGCCGGCTCGGGAGCGGATCTGGCCCAGGCCTCGCGGCCGGCCTACATTGACACCCCCGGGGGCGGCCGCGTCGGACAGGTCAACTGCGCCTCGACCTTCCCCCACTACTTCGCGGCGGGGCCCGCCCACCCGTACCTCCGGGGGCGGCCGGGGCTCAACCCGCTCCACATCGAGGAGAAGGTCCAGGTGGACCGCAAGCTTTTCGCGGAGATCAAGAAGGTCGGCAAGATGATCGACGGCCTCGCCGGGTTCGACCCGGACATGAAGGCTTGGGCGGAGCAGATGTTCGGCAAGGAGCCCGAGGATCGGACGGGAATGAGCGATCTGACGATCGTACCTGGCGACCGGGTCGATTACCTCCCCACCGCCGTTCCCGGGGACGTGAAGCGCATCACCGAGGCCGTCAAGATCGCCCGCAACAACTCGAGCCTCGTCTTGGCGACCCTCCACGCCCACGAGGCCCGGCTCCGTCCCGAGCTTTCGGGCCCCTTCATCGAGCCCCTCGGCCACGCCGCGATCGACGCGGGAGCCGACGCGTTCTTCGCGGCCGGCCCCCATCTGCTGCGCGGCATCGAGATCTACAAGGGAAAACCGATCTTCTACAGCCTGGGCAATTTCTTCTTCCAACTCGCGACCCTGGAGATCGTTCCGGCCGAGTCCCTGGCCGCCTGGGGCCTGGACGCCCGCACAATCGACACCTCGGAGTTCAACCGCAAGATCCCCTACAACGACTTTGAACGCTACTGGCAGAGCGTCCTGCCCCGCATCACCTTCGAGGGAAACCGGGCCGTGGAGATCACGCTCCACCCTCTGGCCCTGGGCTTTGGAAAGCCTCTCTACGAGCGCGGCCTGCCCACGATTGCGCGGGGAGAGAAGGCCGTCGAGATCCTCACCGGCCTGGCTACCCTTTCGAAACCTTTCGGGACCACGATCACGATCGAGGACGGGGTCGGGAGGGTCGTGCTAGGCTGAGCCGCCCGCGTCGAGGGAGGGGGGTATGAAGCCTTTGAACGAGATGCACGTGGCGATCATCACCTACTTCTCCGCGGAGAAGCGGGAGAGCCTCCTCTTCCTCCTCGTGGGGGTGGCCGCGATCGCCGCTTCGGTGGTGCTCTGGAGGACGGGAAGCCCATACCGCGGCATGGGCTATCCCCTGGCCGCCATCGCCCTCATCCAACTCGTCGTGGGAGGCACCGTCTACTTCCGGACGGACAGCCAGGTCCGGGATCTCCACCAGCGGCTCGCGACCGATCCGCCGGCCTACGCCGTCGCCGAGCTTTCGCGGATGACGACGGTGCGGCGCAGCTTCACGATCTACAAAGGGATCGAAATCGCGCTCCTGGCCGCCGGCATCGCGGGAACGTTCCTCTTCCGCGATCGCCAGACCCTGTACGCGGCATCGATCGGACTGATCGTGCAGTCGTCCCTGATGCTTGTGCTCGACCTCTTTGCCGAGCGGCGGGCGGACGTCTACATGGAGCGCATCCGGACGCTCCTCGGCGGGTGACGCCTCACCAGAGCAGCATCGCCGCCGCGGCGATCGCCAAAGAAACCAGGGTGATGGGAAGCCCCACGGCCAAGTGCTCCCGGAAGCCGATCCGGATTCCCTGCCTCCCCGCCTGCTCGGCCACAATCAGGTTGGCGATGCTCCCCACGAGCACGGCGTTGCCGGCGAAGGTGCTGGCGAGCGCCAGCGAGTAGCCGGTCGCGGGCTCCCGGCCCACGAAGGGAAGGAGGAGCATCACGGCCGGAACGTTCCCCACCAGAAGCCCGAGGAGCGAGACCGCCACCACCAGAACCGCCGGGTGGGAGAGGTCGAGCCCTGCCCCTCCCAGGGCCTCGCGGGCCGCTTCCATCCATCCCGAGCTCTCGAAGCCGCGTCCCACGATGAAGAGGCCCACGAAGAGCGCGAGGAGGTGCCAGTCCACCAGCCCCAGAATCTGCCGCGTGTGCATGCGCCGGGAGGTGAGCACCACTCCGGCCACCCCCAGGGCGGTGAGAGGGGCCGGCACGGGGGTGAGGAAGAGGACGATCGCCGCCATGGTGAGAACGATCGCCTTGCCGGCTTCGGGACGGTGAAGCGGCACCGCTTCCTCCTCGGCGGCCGCGGGCGGCACGCTCCCGGAGCTCGCCATCCCTCGGTCCAGCCGCCGGACCACGAAGGCGTAGAGCACCGCGAGCGAGAGGATCGCCGGTCCGGCGCAGACCAGCACGAAGCCGAGAAAGGGGAGATCCAGGCTCTGGGCGATGAGGATGTTCTGCGGGTTGCCGATCGGCGTGAGCGCGCTCCCGAGGTTGCTCGCACAGGCCAGGGCCAGGAGATAGGGGAGCGGGGCCCGGCCCGACGCGAGGAGCGCCCCGGCCAGGAGCGGGGTCAGCGCGAAGCAGGTCACGTCGTTTGTGAGGACCGCCGAGAGAAGGGCGGTGGCCACGATCATCCCGAGCAGCAGCCGGCGCGGATCGCGGACCGCCGCCAGGCGCCGGCCGATCGCCGCGTAGAGCCCCGACTGCCGGTACTGGGCGGACAGGAGCATCATGCCGAACAGCACCACGATCGTAGGCGCGTCGATCGCCTCCTTGGCCTCCTCCACGGAGATCGATCCCGTGGCGAGGAACGCAACCGCGCCGAGCACCGCGAACCCCGTGCGGTCGAGCGCCAAGCCGGGAATCCTCCCCAGCGCGAGCCCCAGGTAGGTGAGGACGAAGAGGATCAGAGGCAGGAGGGGCGGGGAGGGCACGGGGAGGGATTATCTACCCGGACTAGCCCATCGAGCTCATCAGGTTCGGCGTTGCCCGAGCACCAGGAGATCTAACCCTCGGAACTGTCGAAACGCAGCGTCCGTCGTCACCATCTGATATCGGGCTGTCAGCGCGAAGGCGGCGAGATAGGCATCCATCCAGAGCTTGGGTGAGGCAGTCCCGCGCACGGCGAGCTTCTTCCATACGGCCTCCACGCCTGCCGGCTCATTCCCCTGGAAGATGATTCGGTCGTCGGTGAGGAGAGCCTCATAGGCTGACCACGCCTCATGATTCGTCAGCGGCGGGTTTCCATACGCGCCCAGGACCGTGGCGTTGGTGAGCAGCCGAAGAAAGGCCTGTTGCGTCGCGCGGCACAATAGGACCGACTCCGGCTCTTCAACAGTTTCCAGCCACTCGCGCGCAATGGGGTGGTGGCTATGCTTGGAGAGAGCCAGAGCCAGCCAGACGTTGCTATCGCAGAGCATCACGGCGCGATCCAGCCTCCTCTTCGAGCAGCACGTCTGCGACTCGCTCCGGGGTCATCTCCTCCCCTGGCCGAGCTTCGTGAGCACACTCGACGAGCGGCAGGCTGAGGCGTCTGCGGACCGTTGCCGGCGCGCCGCGCTCTTGGGTCAAGCCGCGCCTCAGGAGGTCGGCAATCGTGTCCTTGAGCTTCTTGTTGTCCTGGACAGCGCGGATCTTGACCGCACGCACCAAGTCATCGGGTAGATCGAGGGTCGTCTTCATGGGGACCATTTTACCAGCAAGCTGGTTTTCTGGCCGATCCATCCGAGCTGGATGGCCGCCCCAGCCCGGACCGGGACGAGACGGCGCTGGCCTCTGGAGGCGAGTCGCTCGCATTCGACGGCTCGACCTCGCGCGGCACCGCCAGGTCTCCCAGAGAGTCAGGTTGCTCGGCAGGGCCACGAAATTCTTTTCTCCGGGCCGTCATGTTATGAATGAGCGCTAAACAAAAGCGTTCACAACGGGTCCACCTCGGAGGGGAGAACGATCATGAAGACAGCAGCCGCCCTGGTTTTTGCGTTCGGTCTTTGCCTGCCCTGTTTTCCGCGGGCCGGATTCGCCCAGATGCAGCCCACGGAGAGCTTCGGGACCTATAAGGACGAGGGCCAGGAGGCCGCGAACCACTTTGCCCGCGGCTCGCGCGCGAAGAAGAAGGCGGAGAACGAGAGCGATCCTCGGAAGAAGCAGAAGCACTATCTCCGCGCCAAGGAGGAGCTCTCGAAGGCGGTAGCCTTCTCTCCGAGCTTCGATCATCTGCTCGCCCTCGGGCAGGTCTACCTGGCCCTCGGCCAGAAGAAGCCGGCCTTCGACGCCTGCTCCCAGGCTCTGGCCCGGAAGCCGGGAAACCCGGCGGCCCAGGAGTGCCAGCAGAGCGCGAAGGATCTGAAGGAGCAGGCGCCGCCCGAGCCCGGGCTCCCGTGACGACCCGCTCCCCGGGTGGGACGAGCAGTCCCATCCGGGGGACCGGATTCCTCTGGAGTAGACTGCCTCCAGGTTTCTTCCAAGGAGGTGGTCGATGCGGAGACCGTGGAGGCTCGTCGCTCTCGGAATCCTGCTGACGGTCCAGGCTTTCGCGGCCCACGCTCAGCAGGTCACCCTGCCGCTTGCTCAATACGAGGAGCTGCGCGCGCGGGCCCGTCCTGCACCGCCGGATCCCGCTCCGCCACCCGCCCCGTATGCGCTGGAGAAGGTCGAACTGGATCTCGTGGCCGGTCCGACGAGCGCGCGGCTCGTCGAGGACCTATGGCTCACCATCTATGCCGACGGCTGGCAGCGGGTGCCGCTCGGAACCGGTTTCTCGTTCACGAAGGCCGACCTGGGGACGCTCGAGGGGCGGGTCGAGGTCGGGGCCCGAGACGAATCGGCCCTCATGGTCCGGGGTCTGGGGACGCACCGGGTGCGCCTGGAGTCGGTCGTCCCGATCGAGCGGGACGAGAACGCCGTCCGTCCCACTTGGCGGCTCTCCTTCTGGACTCCCACAGCCGCGGTGTTGCGGGGGCGCATCGCGGCTCCCCCGGAGGTGGATGAAGTGGCCCTGGATGGGCTGCCCGGCTTCGTCCGTCCTGCGTCCGATGCCAAGAGTTGGACCTTCGTCGTCTCTCCGGTCGGCAGGATCGCTTTGCTCCTTTCCGGCAAGGCGACCACCCCACAGCAGGACAAGCTCCCCCTTCGTTTCGAGGTGACCGCCGCCACCACGGCCTCGCTCTCGCGCACCCGGCTTGGGGTGAGGGGTTGGGTGGAGGCGAGGGTCGCCCAGGGACGGCTCACGCGGCTCGCCATCGCGGTGCCCGCGGGGCTCGAGGTCACCGAGGTCCGCGGACCGAGGGTCGCCGGTTGGAAGATGGAGGGGGGCGACCTGGTCGTCACACCGGTGTCTCCCGTCAACGACTCGTTCGCGGTCGAGCTGGAGCTGACCGGCGAGCCCAAGGACACGTTCGCGTCCCCCCTCCTGATCCCCAGGGAGAGCTCCCGCACCTCGCTGCTCGTCAAGGCGGCGCTGCGCGGGGACGGGCTCCTGAACCTGGTCGAGGAGGGCTCGACGCGCCCGCCGGACGGCCGGGAGGTCGAGCGCCTGCCGGAAACCCTCCAGAAGGTGCCGGGACGGGCCTTGGCGGTCCTCGATCCCGCCCGGCCACCCCGTTGGGAGGCCATCTGGGCGGAGAGGAGCGAGGTGCTGGCAGTGCAGATCGACCGCCTGCTCGTGGACGTGGCGGTGGGGCAGGCCGGCCGCGCGTCTTATCAGCTCTGGGCGGAGGTCCGGAACCGCGGAGCCCAGCAACTCGTACTGAATCTCCCGGCCGGTTTCGAGCTGGTAGACGGCCGGCGGGACGGAGCTCCGATCGAGGCAGGGACTGCCGCTCCGAATGGCGGGGCGCTCGCCGTCCCTCTCTTGACGGCCGATGCGCCGCAGGTCGTCCACGTGCAGGGGGTCGTGCCGCTCGCGCTCCCCCTGAGGGAGGGGGAGCTCGTGGTGCCGCTGCCGGTGCTGTCGGCTCCGGCCGCGCGCGTCGAGGTGCGCGTCGTGCTGCCGGGAGGCCGCTCGTACACCCTGGCGGATCCCGCGCGCGCCGGCGGGGTGTCACTGCCGCTCGTGCGCGATGTGAACCGCAACGTGAGCAATCTGATGGCGCAGCAGGTTGCGTCCTCCGCCGGCCGGCCGGCATCCCCGGCCGCCTGGACTCTCTTCGATCAGCCGCAGGGCTTTCTGCGGATCGAGGCGGCCTGGAGCGCGCTTTCCGCCACCCCCGCGCCGCTCGTGATCCGGGTGCAGACCGGAAAGGAGAAGGTGGAATGGTTCTGAGATCGCGATTCTCCATGATGCTCGGCCTCCTTCTCCTGGCCTCTGTCGCCTCGGCAGCGGAGGCGCCCCTTCCGGGGGAGGTCGTTCTCCCCTTGAAGGACTACCTCACGCTGGTCGAAACAGCGGAGCGGGCGGAGAAGGAAGCGGCGCGGAGGGTGGCCTTGCTGGAGGCTCCCGTCGCCCAGGTGGTGGAGCAACAGACCTCGATCCGGGTGGGAGAGAAGGATGGGGAGGCGACCTGGCGGTTCGAGGTGCTCGTGCAGGGGAGCCCCGGGAAGCCGATCCCGCTCCCGGTCTCGGGTTTCGCGAGCGAGGTCGAGGTGAAGCCCGCGAGCCCCTCCGGGAAGGGCGCTTCGGTCAGCCGGCTCAAGGACGGGCTGGCGCTGATCGCGCCGGAGCCGGGCCGCTACTCCGTCCGCGTCTCCGGCCGGACACCGCTCTTGAACGACGGTGGAGCCAGCACCCTGTTGCTCGCTCCGGTGGTGGCGCCGGTCGCCGTGGCCGAGCTCGATCTGCCGGCCGACCTCGCGTGGAGCGCCCCGGAAACGACGCTGGTCGAGGAGAAGGTGGACAGCGGCCGCCGCACGGTGCGCCTGTCGGTCCCCCGGGGAGAGGGACAGCAGGTGGAGCTACGGCAACGGATTGAGGACGGCGTCGCGGAGAAGCTGCTCGCGCGGACTGTCGTCCTCACGATCGTCCAGCTCCGCCCGGAGGGGCCGCGGCGCCATGACGTGGTGCTCTACGAGGTTTCGCTCGGGCACCTCTCTACCTTGACCGTCGATCTGCCGCCCGGGCTCACCGTCGAGCAGGCCGGCACGGACGAGGGGACCGTGATCCCGATCCAGGAGGGGCAGAGCTTGACCGTCCACCGCCGCAAGCGGCTCGAGGGCACCGGGTATCTGGTGCTCTCCTCGACCCCCAAACCCGAGGGGACGCTCCCCTTGACACCGGTCCTCCCCCGGTCCCAGCCGCGGGCGCGCTATCTCGCGCTCTCCTCTTCGGTGGCCGGATCGGCGCGCCCCCTGCCGGAGGCGAGCTGGACGCGGGTCGACTTGGACGACCTGCCGCCGATGCTGCGCGAGGCCCTGGCGGAGCTGGACCTCTCGGCCGCGTGGCGCCTCTCCGGCCCCTCCGCCGTGGAGACGGCCCTCGCAGTCTCGACGCTACCGCCCGCTCCGAGCGTGGGCACGGTCGTGCGTCTGCGCGAGACCATGACGCTCGTCACCCCGGATGGCACGGTGCTCCACCGCGACCGCCTGACCCTGCGCTCGGGGAGCGCGGGCACGGCGGTCAACCTCGTGCTGCCCGCCTCGGCCACACTGTGGTCCGCCCAGGTGGACAACATCCCGGTGCGCCCCGTGGAGCGCGGGGGGACGGTGTCGGTCCCCCTGGGCTTCGAGAGCCGTGACGAGCCGGTCGTCGAGGTCGTCTCGGTTTTGGAGCGGGCGATCCCTCCGGGCCGCTCCCAGCTCGCCCTGGACCTCCCGCAGATCGTCCCGCCCGTCCTCGAGCACCGGTGGCGGCTGTTCCTTCCGGAGGGGACCCTCTACCGCTACCGCGGGGGAGATCTCCGTCCGGCGGTTCTGGCGCCCGTTGCCCGGGGTGGGCGTGTCAGCGCGAGCGAGCTCGAGAAGATCCCGACGGCGCGAAATCCCTGGCAGGTCTTGCAGGGCACTCCCGGGGTCCTGACCGACCGCATCAACGTCGGGGGCAACGAGGCCGGCCAGCAGTCGCAGTACGTGGGCCCCGGCGGCGAGTCCGCGCTCTTCGGCAAGGTCGTGGACGCCCAGGGTCAGCCGCTCCCGGGCGCGAGCGTGCTCCTCTTCGATGCCAAGTCCAGCGGTCCACTGATCCACGAGCCCCTGATCCAGGTAACCGACGCGAACGGGGCCTTCCGGTTCCACTCGCTCCCCGGAGGGCGCTACAGCATCCAGGCAGCCCTCGAAGGCTTCTCCGTGGCCGGGCATTCGAACCTGGATCTGTCCGACGGGAAGATCTCCGAGGTCCAGCTCACGGTGAGCCCCCTCGCCATCGACGCCATGGCGGCCACCGCGGAAGCCGCTCAACCTTCGTCTCCCGCCTACTACGACTTCGACTCCTTCGAGGAGCTCAAGCAGGGGCTGGTCGGCGGGGTCAAACCGCTGCCGGTGACGATCCCGGAGTCGGGCAAGGTGCTGCTGATGACCGGGGTTCTCCCCCCGGCCCGGGTGGCGGTGGAGCTGGATGTGAAGGCGAAGAGGTAGGTGGAGAGGAGCAGTCAACCCACGATTTCGACTGCGACCTGGTGGTGTCCGTGACGGATGCGGTACGTCGAGAAGTCATCTCGGTCGATCGTGAAGATCCTACGGGTCTGGAGCGACTCCGCCGCAGTGATGAGAGATGCGTCGGCAAGGTCCATTGGATGGTCCGCGTATCGCTCCATTAGCTCGAAGGATCGCACGATCGCGGAATGATCCATGAACCAGAGGGAGATACCTCCACGCATGATGAGCTCGCGGAGGTTCGCCGAGCCTTGGCTACCAGGGTCGAGCATATGGAAGGCTTCTGTCAGGACCGGTACCGTGGTGGAAAGGGGCTCCCGAATCTTTTTGAGGATTGCCTTGCACCGTTCGTGCTGGGAATCCTTCCGGTCGAAAAGGGCCACAAAAGGGCCAGTATCCATCAGGATCACCGGCGCACCTTCCTGCGGATGGCTTCCTGGACTCCTCGCCGGGTCTCCGTGGAAGGTGCTATGGCATAACCACCCTCCCCGAGGTCGAGTTCCTGGTAGATGTCGTAAGCAGTCTTCTCGGGTTGCGCGGTCCGCCGATCGCGGAGGGCGAGAAGACCCTGCTTGAGGACCGTAGAGATCGACTGACCCGTCCCCTCGACCAACTGTTCCAGAATTTTCTCGGTATCCTCGTCCAGACGAACTGTGCGTAGTGCCATGAGAGGCTCCTTCCTTGTAATACATAGTGTATTACAGACGGTCTCTCCCGATCAACCACCACGCACTCAGCGACGCCATCAGCGCAAGGCCCGCCGTCGTGAGCATAACCCTGCGGAAACCCGAAACAAACGCTTCGTCGATCGCTCTCCGGACCTCCTTCTTCTGTGCCTCCCCGACCGAAGGCGGAACCTCGATGGCGGCGAGCTTGATTCGCTCCGCGTCGATCGTCCTCCGCGCCTCGGGCGGCAACTCGATCCCCGCGAGGCGGCGGTCGCGGTCGCGGTTGAAGAGGCCGAGGATGACGAGGCCCAGCACCGCGATGGCGAGGAGGCCGGCCACGCGGGAGACCGTGGTGTTGATGCCCGAGGCGAGGCCGGAGTGCCGCACCTCGATCGCGGAGAGCACCGTTGTCGTGAGAGGTGCGACGCTCAGCGCCATCCCGAGCCCCAGGACGACGACGGCGGGGAAGAAGGTCGTCCAGTAGCTGCCGCCCAATCCCGGCACGGCGAAAAGAGCAAAGCCCGCGGCGGCCACGGCGGGTCCTGCGATGAGCGGTTTGCGCGGGCCGTACCGGGCCGCCAGGGCCCCGGCTCCGCGGGAGAAGAGGAACATGGCCAGAATGAAGGGGAGGAGCGCGGCGCCCGCGGCGGTCGCCGAGTAGCCCTGCACCTGGATGAGGTTGAAGGGGAGGAAGAAGAGGGCTCCCCCTAAGGCGGCGTAGAGCCAGAGCGTCAGAAGGTTGGCCCCCGAGAAGGTGCGCGAGCGGAAGAGGGCGAGGGGCATCATGGGCGCTTCCGAGCGGCTCTCGACGACGAAGAAGCCCACCAGGGAGGCGACTCCCACGATCAGTGCGCCCGCAACGAACGGATCGCTCCAGCCGCGCTGGGCGGACTCGATGAGCCCGAACGTAACCCCACCGAGGCCGGCGGTCGCCAGGAGGGCCCCGGCCAGGTCCAGTCGCGGGGGCGCCTCGTTATCCCGGCTCTCCGGTACGAAACGGAATGAGAGGACGAGCACCACCACGGCAAGGGGGAGGTTCAGGAAGAAGACCCAGCGCCACGAAGCCGTGTCGATAAGCCAGCCGCCGAGGAGCGGCCCCACGGCTGCCGTGATGGCGCTGAAGCCCGACCAGGTGCCCACCGCCCGGCCGCGCCGCTCGCCGGGGAAGGCGGCGCTCAGGATCGCGAGGCTCCCCGGCACCAGGAGTGCCGCGCCGACGCCCTGGACCGCCCGCGCCGCGATGAGCTGCCCCGTGCCGGGAGCGAGGCCGCACCACGCAGAGGCCAGGGCGAAGAGAGTGACGCCGAAATTGAAAACCCTCCGCCGGCCGAAGCGGTCTCCGAGGGAGCCGCCCACGAGGAGGAGGGCTGAAAGGAAGAGGGCGTAGGCTTCGACGACCCACTGCACCTCGGGCACCGTGGCCCCGAGGTCCGCCTGGAGCGTCGGCAGCGCGACGTTCACCGCCGTGCCGTCGATGAACGTCATGCTCGACCCGAGGATGGTGGCCGCCAGGATGAAGCGGTCCCGGGCCGGCGAGGGAGGGGCGGTCATCGACCGCCCTTTCTACACCAGATCCCGCAGCGTCACCATCACCTCCCGGGTCTTGCCGCCGGAAAGCACGC
>DATHUD010000343.1:0-5271 GCA_035462575.1 Thermoanaerobaculia bacterium | reverse complement strand
GCGCGGAAACTCTGGGCGAAACGCGGGCGATACCCCGTGCGGAAACCCTGGGCGGCGGTGAGGCCGGACCGGAGCTTCGAGGCAGACCGTCATCATAGAATCCCCCCAGCCATGCCCGCCCCCCCACCCGAGCTGTCGATCGTCATTCCCACGCACGACACCCGGGAGCTGACCCTCCGCTGTCTGGAGACGATCTTCGCCTCTCCCCCGTCGTCCGGGGAGCTGGAGGTCGTGCTGGTCGACGACGCGAGCTGGGACGGCACGGCCGAGGAGGTGCGGACGCGCCATCCGGGGGCGACCGTGCTCCGGAACGACACGGCGGGGGGATTCACCCGCTCGGCCAACCGGGGGCTCGGGGCGGCCCGGGGGAAGGTCCTCCTGCTCCTGAACAGCGACACCGAGGTGGAGCCGGGCGCCCTGGACCGTCTGCTCGCGATCTTTTCGGAAGCTCCGGAGCTGGGGATCGTGGGCGCGGCGCTCTACTATCCGGACGGCTCTCCGCAGTGGAGCGGCGGCGCGGCACCCTCCCAAGCCTGGTTCTTCGCGCTGTCGAGCGGCCTGCCCGCGCTCCTCGCCCGGCTCCCCTTCTACCGCCGGGTGAAGCCCTTGAAGCCCGCGGGGCCGGTGCGGGTCGACTGGGTGACGGGCGCGGCCCTGGGGCTCCGCCGGGCCGTGTGGGAGGCGGCGGGCCCGCTCGACGAGGGGTTCCGCTTCTACGCGCAGGATCTCGACTTCTGCCTGCGCGCGCGGCGGGCCGGGTGGGAGGTGGCGATCGATCCCTCCTTCCGGGTGATGCACCACCACGGGGCCACCATCGGCCGGGAGGCCGGAGCGCGCAGGAACCAGCACCCGGAGCTCCTGTGGACCGACCTCCTGCGCTGGGCGCGCAAGCACCGGGGCGAAGGCTGGGCGGCCCGGGCCGGGCTCGCGCTCCGGAGCGGCGTCCGTCTCCGGCTCGCCTCCCGGCGCCTGGCGTTTCCCCTCCTCTCCCGGGACGAAAGGGACCTCTGGCGGGCCGACGACCGGGCTTTTCGCGCCGCGCTCCTTGCCATCCGGGGGAACTCGGTGTAGAAAGCCTCTCTCGCCTCGAAAGCCATCCCCATGCTCGAGCTCTACAAATACCGCGATCTCATCGCCGCCCTGGTCTCCCGGGAGCTCAAGGTGCGCTACCGGCGCTCGGCCATCGGCTTCCTGTGGACCATGCTCCAGCCGCTCCTCACGATGCTGGTGCTCCAGGTGGTGTTCAGCTCGCTGTTCAGCTTCCGCCTGGCGTTCGGCAACTACGTGGTCTTTGCCCTCGCCGGCATCCTCTTCTGGAACTTCTTCAGCCAGAGCATCGTGGCCTCCATGAACAGCCTCAAGGCGAACTCGGCGCTGCTCAAGAAGCTCCCCGTGCCCAAGGAGGTCTTTCCCCTGGCGACCGTGATCTCCGGCGTGGTGAACCTGTCCCTCGCCCTGGTCCCGCTCTTCCTGCTCCTCCTCGTCACCGGCCATCCGCTCACCCCGGCGCTCTTCTTCCTGCCCGTCGCGATCCTGCTCGCGGCGGTCTTCACCCTGGGCGCGGGGTTGCTGCTGTCGCCGCTCGCCGTCTTCTTCAGCGACGTGGTGGAGCTCGTGACCGTGCTCCTCTCGGTCCTGATGTACCTGACGCCCGTCATCTACCCGATGGAGATCATCCCCGAGAAGTACAAGTGGATCGTCCGCTTCAACCCGGTGCGCTCGATCCTGGAGGTCTTCCGGGATCCGATCTACCAGGGGGAAATTCCGCCGCTCTCCCATCTCTCCGTCTGCGTGGGCATCGCGGTCCTCGCCCTCGTCGTAGGGGCCATTGCCTTCCGCAAGAGCAGCGACCGGATCCCCTTTTACATCTGATCCTCTCTCAAATCGCGATGGACAGCGTCATCCGGCTCGAAAGCGTCTCGCTCTGCTATCGCCTGGCGAAGCATCGCATCCCCTCGCTCAAGGAGTACGCGATCCACTTCATGCGGGGGGCGCTCTCCTACGAAAAGCTATGGGCCCTGCGCGACATCTCGCTCACCATCCCCCGGGGCGAGACCGTGGGCATCGTGGGCCGCAACGGGGCCGGCAAGAGCTCGCTCTTGAAGGTGATCTCGCGGGTCTTCAAGCCGACGACCGGCCGGATCCAGGTCACCGGGCGCCTGGCGCCCATCCTGGAGCTCGGCACCGGCTTCGACTTCGAGCTGACCGGGATCGAGAACATCTACCTGAACGCCCTGCTCCTCGGCCACCAGCGCAAGGAGATCGACGAGAAGCTGGAGGAGATCATCGACTTCAGCGGCCTCGGGGACTTCGTCCGCTCGCCGATCCGCTCCTACTCCTCGGGGATGCTCTCCCGGCTCGGCTTCTCCGTCGCCACCGCCTGGATCCCCGACATCCTGATCCTGGACGAGGTGCTGGCCGTGGGGGACTCGAGCTTCACCGAGAAGTGCGAGCACCGGATCAACCGCTTCCACAAGGCCGGGACGACCGTCCTCCTCGTCTCCCACAACGCGGCGGCGATCCGCAAGAACTGCACGCGCAGCCTCTGGCTCGACGCCGGCACCTTGAGGGCCGACGGCGAGACCGAAAAGGTGCTCGACCTCTACCTCCACGCCGGCACCGAGCCGGACGAGCGCCCGGCGGGCGAGCTCCACCTCACCTGAGAAGATGGCGGCTCCGCCGCCCGGCCCTCACCCCAACCCTCTCCCAGCCCCCTCCCTGCCCGCCGGGAGAGGGAGCCCTTATCAGATGCTTGCACACAGAGCACTGTCTGGAGCAAGCCTGCAAAGGCTCCCTCTCCCGGAAAGGTGGGAGGGGGCTGGGAGAGGGTTGGGGTGAGGGCCGGGGCGGGGGGAACGTTCACTTCCGCAAGATCTCTCCGTAGGCCGCCAGCAGCTCCCCCACCACCCGGGCCGGGTCGTGCCGTTCGCGGCGCGCCCGCCGTCCACCCTCGACGATCCTCTCCCGGAGGCCGGGCTCGCCGTGGAGGCGGGCGAGGGCCCGGGCGAATTCCAGGGGGTCCCGCGCGACCAGCGCCTCGTCTCCGTCCTTCACCTCCAACCCCGCGAGCGCGGCCGGGGTGCCCACCACGGGCACGCCCCGGGCCCAGGCTTCCAGCACCTTGATCCGCACCCCGGAGGCGATGCGGAGCGGCACGGCCAGGATGGAGCCGGGGGCGAACGCCTCGCCGCTGTCTGCCGGGGAGGGATGGAGGACGACGCCGGGGGACGCCGGGGCCCCGGCCCCGAAGAGGTGGAGGACGGCGCCCGGGAGCGCGGCCCGGGTGGCGGGCCAGACCTCGGCCAGGAACCAGTCGACCGCGTCCTCGTTCGGGAGCCACCCCCGGCTCCCCAGCACCACCACGGCGGGGTCTCCCGGCAGGCGCCCGGTGCCCGCGGGGAGGTCCGGGAAAGCGGCCCGCATCACGCGCACCCGCCCTCCTCCCGCCGCGAGATCCTGAAGCCGGGCGGCGTCCTGGGCGGACAGGGCGAACGTCGCCGCGGCCCGCCGGACCGCCGTCCCCTCCCACCGGGCGAGCCGCCGGGCCTCGAAGGCGATCCCCCTTCCCCGCCATCCGTCCCGCCGCCGGGCCGTGGCGGCCCAGAGGTCGCTCTCCACGTTCTGCGCCCGGAGCACCACGGGAATCCCCCGGGCAAAGGCCGGCTCCGCCTGAGGCAGCGCTTGAAGCTGCTCCGCGTGCACCAGGTCGAACCGCTCCGCCGCGAGCACGCGCTCCACCTCCCGGCGCACGGGTGCCAACGAATGGCGGGCGATCGAAAACGGAATGCCGCCGAGCGCCCGGACAAGCGCGGCCGCCGGACCGGCCGGCGCCGCCGGCACCAGGCGGGGCACGCACCAGGCTGAAAGCTCCTCCGCCACCCGGGCAAGGTCGAACGCGGCCGGATCGACCGGCGCCACCAGCGTGGCGCGGCAGCCGGCTTCCGAGAGCGCCTTCAAGGTGTTGCCGAGCAGGAACCGCCCCCCGTCGACGGGAGGCCAGGGCGCCTTGGTGGCGAGGACGAGGAGGTTCAAACCGGGGGTCTCATCGGATCGGGTCTTGTCTGATCGGCGAGCGATTCTCCGCCTCCGGAGAGCCCGCTGGCAAGCGCGAGGGCGCTGGCGGCCTCCAGGGTAGCCACTCTCAGGCGCCCTTGGGGCGATCAGGCGGGAGACAAGACGAGAGGTGGATGTTCCCGAAGGAACAGCCACCGTGCAGTGTGATCAATGCTCGATGCAGTACGGGTTTCCGCATCAGTAGCTTCCGCAACAGGGGTCGCCGCAGCATGGGTCGCCGCCGCACGGATCGGAGCTGGCGTTCACGTAGTGTGAATACTGCCCCGTCTTGCCGGAATCGTCGGTCACTGTCAGCGTGACGAAGAAGTTGCCTTCGTATGGGAAGACATGGCTGATCGCAACTCCAGAGCCGGTCGTGCCATCCCCGAAATTCCAGGAGTAACTGACGATACTGCCGTCTGGGTCGTAGCTGCCGGACGCGTTGAAATCGACCCAGGTGCCGGAGGCGCCATAGTAGAAGCTCGCCACCGGGGGCGCGCCGCAGCCGGGTCCCGGGTTGTAGGTCAAAATGGCCGCGCCGACCCACGCGAGGTAGTCGATCGCCATGTAGATGGCGTCGCCGTCGCTGATGCGGCCGCTCATGATGCCGTAGGCGAGGTTCTCGACGAACCAGGGGCTGCCGCTGTCGCCGGGCGCGGAGAGGATCGCGCCGTAGCCGTTCACTCGGATGAACGAGTCTTCGCCGTTGCCAGGTATGTAGCTGGGGTTATAAGTCTTGCTCTGAATATAGCCGCAGGTGCGGCCGGTGGCGTTGCCGTTCTTGCAGATGTAGGTGCCGATGGCCTGCTGACTGCGGGTGCGCGTGCCGGTGCAGGCGCGGTAGCCGAGGCCGCTGTTGAACTCGTTGCTGACGTCCGTGTAGCCGCAGGCGGAGTGCCACTGCACGTCCGCGGCGTCGTAGAAAAACTCGGCGACGAACGGCAACGCCATGTTCTGAAACAACTGCACGTTCTCGCAGTGGCCGGCTGTGGAGATGCCAAGGACCGTGGAGTCGGTGGAGCGGACAGTGAATCCGCCGCTGCAGTAGCCCTGGTTGCTCTCGCCGCCACGCAGAATGGCGGGCTGGGCGAGCTCCGGCACAGCGATGATCTCGACGCGCTCGGGAAGGTTGGCGCGCTCCGCCGCGATGGCGGCCCGCAGACCCTGGGCGCGGTTCGAGTAGATCTCGACCCGGTTCTCTTTGACGTTGACGTCGGT
>DATHUD010000342.1:0-9089 GCA_035462575.1 Thermoanaerobaculia bacterium | reverse complement strand
CACTGCATCGGGTACCAGACCGCGTAGAACGCGATCACCTTCGGCAGCGCGGCGAGCTTCTGGCCGATCGTGAGCGTGGGGTTGATCAGCGGGCCCGCGACCTCGAGGTGCTTGTCCACCGCCTCGCGGGCCATGAACAGGTGCATGATCTCGGTCGAGCCCTCGAAGATCTTGTTGATGCGGTAGTCGCGCATCATGCGCTCGACGCCGATCGGCTGCTCGCCGCGCGCCGCGAGCGACTTTTCCGTCTCATAGCCCCGGCCGCCGCGGATCTGCATCGTGTCGTCCACGATCTCCCAGGTCCGGCAGGAGTTCCACTCCTTGCAGGCCGCCGCCTCCAGGCGGATGTCGTAGCCGCCGCGGTCGGACATCTCGGTCGCGAGCGTGGCGATCGACTCCATGGCGAACGTGGTGGCCGCCATGTCGGCCAGCTTGTGGGAGATCGCCTCGTGCTTGCCCACCGGCCGGCCCCACTGCACCCGCTCGGCGGCCCACTTGCGGCAGATCTCGAGGCAGAGCTTCGCGGAGCCCACCGACCCGTTGGGGATCGAGAGGCGCCCGTCGTTCAGGGTGGTGAGAGCGATCTTCAAGCCCCGCCCTTCCCCACCGATCAGGTTTTCGGCGGGCACGCGGACGTTCTTGAAGCTGATGACGGCGTTGGCCAAAGCGCGCAGGCCCATGAAGTGGCAGCGGTGCAGGACCTTGACGCCCGGCCAGTCGGCCTCGACCACGAAGGCGCTGATCTTCTTCGACTTGGGATCGCGCGCCATGACCACGAGGAGCTTCGCGATGGTGCCGTTGGTGCACCACAGCTTCTCGCCGTTCAGGATGTAGTCGCCCTCGGGCGTCTTTTCGGCGCTCGTCTCGAGCCGCGCCGGGTCCGAGCCCACCTGCGCCTCGGTCAGCGCGAAGGCCGAGATCTCGCCCGCGGCGCAGCGCGGCAGGTACTTCTGCTTCAGGACGTCGCTGCCGAACAGCTTGAGCGGCTGCGGCACGCCGATCGACTGGTGGGCGGAGAGCAGGGCCGAGAGGTTCCCGTCCACCGAGCCCAGCATCATCATGATCTTCTGATACTCGGTGTTGGTGAAGCCCAGGCCGCCGTACTTCTTGGGAATCTTCATCCCGAAGGCACCCAGCTTGCGGAGGCCGTCCACCACGTGGTCGGGGTACTCGCCCGTCGCGTCGATCTCCACGGAGTCGACCTGATCGCGCAAGAACTCCTTCATCGCGCGGTAGAAGGCGGCAAACTCCGGCCGCTCATCCTCCGGAAGCGGGAACGGGTGGATCAGATCCAGGCGGAAATTGCCGAGGAACAGCTCTCTCATGAAGCTCGGCTGCTTCCATTCCTCCTCGCGGGAGGCTTCCGCCACCTTCCGCGATTCCAGCTCGCTGATGTTCTGAAGGTCCTTGGTAGCCATATTGTCTATCCCCTTTATTGGGCCCTTGATTGCGTCCGGCCCGCGCCGGCTTTGCCGCACTGCGACAATCATACCAGCCCCACAGGCCCAATGACAACACATTTTCTACATGCAAAGGGCGCGCAAGCCCCCTGAATCTAGGGGAGTAGCACTACTGCGGCACGATTTAGCCGCAATGCGGCGGCGGTCGCCTATCCCCGCTTCGCCTTCCACTCCGCGAGCACCTTTTCGAGGCCCTCCTGGTAGCCCTGAGGCGTCTTCCCCCGGGAAAGGGCCAGGGCCTTCTCCATGTGGGAGACCGCCTCGGCCGTCTTCCCCTGGCGGTAGAGGAGCTGCGCCTTGGTTTCGTGGCCCCAGAAGCCCTCTTCCAGGGCGAGCGACTTGTCGATCCACACCAGGGCGTCGTCCCAGCGCTCCCGCTTCTGGGCGTAGCGCGCCGCCGTCAGGTAGTCGTCCGCGGTCGCCTTGGGATCGGCCAGCGCGGCCTCGTAGCGGGCCCACACGATGCGGTCCACGTCGACCGCCACGGGAAAGGAGACGCGGAGCTTCTCCCACGCGATCTCGACCGTCACCTGGTCGCGCCCGGCGGGGAGTAGGGAGACGGTCATCCACTCCGTGAAGGGCCCAAGCTCCGGCTTCGCCTCGAAGCGCAGGAGATCCTCCTCGGGCTTGTAGAAATACGCCCCCCACTGCTTCGGCCGCTTGCTGAGGATCATCGTCCACGTCTCCGCTCCCGGGATGGCGAAAAGCCCGTACGTGCCCGCGGGAACATCCTCCCCCGCCACCTTCACCGGATCGCTCACCGTCAACCGGGTCGCCTCGTTCGCCCCCAGCCGCCATACCTCTCCGTAAGGCACGAGCCCGCCCCAGATCGTCCGCCCCTTGACCGCGGGCCGGTAGTAGTCGACCTGGATCGTGCTGATTCCGATGTCCTGGACGACGCTCGCCCGGGGGCTGTCCCAGACCACGGGGAGCTCGGCGTGGAGCGAGGCCGAGAGGAAAAGGGCCAGAGCGGCGGAAGCGAGGGCGCGGCGCATGAGAGGCCTCCTGGGAGTGGTTGAGGGGGGAGCATATCGCAGAGAGTCCTCACCCCCTCCCTTCCGGGGCAATGACGATTTTGCTGAGCTTGAGACCTCCCCCATCTCCGCTTTGCTGTAGACCCCGCCCGCTCGATCTGAGAAAATAACTCCAGCTTCACCCCTTTCAACGACGACGGACCCGTCCCGGGCCCCTCAGACAGGAGCGCTCCCCGATGGCTCGCCATGGAATCATCCCCGCAGCACGCTCCCGAGTCCTTTCTGTCCTTGTCGTCCTTTCCCTGCCGGCGGCGCTCTGCGCCCAGCCGGCCTTCCGGGTGAAGGACCTGAACACCACCGCTCCCCAGGGCGGCAGCCAGTTGAGAATCCCCGCCCGTTATTACTGGACCGAAGGCTCGGCGGTGCAGGAGGCCGTGGACGTCTCGGGCACCGCCTTCTTCAGTGTGGGAGACGGGATTCATGGCATCGAGCTGTGGAAGTCCGATGGCACCGAGGCCGGCAGCCAACTCGTCAGGGACATCTGCCCCGGCGCCTGCTCGTCGCGGCCCAAGCACCTGACTGCCGTGGGGAACAACCTCTTCTTCACCGCGAGCGACGGCGTCCACGGCCACGAGCTGTGGAAGAGCGACGGCACGGAGGCCGGGACCGTCCGGCTCACCGATCTTGCAGAAGATTCCTTCTGGGGACCGGAGATCGTGGCCGTGACGAACGCCGGCAACGTCGCGATCTTCGACTTGAAGGACGTCTTCGATCACCACCTCTGGCGCAGCGACGGCACTCTGGCTGGAACGTTCCTCTTGAAGACCTTCGGGGTGATCAACGACAACGATCCCCTGATCTTCCTCCCCTCTCTGGGCAATTCCGTGCTCTTCTGGGCTCACGAGCCGGCCACCGATGCCCAGTACGGCCGTGAGCTCTGGACGACAGACGGCACCGTGACGGGAACCGTTCTGCTCAAGGACATCTATCCGGGCCCGGTGAGCTCGAACCGGCCCTTCTGGCAGCAATCGTCCCGGATTCGCCACGCGGCCCTTCTGAACGGCCGGGTCTACTTCTTCGCCACGACGTACGAGGAAGGCGACGAGCTCTGGGCGAGCGACGGCACGGAGGCGGGCACGGTCCTCGTCAAGGACATCGCTCCCGGAGGCGGCGGATCATTCCCCGACGCCTTCACCATCCGCGGCAGCGAGGTGTTCTTCACGGCCTCCGGTCCGGACGATGGCAAGCAGATCTGGAAGACCGATGGCACCGGGGACGGCACCGTGCAGGTGACCGCGCTCGGGATCAACAGCACCTTCCAGCCCCCGACCGCGGCCGGCGGGCTCGTCTACTTCTTCTACGACGACGGTGTCCATGGCAACGAGCTGTGGAAGACCGACGGCACCGGGGCGGGCACGGCCCTGGTCAAGGACGTCTGGCCCGGGAGCGGGTCGTCCGTGTCCCTGCCCTACGACTTCGCGTTCCTGGCCGACGTGGGAGGGAAGCTGATCTTCTTCGCCCAGGACGGCGTCCACGGCCGGGAGCCCTGGGTGAGCGACGGCACCGAGGCCGGGACCGTCCTGCTCGACGACCTCTTTCCCGGCTCTCCGGGCTCCTTCCCGACGAGCGAACCCTCGGTCGAAGACCGCCGCGCGGTGTCCGGCGGCCGCTTTTTCTTCCGGGCCTATCGCGACTTCACGAGGCTCGAGATGTGGACGAGCGACGGAGCTCCGGGGAGCACGGAGCGGCTCGAGACCGATCGCCAGGCCTCGGCGTTCCACGTCCTCCCCACGGGCTCGCTCGCGGGCCCGTCCCCGATGTTCGATCTCTCCGGTGTCCTTCTCTTCCCCGGCGGGGACGGCGCGACCGGAGCCGAGCTCGCGAGGAGCGACGGCACCGAGGCCGGAACGTTCGTGATCCGCGAGCTCGCGGGAGGCGACGCGCCGTCCCTGCCGCACGAGTTCACGCGCGCGGGCGATCAAGTGTTCTTCCGGGCCACCCGGAACTGGATCCTGGCGCGGCCTTTCGTCGAGTCCTTGTGGACGACCGACGGCACCGCCGCCGGGACCGTCCCCCTCTACGAGATCCTGACCACCAGCGTGGGCGGCTCGCCGCTCCCGCCACGGGACCTGACCGCGGCCGGCGGCAAGCTCTTCTTCGCCGGGCAGGGGACGAGCCCGGTCGCCGACGTGCTCTGGACGAGCGACGGCACCCCGGCCGGCACCGTGAAAGTCCAGGACGGGACGACCGAGGTCGGGCTCGACGTTCATTACCTGGCGGCGCTCGGGGATCGCGTCTTCTTCCTGTCGGAAGGCCAGAGCCAGGACGAGGAGCTCTGGGTGAGCGACGGCACCAACGCCGGCACGTTCGAGCTCGAGGACATCGAGCCCCAGGCGTTCAACGCCTCGCGGCCCGGGTTCTTCACGGTCCTGGGAGGGAACCTCTACTTCTCGGCCAAGACCCTGGGCGCGGGGCGCGAGCTCTGGAAGACCGATGGGACGGCGGACGGGACCTCCCTGGTCAAGGACGTCAATCCCTCCGGCAACTCCCTGGGCGACCCCTATTTCGACGTTCCGGGGCCGCGGTTCGTAGCGGCCGGCTCCACCCTGTTCTTCGACGGGGGGAGCGCGCCCGGCCAACCCTCCGAGTTGTGGAAAAGCGACGGCACCGCCCCGGGCACAGTCCTCGTCAAGGCCCTTCCCGGCCCCAGGCCCCGCCTGCGCAACCTGACGGCGGTCGGCAGACGTGTCTATTTCACCTTCGACGACGGCACCCACGGTGAAGAGCTCTGGGTGAGCGACGGCACCCCGGACGGCACGCGGCTGGTGGAGGACGTCTTCCCCGGCCCCGACTCCTCTCTTCCCCAGGAGCTCCGGGCCTCCGGCCATCTCCTCCTCTTCTCCGCCACGGACGGCGCCCACGGCCGGGAGCCCTGGAGGAGCAACGGCCGGGCGGCCGGGACTTTCGAGGTGCAGGACATCGCGCCGGGCCCCCTCTCCTCGAGCCCCCTCTCCTTCACCGCGTCGGGGCCGAACGTCTACTTCGCGGCCAACGACAACGAGACCGGCTTCGAGCTGTGGGCCGCGCCCCGCGCCTCTCTCGCCGCCACCTTCGGGGACGTGCCCGCGAGCCACTGGGCCTGGCCGCAGATCGAGGCCCTCGCCCAGGCGGGCATCACGAGCGGCTGCGGCACGGGCGAGGACTTCTGCCCGGAACGGCCGGTGACCCGGGCCGAGATGGCGATTTTCCTGGGCCGCGCCCTCCACGGCGCGGATTTCATCCCTGTCCCGGCGACCGGCACCCGCTTCACCGACATCCCCGCCGGGCACTGGGCCGGAGCCTGGATCGAGCAGATCGCCCGCGACGGCGTCACCCAGGGCTGCACGCTCACTCAGTTCTGCCCCGCCACGCAGCTCACCCGGGCGGAGATGGCGGTCTTCCTGCTGCGCGCCCGGCATGGCGGGAATTACAACCCGCCGCCCGTGACCGGCACCCGTTTCACCGACGTGCCCGCGAATCACTGGGCCGCCGCCTGGATCGAGCAGCTCGCGGCCGAAGGGATCACCAACGGCTGCACCGCGGGCACCTACTGCCCCGGAAGCGTCCTGAGCCGCGCCGAGATGGCGGTCTTCCTCACGCGGACGTTCAGCCTGGAGACTCCGTAGAGCCCCCGGAAAGCAAAAAGGCCCACGCCCGGTTTCGACCGGCGTGGGCCTCAGAGCCCCGAGGGATTGCCTGCGATCAGCGGATGGTCCGCAGAAGGAAGGCACCCGCGAGCGACATCAGGCCGAGGAGAGCGAAGAGCGGACCGTTGCCCGCGGTCTCCGGCAGGTTGTCGTTGTCCATGTCCACGTCGGTCCCGGTGGCGGTGCCACCGTAGGTGCCGGTCGTGTTCTGGTCGTTGTCGTTATCCGGATCATTGTCCAGGTTGGTCTGCGGGTTGGGATCGTTGCCCTGGGCGGCCGTGTCCGAATCCGTGTTGCGCTTCACTTCGACGTCGACCAGGCCGTCCTCGGCGTTGCGGCCGGCGTCGACGTCCACGTCAGGACCCGTGCCCGTCTCAGGCTGGCCGGACTGATCCACCTGCTGGCTTGGAGGGAGCGACTGCGTGGTCCCGGTGGACTGGGCCCACAGAGCGGTTCCGGTGGCGAGAGCGAGGACCATCAAGAAGGTCACGATTTGCCGTTTCATATCCTCTCTCCTCTTTGTGTTCGAACTGCCGGCGAAACGATTCCGCCTCGACGGAGAGCTTTTGCAATGAGAGTGCCACCTTCCCTGAAATACGAAAAGGGTGGGATCGCTCCGGTCTCATTCCGGAGGCCCGTGGAGCCGGAGATCCGCGAGAGTACAATCCCGCCCCATGGAGGAACCCACCCAGGTCATTGTCGTCCCTCAGGCCCCCCCGGCCCCGGTCGCCGGCGGGAGCGAGCTATGGCGCAAGGTGCTGCGCGTGGCCTGGCTTTCCATCGGTCTCGGCATCCTGCTGGAAATCCTGCTCCTGGTCCTCGCTGCGTTCGCGGGCACGGCCGGGAGCTCCCCCAGGCCGTTCATCTCCGACCTGTTCCAGAAGATCTCCTGGTCGTTCATCGTCTGCGTGGGGCTTGCCTTCGGAACCACGGCGAGCAAGGCGCGGGCGGGGGTGATGGGTCTCCTGGGCCTCATCTCCGCTCCTCTGGGCTTCAGCATCGCCCGGGCCGTTCACAAGGGGGTCGGTCAGGCCCTCGGAGTGGCCGCCGCGGGGGGCGCCTTCCCCTTCCTCATCGCGATCGTCAAGGGGATCGAGTACGGCGTGCTGGGAGCCGCCCTGGGCTGGCTCACCCGCCGTGGCGGAACGAGCCTGGGAGCGCACGTGGGCACGGGCGCCGCCATCGGCCTCACCTTCGGCACGGCGATCATCGCGCTCGTTCTGCGCAACGCGGCCACCCCGCCGCCCCTCGTGGACCTGGCGGCCAAGGGGATCAACGAGGTTTTGTTCCCCGTGGGATGCTCGCTGGTGCTCTACGCGGCAGACGCCATGGGGAAGAGGTTGGGGGGGTAGGGAATCACCTCTTCCAGGTCAGCTCGACGTACGTCCAGGTCCCGTCCGACTCGACCGGCACGAACGCCTTCGCCGCGTCGCCGCCGTCGAAGTACCCTCCGCCCACGCCGAGCTGGAAGCCCTGCGGCAGGGCGTAGGTGACCTCCAGGTCCAGCTCGCGCCCCAGGTCTTTCGCGGGATAGCGGCCGGCGGCGGGGAGGCGGGTGGCGTATCCGAAGCTCTCCTCCTCGAAGGCTCCCGAGCCGCCGTACCAGGCGTCGGTCGTTTCGGTGAGCGAGAAGTCGTGGAGGGCGACGCGCACCCTGATCTTGGCGCCGATCGAGAGGAACGACTCGATGTAAAAATCTCGCAGGTTCGGCCAGTCGACGTAATCCATGATGCCGTAGAATTTGTGATTGGTCGGCAGGACGTTGAAAAAGGTTTCATGATCGCCGCCCGGGCCGTCGTCGCCCGAGGACTGCTCGAGCCCCAGGTGGATCATGGGCTTGCCGGGAAGGCCTTTGAAATTCCTCCCCACGTTCACGATGTAGGCCCAGGCCTCCTGGTCCGACGCGCCCCACTCCCCGCTCTGCAGGGCGGCCCAGACGAGCGCGTGGCCGTTGTCGTTGCCGTAGAGGAGCGATGCTCCGGCCGTGGTGATCGAAAGATCGCCGCCGGCCTGCCGCCGGGCGATCCCGCGGCTGTCCTCGTACTGCACCGCGAACACCCGCACCTCCGAGCCCGGAATCCAGGCGCCGTGCTTGCCCGTCAGCGTCGCCCCGTAGACCGTGATGTCCTCGATCTCCTCGAAGGCGTCCTCGAAGTCGAAGGCGCCGTCTAGGGGGCGGAGGGCAAAGCCCGCGAGGTGGGCGCCGCCGTGGCCGTAGCTCGCGGCGGCACCGTCGAAGCGCCGGCCCACGTTCGGCCAGTCGAACACGCCCACCAGGCGGTCCGAAAGAATCCGCCTCTTGATCGCATCGAGATGGGCGACGCCGGTCGCGACCTCGTTGCCATCCACATACGGCTGGCGCCCGAGGACGGCCTTGAACCCGCCGTTCGTGTACGTGGCGGAAAGCTCGGCCAGCCCGATCTGGGACGGGTCCGTATCCCCGTCATTGGCGGAAATGTAATTGGCCCCGGCCCCGAACGCCGGGTTCCCGGGCAGGTCCCACGCCGCCGCGCCCTGGACCAGGCCGTGAAGCGTCCAGTGCGTCCAAACCGCGTCGAGCCCCACGCGCCCGCGGGCGAGATTCAGGTTGTAGGAACGATCCGGGACCGTTGTCCGGGCCGGGGTGTCCAACCCCTCCCAGCGCAGCCGGACGTCGAAAATCGGTTTGATCTTGGGAGTTGCGGCCAGGGCCGCACCGGTCTCTACGGCCGCGACGAGCGCGGCAATCCACAGCTTCTTCATGCTCCCCTCCAGAGAGAAAAATAAAACAGAACCTGCAAAGATTACGAGGAGTAAGTGCGTGGATTGGGGGGGAGGGGGACAGAAAAGCCCCCGGGCGGGCCCTACGCCCCCTTCCCCTGCTCCGCCACCAGCGTCTCCAGCCGGGTCAGCACGTCATCCAGCCGCCGCACCGTCGCATGGCCGGACCCGGCCATCTTCGACGGGCGGGGGGCGCGCTCGACGCCCTT
>DATHUD010000341.1:0-15745 GCA_035462575.1 Thermoanaerobaculia bacterium | reverse complement strand
GGCGACTGCCTCTGTGCCGGCTACCGGCGGCCGGAGCTGACCGCGAAGGCCTTCCTGCCCGATCCCTTCTCCGGGACGCCGGGAGCCCGGCTCTACCGCACCGGCGACCGGGCCCGGTATCGCGCCGACGGCAACCTCGAGTTCCTGGGGCGGCTGGACCAGCAGGTCAAGGTGCGGGGCTACCGCATCGAGCTCGGGGAGATCGAGGTGGCGCTGGCCCGCCACCCGGGCGTGCGCGAGGCCGTGGTGCTGGTGCGGGAGGACGAGCCCGGGGACCGTCGCCTGGTGGCCTACGTGGTGCCGTCCGCGGAGCCGTCGCCGGCTCCGGCGGACCTGCGCGAAGCCCTGCGCCGGACGCTCCCCGAGTACATGATCCCCGGTGCGTTCGTGCTCCTCCCCGAGCTGCCGGTCACGCCCAACGGCAAGCTCGACCGCCAGGCCCTGCCCGCGCCGCAGTGGAGCACCGCCGCCGAGCTCGTGGCGCCGGAGACGCCGGTCGAGAAGGCGCTCGCCGGGATCTGGTCGGCCGTGCTCGGCGTGCCCCAGGTGGGCCGGGAGGACAGCTTCTTCGACCTGGGCGGGCACTCGCTGCTCGCGACGCAGATGGTGTCCCGGGTGCGCGAGTCCCTGGGGGTGGAGCTCGCGCTGCGCACGCTCTTCGAGCGGCCGAAGCTGGCCGGCCTGGCCGCCTGGATCGAGGAGGCGGGCGGAGGCGGGGAGCGGGCCGGGGTGCCGGGCCTCGTGCGGGTCCCGGCCGGGGAATCGCCGGTCCTGTCCTTTGCCCAGCAGCGGCTCTGGTTCCTGGACCGGTTGGAGCCGGGAAGCCCGGCCTACAACATCCCGGCGGCGATCGCGCTCACGGGCCGGCTCCACGCGGACGTGCTGGCGGCGGCGATCGGCGAGGTCGTGCGGCGGCACGAGGCGCTGCGGACCACGTTCCCGGAGGTCTCGGGGGAGCCGGTCCAGAGGGTGGCGAAGCCCGCCCCATTCACCCTGCCGCTGATCGACCTCCGGGGGCTGCCCGAGCGGGAGCGGGAAGAGGAGGAGGGGCGGCTGGCCGCTGCCGAGGCGCGGCGGCCGTTCGACCTCGTCCACGGCCCGCTGCTGCGGGTGGCGCTGCTCCGGCTGGAAGCCGGGCGGCACGTGCTCCTCCTCACGATGCACCACATCGTGAGCGACGGCTGGTCCCTGGGAGTCATGGTGCGGGAGCTCGGGATCCTGTACGTGGCCTTCGCCGCGGGGCGCCCGAGCCCGCTGCCGGAGCTCGCGATCCAGTACGCGGACTTCGCCGCCTGGCAGCGCCGGCACCTGTCGAGCGAGCACCTGCAATCGGAGCTCGCCTGGTGGCGCGAGCAGCTCGCCGGGATGCCGGCCGTGCTCGATCTGCCGGCGGACCACCCGCGGCCGGCCGCCCGCAGCGTGCGCGGAGCGGTCCACGACTTCGCGATCGGACGGGAGGCCCACGCCCGCCTCTCGGCCCTCTCCCAGCGGCACGGGGGGACGCTCTTCATGACCCTGCTCGCCGGCTTTGCGGCGCTTCTCTACCGCCATGCCGGCCAGGACGATCTGGCGGTGGGAGCGCCGATCGCGGGGCGCACCCGGATCGAGACGGAGCCTCTGATCGGCCTGTTCGTCAACACCCTGGTGCTGCGGGCGGACCTCTCGGGAGACCCGGATTTCGTCCAGCTCCTGGGCCGGGTGCGGGAGACGACGCTCTCCGCCTATGCCCACCAGGAGGTGCCCTTCGAGCGCCTGGTCGAGGAGCTGGCGCCCGAGCGGGATCTCTCCCGGCCGCCGCTGGTGCAGGTGCTGTTCGCGTTGCAGAACGCTCCGTTCGAAGCCCTGGAGCTGCCCGGGCTGGCGCTCGCGCCCTCCGGCGTGCCCATGGGAACCGCGAAGCTGGACCTGACCTGTACGCTGGGGGAGACGGAGCAGGGGCTGGAAGGGGCCTTCGAGCTCAGCCTGGACCTGTTCGAGATCGCGACCATCGAGCGCCTGTCCGGCCACTTCGCGCGCCTGCTGGACGGGATGGCGGAGGATCCGGGGCGGCGCGTCTCCGCCATTTCGCTGCTCTCGCCGGCCGAGGAGCACCAGCTCCTCGCCGAGTGGAGCGGGGAGGCGTCGCCCTACCCGCGGGAGTCCACTTTACACGCCCTGTTTGCCGCGCAGGCGGCGCTCCGGCCGGACGCCGTGGCGGTGGCCGGCGTCGACGGCGAGTCCCTCACCTATGGGGAGCTCGCGCGCCGGGCCCGGCGGTGGTCCCGCCGCCTGCGGGCCCTAGGCGTCGGGCCCGAATCCCGGGTGGCGCTCTGCCTGGACCGGTCTCCGGCCCGGGTGGTGGTCATGCTCGCGGTGCTCGAGGCCGGCGGCGTCTACGTGCCGCTCGATCCCGACTATCCGCGCGAGCGTCTGGCCTTCCTGCTCTGCGACAGCGCGGCCTCGGTGCTGGTGACCGAGGAGCGCTCGCTCGCGGTGCTGCCCGAGGCCGGCATCCCCGTGCTGCTCCTCGACCGCGAAGAGCCCGGGGAGGAGGACGGCCCGGAGGACGAGGCTCCGGAGGTCTCTCCGCTGGGGCTCGCCTACGTGATGTACACCTCGGGCTCGACGGGGGAGCCCAAGGGGGTCGCGGTGACGCACCGGGGCGTGGTGCGCCTGGTGTGCGGGGTCGACTACTTCCGCTTCGGCCCGGACGAGGTCTTCCTGGAGGTCGGGTCCTACGCCTTCGACGCCTCCAATCTGGAGATCTGGGGGGCGCTGCTCCATGGCAGCCGCCTGGTGGTCCCGCCGCCGGGAGTGCTCTCGCCGGCCGAGCTGGGAGAGCTGTTCCGGTCGCACGGCGTCACGGCCCAGTGGCTGAGCCCGGGCATGTTCCACCAGATGGTGGAGGAGAACCCGCAGGACCTCGCGGGGGTGCGCCAGCTCCAGGCGGGCGGCGACGTGATGTCGGTGCCGCACGTCCGGCGGGCCCTGGCGGAGCTCCCGGGGCTGCGCCTGACCAACGGCTACGGTCCGACGGAGAACTCGACCCTCACCACCTGTCACGTGGTGGGGCTCGAGGACCTGGAGTCCTCGGTGCCGCTTGGCCGTCCGATCCCCAACACCTGGGTGTACGTGCTGGATCGGCATCTGGCGCCGGTGCCGGTCGGAGCTCCCGGCGAGCTCTATACCGGGGGGGACGGCCTGGCGCGCGGCTACCTGGGGCGTCCGGCCCAGACGGCGGAGCGCTTCGTGCCCGACCCGTTCGGCCGCGAGAGGGGGGGGCGCCTGTACCGGACGGGCGATCTGGTCCGCTGGCGGCCGTCGGGGCTCCTCGAGTTCCTGGGCCGGATCGACGCGCAGGTCAAGGTGCGCGGCTTCCGGATCGAGCCCGGAGAGATCGAGGCGGCCCTGGCGCTCCACCCCTGGGTGCGCAACGCGGTGGTGCTGGCAGAGCGGGAGCCCACGGGCGGGCAGCGCCTCGCCGCCTACGTGGCGGGCGAGGGCGAGCCTCCGGCGCCTTCGGAGCTGCGCAGCTTCCTCAAGGAGCGCCTGCCCGACTTCATGGTGCCGGCGGCCTATGCGTTTCTGCCCGCGCTGCCGCTGACCACCCACGGCAAGGTGGACCGGAAGGCGCTCGCCGCCCTGCGCCTGGAGCGGGTGGCCGGCGCGGCGGGCGAGAGCGAGGCCCCGCGCACGCCCGCCGAAGAGCTGGTGGCCAGCCTCTTTGCCGAGATGCTCGGGATGGAGCGGGTGGGGGCCGGGGACGATTTCTTCGCCCTCGGCGGGCACTCGCTGCTGGCGACCCGGGTGGTCTCCCGGGTGCGCACCGTCTTCGGTGTGGAGCTGCCGGTGCGGGCGGTGTTCGAGAAGCCCACGGTCGCCGGCCTGGCCGCCGAGATCGTGGCCCGGTCCGCGGCGAGCCGCGCGCCGGGGGGACAGGTGCCGGTCCGGGCGGAAAAGGCCGGCGCGGTGCCCCTCTCGTTCGGCCAGGAGCGGCTCTGGTTCCTGCAGCAGCTCGAGCCCGGCTCGGCGGCCTACGACATGCCGGTGCAGGTCGAGCTCTCGGGCTTCCTGGGCCTGGGCGCCCTGTCCGCGGCGCTGACCGAGGTGGTGCGCCGGCACCAATCCCTCCGCACCACGTTCGGTATGGTTTCCGGGGCTCCCGCGCAGCGGATCGCGCCGCCGCCCGCCGCCTTCCCCCTGCCGCTCGCCGATCTCTCGGAGCTGCCGGCGAGCGCCGCGGGGCTCGAAACGGAGCGCCTGGAGCGGGAGCACGCGGAGACGGTGTTCGACCTGGAGCGCGGGCCGCTGTTGCGCGCGCTCCTCGTCCGCCTCGGGGCGGAGCGCCATCGCCTCCTGTTCAACCTCCACCACATCATCTCGGACGGCTGGTCGATCGGCGTGCTGGTCCGCGAGCTCGGGGCGTTGTACGCCCCCTTCCTGGACGGGCGGCCCTCGCCGTTGCCGGAGCTTCCGATCCAGTACCCGGACTTCGCGGTCTGGCAGCGCGGGCAGCTCGCCACCTGGCAGGCCGCGGACCTCGCCTACTGGGAGGGCCGCCTGGGCGGGGAGGCCGCCGCCGCCGAGTTGCCCACCGACCGGCCGCGGCCGGCGATCCGGACCTTCCGCGGCGGGCGGCGGCAGCTCGCGCTGTCCCCGGACTTGACCGCGCGGCTCAAGAGCCTCGGCCGCGGAGAGGGCGTGACGCTCTTCATGACGCTCCTGGCCGCCGCGAAGGCCGTGCTCTCCCGCCACAGCGGCGAAACCGACCTGACGGTCGGCGCTCCGGTCGCCGGCCGCCGGTGGGCCGAGACCGAGGGGCTGATCGGCTTCTTCCTCAACACCCTCGCGCTCCGCACCGACCTCTCGGGCAGGCCGGGCTTCCGCGAGCTCGTGGCGCGCGTGCGCGCCACGACCCTGGAGGCCTACTCGCACCAGGACGTGCCTTTCGAGGCGGTCCTCGCCCGGCTGCGCCTGGACCGCGACCTTTCGCGGCCCCCCCTGTTCCAGGTCCTGTTCAACATGCTGAACCTGCCGGAGCAGGATCTCTCCCTGCCCGGGCTGGATCTGCGGGTGCTGGCGCCGGCCGAGGTCCCGTCGAAATTCGACATGACCTTCTATCTCGTCGAGTCCGACTCGCGGGTCCTCGTCAACCTGGTCTACAACGCCGGCCTGTTCGACGAGGCGCGCATGGCCGACCTGCTCGCCCAGCTCGAGCTGCTGCTGGCGCAGGCGGTGGAGCGGCCCGAGGAGCCGGTGGACGCTCTGACGCTGGTGACCGATGCGGCGCGCGCGCTGCTGCCCGACCCCACGGCACCCCTCGATGCGGGCTGGATCGGCGGGGTCCACGAGCTCTTCGCCGCGCAGGCCGGGCGCGCTCCGGACCGCCCCGCGGTGATCGGCGGGGTCGACGGCGGCGTGGTCTGGAGCTACGGCGACCTCCTCGCGGGAAGCCGCGGTCTCGAGGGCTGGCTCGCGGCCCACGGGGTGGGTCCGGGCGATCCGGTCGCGGTCCTGGCCCACCGCAGCGCGCCGCTCGTGCAGGCGGTCCTGGGGGTGCTCACGGCCGGGGCGGTCTTTACGATTCTGGACCCCGCCTACCCGGCTCCGCGGCTGATCGAGATGCTGCGTCTGGCGAGACCCCGCGCGTGGGTCGCCCTCGAGGCGGCGGGCCCGGTCCCCGACGCGGTCCGGTCCTGGCTCGACGAGGAGGGCTGCCCCTGCCTCTCGCTGCCCGCGGGCGGCCGCGCCTCCCTCGCGAGCCTCGCGGGCTTTTCCGGAGGCGCGCCACGGGTGACCGTGGGCCCCGAGGATCCGGCCTGCATCGGCTTCACTTCGGGCTCGACCGGCGGGCCCAAAGGCATCCTCGGGCTCCACGGGTCGCTCTCGCACTTCCTGCCGGTCTACTGCCGGGAATTCGAGCTCGGTCCGGAAGACCGCTTCTCCCTGCTCTCCGGGCTGGCCCACGATCCCCTCCAGCGGGACCTCTTCACCCCGCTCTACCTGGGAGCGGCGATCGTCGTCCCGGACCCGGCGGACATCGGGGTCGCCGGACGGCTGGCGGAGTGGATGAACCGCGAGCGCGTCACGGTGGCGCACCTGACTCCCGCTCTCGGCCAGCTCTTGACCGAGCGGCCGCCGGGCGGCGAGCCGGTCGTGGTCCCCAGCCTGCGCCGCGTGACCCTGGTCGGCGAGGCGCTGACGCGCCGGGACGTGGCCCGGCTCCGCGCGATGGCTCCCGGGGTGACCTGCATCAACCTCTACGGCTCGACGGAGACCCAGCGCGCGCTGTCGTTCCACCGGGTGACGCCGGAGGAGGCCGAGGCCGCCCCGGAGCAGGCCAGGCAGGTGTTGCCCCTGGGGCGCGGCCTGGAAGACGCGCAGCTCCTGGTGGTGAGCCCCGCGGGGAGGCTCGCCGGGGTCGGCGAGATCGGCGAAATCGCCATGCGCAGCCCGCATCTGGCCCGCGGCTACCTCGGCAACCCGGAGCTGACGGCCGAGCGCTTCCAGCTCAATCCGTTCACCGGGGAGGCGGGGGACCGGATCTACCGCACGGGCGATCTGGGGCGCTATCTCCCGAACGGAGAGGTGTCCTTCGCCGGCCGTTCGGACTTCCAGGTCAAGGTGCGGGGATTCCGCATCGAGCTGGGGGAGATCGAGGCGCTCCTCGCGAGCCACGAGGCGGTGCGGGAGGCGGTGGTGCTGCTGCGCGAGGATCTGCCGGGCGGACGCGGGCTGGTGGCGTATGCCGTGCCCGAGGCGCCGGGAGCGGCCGGCACGGCGGAGCTCCACGATCATCTCTGGCAGCGGCTGCCGAGCTACATGGTGCCCGCGGCCTTCGTCCTCCTCCCCGCCCTGCCGCTCACGCCGAACGGCAAGGTGGACCGCCGCGCCCTGGCGAGCCTCGAGGTCGAGAGGCCGGATGCGGACGGCGCTCCGCGCGCCCCCCGCACCCCCGTCGAGGAGATCGTCGCCGGGATCTGCGCCGAGGTCCTGGGGCTCCCGGAGGCCGGCCCGGACGACAACTTCTTCCGGCTCGGCGGGCATTCGCTGACCGGGGCCCAGGTGATCTCGCGCCTCTGCCAGGCGTTCCGGGTCGACCTGCCCCTGCGGACCCTCTTCGAAGCGCCGACGGTGGCCGGCCTGGCCGCGGAGATCGAACGCCGCCGCCGGAGCGGCGGGGCTCCGGAACGGCCGTCGATCGCCTCCTTCCGGGAGGAGCGGAGCGCGCCGGCGCCCCTCTCCTTTGCGCAGGAGCGCTTCTGGACGGGGCGGCACCTCGAAGCCCGCACCGTGGCGTCCACGATCCCGATCCTGGTGGCTTTCGAAGGCCATCTCGACCTCTCGATCCTGCACCGGGCCATGCAGGAGATCGTCGATCGCCACGAGGTGCTGAGGACGAGCTTCCAGGACGGCCCCGAAGGGCCGGTCCAGATCGTCCATCCCGCGGTCGACGTCCGTTTTCCCGTGGCCGACCTCGCGGGGATCGCTCCTCGCGAGCAGCGCGCGGAGGTCTGGCGCCTCTCGACCCTGGACGGCCGGACGGCCTTCGACTACGAGCGCGGGCCGCTCTTCCGGACGACCGTCTTCCGGCTGTCGGAGCGGGAGAGCCTGGTGCTCTTCACCATCCACCACGTCGCCTTCGACGGCTGGTCGACCTCCGTCCTGCTCGGCGAATTGTCGGCCCTCTACAACGCGTTCCGCGAGGGCCGGCCCTCGCCCCTCTACCCGCTCGCCGCCCAGTACCAGGACTTCTCCCGCTGGCAGCGGCAGACCCTCGCCGGGGAGGCCCTCGACCGGGAGGTGGCCTTCTGGCGGGAGCATCTCCAGGGGGCCGTGCCCCTCGATCTCGCCGTGAGGCCGCGGCCCGCCCGCCCGACCTTCGAGGCCGGCTTCGAGACGTTCACGGTTCCGGAGGTGCTCGAAAAGAGGCTCGACGCGTTCGCCGCGGAGCACGGCGTGACCCTGTTCATGACGCTGCTCGCGGCCTTCAAGGCGCTGCTCCATCTCGAGACGGGGAAGAAAGACGTCGTCGTCACGTGCCTGTTCGCCAACCGCAACCAGGTCGAGACGGAAAACCTGATCGGCAACTTCTTCGCCGGGCTGCCCTTGCGCACGCGGCTCTCGGGCGCCCGCACCTTCCGCGATCTCCTGGAGCGGGTGCGCGACGTGGCGCTTTCGGCGCACGAGCATCCGGACATCCTCTACGAGCCGGTGATGGAAGGTCAGGGCTTCCTCGAAAAGGGGGACCGCGGCGGGCTCGCGACGTTCCGCGTCATGTTCCAGCTCGCCAAGCTGCCGCCCGCCGTGCAGAAGCTGTCGGGCGTCGAGGTGACCCGCCTCCCCTTCGACACCGGCAGGATCCGCCAGGACCTGACCCTCTTCCTCTCCCAGTCGGGCCGGCTTGTCGGGCGCTTCAAGTACAACCGCGACGTGCTCGATCCCGAGAGGGTGGCACGCCTCTGCGACCGCTACCTCCGGATCCTCGAGGCCGCCGTCGCCTCCCCGGACTGCCTGCTTGCGGCCTGCGCGGAGGAGCCGGCCCTGCCCGCCCTGCCGCTCTCCTTCGCTCAAGAGCGGCTCTGGCTTTTGGAGCAGCTCGATCCCGGCTCGGACACCTACAACATGCCGGTCGCGGCGGAGCTTTCAGGCGCTCTCGATCCCCGCGCCCTGGCGGCGGCGCTGACCGAGGTCGCGCGCCGGCAGGAATCCCTCCGCACCACCTTCGTGGAGGTCGCGGGCTCCCCCCGCCAGCGGATCGCGCGGCCTTCCGCCTTCCCCCTGCCGCTGGTGGACCTCTCGGCCCTGCCTGCTCCCGAAGGTCTCTCCGAGGCGGAGCGCGTGGAGCGGGAGCAGTCGGGGAGGGGTTTCGATCTGGAGAAAGGGCCGCTCGCCGTGGCGCTCCTCGTGCGCCTGAGCCTGGAGCGGCACCGGTTCCTGCTGAGCCTCCACCACATCATCTCGGACGGCTGGTCGCTCGGGGTGCTCGTCGGCGAAGTGGGAACCCTCTATGCGGCGGCGGTCGAGGGGCGTCCTTCGCCGCTGCCGGAGCTGCCGATCCAGTACGCCGGCTTCGCGGCCTGGCAGCGCGAGCAGCTCGCCGAGACAGGGGAGGCCGAGCTCGCCTACTGGGAGGCCCGCCTGAGCGGCGAGATCGCTCCCGCCGAGCTGCCGACCGACCGGCCGCGCCCGGCGGTCCGGACCTTCCGGGGCGGGGCGCGGCAGCTCGTGCTCTCCCCCGACCTGACCGAGCGGCTCAAGAGGTTCGGCCGCGAGGAGGGCGCGACGCTCTTCATGACGCTCCTCGCGGCCACGCAGGCGCTGCTCTCCCGCCAGAGCGGCGAGCACGACGTGGCGGTGGGCGCCCCGATCGCCGGCCGCCAGCGGATGGAGACGGAAGGTCTGATCGGCTGCTTCCTGAACACTCTCGTGCTGCGCACCGATCTGTCCGGCCTGCCGAGCTTCCGGGAGCTGGTGTCGCGGGTCCGCGAGATCACGCTCGAGGCCTACGCGAACCAGAACGTGCCGTTCGAGGCGGTCCTCTCCCGCCTGCGCCTCGATCGCGATCTGTCCCGGAGCTCGCTCTTCCAGGTCCTGTTCAACATGCTGAACCTGCCCCGGTACGAGCTCGCCCTGCCGGAGCTCTCCCTCAAGGTTCTGACGCCGGCCGAAATCCCGTCGAAGCTGGATCTGACCTTCTATCTCTCCGAGGCCGATTCGAGCGTGGGGATCAACCTGGTCTACAACGCCGGCCTGTTCGACGAGGCCCGCATCGCGGACCTGCTCGCCCAGCTCGAGCTGTTGCTCAGCGAGGCCGTCCTGCGGCGGGACGATCCGGTGGACGGGATCCCGCTGGTGACCGCCGCGGCGGCGGCGCTGCTGCCGGATCCCGGCGCGGCGCTCGCGGAGCCTTCCTTCCCTCCGGTTGCGAGCCTGTTCCTCGACCGCGAGCGGGACCTGCCGGAGGGGGAGGCCCTGGTCTGGAGCGGGGGGACCTGGACCTACTCCCGACTGGGGACCCGGGCGCGGGAGATCGCCCGGGCCATCCTGGCCGCCGGCGGAGGGCCTGGGGAGGTGGTCGCGGTGAGCGGACCCCGGTCCCCGGAGCTGATCGCGAGCCTGCTGGGGGTCTTCCTGTCGGGCGGGGTCCTGCTGATGCTGGACCGCAAGATCCCGGCCCCACGGCTGCGCCTCATGGTCGAAGAGGCGAAGCCCGTCTGCCAGGTCTACGTCGGCGAGGAGCGGCCCGAGGACGCGTGGCTGCTCCGGGAGGTGAAACCGCTCCCGCTCGTACCCGATGAAGCGCCGCCCGAAGCGCCGGCCGCGGAATTCCCCCGGCCCGCGCCCGACGACCCGGCGTACGTCTTCTTCACCTCCGGGACGACCGGCAGGCCGAAGGCGGTCCTCGGCCGCCAGAAGGGGCTCAGCCACTTCCTCGTCTGGCAACGCGAAGCCTTCGGGATCGGGCCCGGCGACCGGGCCGCCCAGTTGACGGGCCTCTCGTTCGACGTGGTCCTGCGGGATATCTTCCTGCCCCTGACGAGCGGCGCCACGCTCTGCCTTCCGGACGAGGACGACTTGAGCCCGGACCGGATCCTTCTGTGGCTCGCGGAGCGGGAGATCACCGTGGCCCACACGGTCCCCTCGCTCGCGAGCGCCTGGCTCGGCGCCGCGCCTTCGGGCTTCGGCTCGGACGCGCTCCGCTTCACCTTCTTCGCCGGCGAGCCGCTCCTCGACCAGGTCGTCGAGCGCTGGCGCGCCGCGTTCCCACGGACCGGCGTCGTCAACCTCTACGGCCCCACGGAGACGACCCTCGCCAAGTGCTGGTATCGGGTCCCGGAGCGGCCGGTGGCGAGCGTCCAGCCGGTCGGCTCGCCGCTCCCCCAGACCCAGGCCCTGATCCTGGCGGGCGGCGGCCGGCGCTGCGGGATCGGCGAGGCCGGCGAGATCGTGCTGCGGACCCCCTTCCGCAGCCTCGGCTATCTCAACCATCCCGAGGAGACCCGGCGCCGGTTCCGGCCCAACCCCTTCCGCGACGATGCCGGCGACCTCCTCTACTTCACGGGCGACGGCGGCCGTTACCGGCTCGACGGCACCCTGGAGATCCTCGGCCGGCTCGACGAGCAGGTGAAGGTCCGGGGGGTGCGCATCGAGCTGGCCGAGATCCGGATGGCCCTGGGGCGCCACGCCGGGGTGTGGGAGAGCGCCGTCCTGGTCCGCGAGGTCCGGCCCGGCGATCCGCTCCTGATCGCCTATGTCGTGCCCCGGCCGGGCGCCGCCCCCGGCCCGGAAGACCTGCGCCGGCACCTGCGCCAGGAACTGCCCGAAGCGATGGTGCCGTCGGCGTTCGTGATCCTCCCCGCGCTTCCGCTCAACGCCAACGGCAAGCTCGACCGCCGGGCGCTCGCAGGCTACGAGGTCGAGATCCCGGCCTCCCGCGGGCGGACCCTGCTCACCCCGGTCGAGGAGATCGTTGCCGGGCTCTGGTCGGAGGTCCTCGGGCGGCGCGAGGTCTTAACGGACGAAAACTTCTTCCAGCTCGGAGGGCACTCGCTGACCGGGGCCCAGGTGGTGTCGCGCCTGCGCGAGGTGTTCGCGGTCGAGCTGCCGCTGCGGGTCCTCTTCGAGGCGCCGACGGTGGCCACCCTCGCCGCCGAGGTGGAGCGCCGCCGCCGGCCGGAGGGCGCCCCGGAGCTCCCCTCGATCGCCTCCTTCCGGCAGGACCGGAGCGCGCCGCCCCCCCTCTCCTTCGCCCAGGAGCGGTTCTGGACCGGGCGCGAGCTCGAGGCGCGGACCGTGGCCTCCACGATCCCGGTGATGGTGCTCTTCCGCGGGCCGCTCGACTTCGACAGCCTGCGGCGGGCCACAGAGGAGGTCGTCGACCGCCACGAGGTGCTGCGGACGAGCTTCGCGGAGGGAGCGGACGGCCGGCCGGTCCAGGTCATCCATCCCACGATCCCCGTCCGGTTCCCCGTCGTCGACCTGGAACCGCTCTCGCCTTCCGGCCGGACGGCGGAGATCGAGCGCTGGAGCGTCTTGGACGGACGGTCGCATTTCGACTTCACGCGCGGCCCGCTGTTCCGGCTGACCGTCTTCCGGACCGCGGAGACGGAGCACGTGCTGCTTTTCACCGTCCACCACAGCGCCTTCGACGGCTGGTCGCAGTCCGTCCTGCTCCGCGAGCTGGGGATGCTCTACAACGCCTTCCGCGAAGGGCGTCCGTCGCCCCTGCCGCCGCTCGCGGCGCAGTATCAGGATTTTGCGCGCTGGCAGCGGCATACCCTTTCCGGCGAGGCCCTGGAGCGGGAGGTGGCCTTCTGGCGCGAGCACCTCCGGGGGGCCCTGCCTGTCGATCTCTGCGCCGGTCCGCGTCCCACCAGCCGGACCTGGGCGGCGGCGATGGAAAGCTTTACGGTCCCGGAGGAGCTCGAGAAGAAGCTCGATGCGTTCTCCGCGGCGCATGGGGTCACCCTGTTCATGACCCTGCTCGCGGCCTTCAAGGTGCTGCTTCATGGCGAGACCGGCCGGGAGGACATCGTCGTCACCTGCCTGTTCGCCAATCGCAACCATTTCGAGATCGAAAACCTGATCGGTAATTTTTTCGCCGGGCTGCCTCTCCGCACACGTTTCTCCGCAGCCGGCACCTTCCGCGACCTCCTGGAGCGGGTGCGCGACGAGACGCTTTCGGCGCACGAGCATCCGGACATCCTCTACGAGCCGGTGATGGAAGGCCAGGGCTTCCTCGAAAAGGGGGACCGCGGCGGCCTCGCCACGTTCCGCGTCATGTTCCAGCTCGCCAAGCTGCCGCCGGCCCGGCAGACCCTGTCCGATCTCGACGTGATCCGTCTGCCGTTCGACACCGGCAAGATCCGCCAGGATCTGACCCTCTTCCTCTCCCAGTCGGGCGGGCTCGCCGGGCGCTTCAAATACAACCGCGACGTGCTCGATCCGGAGAGGGTGGTACGGCTGCGCGATCTCTACCTCCGGATCCTCGCGGCCGTTGTCGCCGATCCGGATTGCCCGCTCGCGGAGCTGTCAGAAGAGAGCTCCGCGCTGCTCCTCGCAGGGGAGGCCCGATGAAGAGAGTGGCTCTGGTCACCGGAGCGAACCGGGGAATCGGATTGGAGATCTGCTCCCAGCTCGGCCGCGCCGGCTACGCGGTCGTGCTCACCGCCCGCGATCCGCAGAGGGGCGCCAAGGCCGCCGAGGCCCTGCGCCAGGAAGGCCTCGAGGCGCATTTCCACGCGCTCGACGTGACGGCCCCCGGCGCGGCCCGGGAGGCCGCCGCCTTCGTGGCCGGCGAGCTCGGCCGGCTGGATGCCCTGGTCAACAACGCCGCGGTCTCGCTCGATCCCCAGGAGGCCCTGGAGACGGTCGCGCTCGACGTGATGCGGCAGACGCTCGAGGCCAACTTCCTGGGCGCGCTCGCCTGCTGCCAGGCGTTCCTGCCGATGATGCGCCGGCAGGAGTACGGCCGGATCGTCAACGTGTCGAGCGGGCGGGGGTCGTTCTCCAAGCTGGCCGCGGGAGGGCCCTGCTACCGCATCTCGAAGACCGCCTTGAACGCTCTCACGGTGATCCTCGCCGACGAGGTCAAGGAGACCAACATCCTGGTCAACGCCATGACACCCGGCTGGGTGCGCACGCGCCTGGGCGGGGTGAAGGCTCCGCGCTCGATCTCCGAGGGCGCGGAGGCCGCCGTGTGGCTCGCGATGCTGCCGGACGACGGCCCGCGCGGAAAGTTCTTCAAGGACCGGGAGGAGTTCCCATGGTAGATGCGAAGATAGGGGCGCTGGTGCGCGCCGCGCGGCTGACCCGGGAGCTCGAGAGGTCCTGCCACGACCCGCGCGAGCCGATCGCGAGCAAGGTCCGGCGCATGCAGCGCGTGAAGTCCCCCGACCTGCCGCCGCGGGTCCGCGCTCTCCGCTCCTATGACCCGGCCTGGCCGTCCCTTTTCGCGGGCGAGGAGCGGAAGATCCGCGCCGCCCTGGGGGACGCCGTCGCCCGGGTCGAGCACTTCGGGAGCACTTCGATCCCCGCGGAGGCGCTCTCCTCGAAAAACGTGATCGATTTCCTGGTGGCGGTCCGGGAGCCGTCTCTGGCGCCGGAAGCCCACGCCGTCCTCGCCGCCCTCGGCTATACCTCCTACGGCAATGGGCCGTGCGACAAGGAGACCGTGTGGTGGTGGCGGATCGAGGAGGAGGTGGCCTTCGTCGCGCATCTCTGCGAGGCCGAAAACCCCTGGATCGAGACCGTCGTCAACTACCGCGACTACATGCGCGCCCACCCGGAAGAGTGCGTCCGCTACGAAGAGGTGAAGCGGCGCCTAGCGGCCGAGCCGGACCGCAGCCTGTTCGAGTACAGCCTGGGCAAGCTCCGCCTGTTCTACGAGATCAGCGGCAAGGCCGACGCCTGGAAGGGAGCCGGACAGGTCCCATGAACGAGCCACGGTCGAAAACCGGTTGCCTCACCGTCGTCAAGGTCGGCGGCAGCCTGCTCCGGAGCGCCGCCGACCTCGAGCGGGTCGCCGCCGCCCTCGCTCAAAGACAGCGCGAAGGGGGAGCGCTCCTGGTCGTCGCCTCGGCGTTCAAGGGAGTGACCGACCTGCTGGATCTCGCGGCCTCCCAGGCCCGGGACCGGCAGCGGTCCAACGGCCATCTCGGCGAGACCCTGGGCGCTCTGTCGGAGCGCCACCTCGAGATCACGCGAGACCTGGCTGCCGGCGGCTCCGTCCTCAACCGGGTCCGGGGAGCGCTCGCCGAGGTGGAGGAGCTGGTCGACTCGATCGGCGCGGCCGGAGAGCTCTCTGACGCGGCCTACGCCCGGCTCCTCTCCTACGGGGAGCGGCTGAGCGTCCTCCTCCTCGCGGCCGCCCTCCGCGAGGCGGGGTCCGAAGCGCGGCCGGTCGCCGCGGAAGAGGCCGGCTTGAAGGCCGAGGGCTCCCCCCGCGCCGGAGCGTGCGACATCCCGGCGAGCGCTCCGGGCTTGCGGAGGATGCGCGGCGAGATGGAGCGCCGGGTCCTGGTGCTGACCGGCTTCTACGGCGTCGGCGGCGACGGCGGCGTCGTGCTCTTCGGGCGCGGCGGCAGCGACGACACCGCCTGCGCTGTGGCGGCGGGGCTCGACGCCGACCGCCTGGAGATGTGGAAGGACGTGCCCGGCTTCATGTCCGCCGATCCGCAGGAGGTCCGCGGCGCGCGCGTCGTCCGCGAAGTGTCGTTCGACGAGGTCGCTCAACTGGGGGCCTATGGGTCCCGCATCGTCCACCATGGCTGCCTCGATCCGTTGCGCGGGCGCTCCACCCAGGTCTTCATCTCGTCCATCCCCGGAAACGGCGCCACCGGCACGCGGCTGGTGGAGAGGCTGGACCATCGCGGCACCCGCGTCGTAGCCCTGGCCTCCCAAAGGCGCTCGCCAGCTCTGATCGGAATCGTCGGCGAAGGTGTGGCCGGCGATCCGGAGGTCCGCTCGCGCATGCTCTCCTGCCTGGCGGCAGCGGGAGTGCGGAGCGACCTGGTGGCGCAGCCGTCCGGCCGCTCGGGCCTCTCCTGTACCGTGCACCCGGACGACCTGGCCCCCGCCCTGGGCGGCCTGCACGAGAGCTTCTTCACCTCCGCGGAGGAGATCCAATGATACCGGTAGCCCGAACCAGCGCTCCCGCGAAAAACCTCGTCAACTACTGGAACGAGTCGCGCCTGCACGCGGATCTCGCGACGTCCGCCTCCGTCAAGCCGGCCCCGGGGTTCGTGCCCTGGCGCGCCGCGCT
>DATHUD010000340.1:0-1506 GCA_035462575.1 Thermoanaerobaculia bacterium | reverse complement strand
CGGCTGCCGCACTCCCCTTGAAGCAGCGCCGAGCCACCGTGATGGAGCGCATCTCGGGCATCCAGCGCCGCCTGATGGACCCGGACCTCCCGGCCGGTGACCGGGCTGCCATGAGCAAGGATCTCGAGAACCTGGAGATGGAGGAAGCCGGCCTTCGGGACCAGATCGCGCGCACCGCTCCCGCCTTGAACACCGGCCCCCGCCGGCCTGACTTCGCCACGCTCACCAAGGTGCGGCAGGCGCTCGCTCCCCGGGAAGCCCTTCTCTCCTTCCAGATCGCCCCCTGGGAGGACGCGCGAGGCGACTTCGCGGGCGGCTCCTGGCTGACCGTCATCACCCGGTCGGCGACGCACGTGGTCCGCCTGCCCGGCCGAGGCGAGATCCGGCCCGCGGTGCGGATGTGGAATGGCACCTTCGACCGGCGAAGCGGCTCCGAAGCCGGCCCCGCCGTCGTCCTCTACAAGAAGCTCCTGGGGAAGGCCCTCGACAAGCTCCCTCCCGGGATCGAGCGGCTGATCATCGTCCCGGACGACGTCCTCCACCAGCTCCCCTTCGCCGCGCTCCGCGCCACGAAGGAGGGGCCGCCTCTCGGGGAGCGCTACGAGATCACGCTCATCCCCTCCGCCACCCTCTGGCTGGGGTGGGAGGGACGCCGCCCGAAGCCGGCTCCGAAACCCGTCCTCGCTCTCGCTGATCCGCCCCCGCCGGGTGGACTCGAAGGCATCCAGGTCGCGTCGCTCGAACGCTCCGCGGCTGTCTTCTCCTCGGCGTTCCGGTTGGGCGCCCTCCCCTACGCCCGGCAGGAGAGCGAGTCCGTGGTGGAGCACATGGGGAGCGGAAGCGTGAGGCGGCTGGGGGAGAACGCCGCCGAGGCCTACTTGAAGCATGCCCCGCTCCACGAGTTCGGCGTGCTCCACTTCGCCACCCACGCGGTGACGGACGAGGTCAACCCCGAGCGCTCCGGCGTGCTGCTCGCCCCCGGAGACCCCGCGGAGGACGGCCTCCTCCAGATCCGCGAGATCGTGGACCTCTACCTCCAGGGCCGGACCGTGGTGCTCTCCGCCTGCAGCACGAACACCGGCACCGTGCTCCGCGGCGAGGGGGTGATGAGCCTCGCCCGCGCCTTTTTCCAGGCCGGAGCCCACACCGTCGTCGCGAGCCTCTGGCCGCTGCGGGACGACGAGGCCGCGGTCTTCTTCGACCGTTTCTACGACCACCTGGGCGATGGCCTCTCCGTGGCCGCCGCGCTCCACGCCGCCCAGCGGGATCGAATCGAAGCCGGAGCCCCGGCCGCCGCCTGGGCCGGCATTGTGGTTCTAGGTGACGGCGACGTGGTTCCCCTCCCCGGCGGCAGGAAGGGGAGCGCCTTTCCCTGGATTCTGGCGGGAGGGGTGCTTCTGGCTCTCGGGATTGGAGTCGGGGTGTTCCTGCGGAAGCGGAAATCCGCGTTCTAGAAGTCTTTTTCCGGCAGGATCGAGCAGGGGGACCCCTCCCCCGAGTTGGGGG
>DATHUD010000339.1:0-6751 GCA_035462575.1 Thermoanaerobaculia bacterium | reverse complement strand
CGGGAGAGGAGGGAGACTGCTGAAAAGCAGGCTGGGTGGGGGCGCCCTCTCCCGGCGGTGGACGGGAGGCTGGGAGAGGGTTGGGGTGAGGGTCTTGGGCGGGGGGGGCGCTCCGGTGCGCTCTACAACCCCGTCACCCGCACCACCTCTTCGAACGTCGTCACCCCTTCGGCCAGCTTCCGCAACGCCGACTGCCGGAGCGTCCGCATCCCGTTCTTCACGGCCTCGCGCTTGATCTCGGGCGCGTCGGCGCCCTGGACGATGAGGTTCTTGATGGAGTCGTCCATGGGCATCATCTCGAAGATGCCGCTCCTCCCGAAGTAGCCGGTGCTCCGGCATTCGAAGCAGCCTTCCCCTTCTTTCACTTTCACCCGCTTGCCCGGCGGCACGGCGAGGCGCAGGGTGTTGATCTCCTCGGCTTCGAGATAGCGCTCGGTCGCGCAGTGGGGGCAGATCTTGCGGACGAGCCGCTGGGCCATGGAGCCCACGAGGGTCGAGCTGATGAGGAAGCGCTCGACGCCCAGATCCACCAGGCGGGAGATGGAGGAGGAGGCGTCGTTCGTGTGGAGGGTCGAGAAGACCAGATGGCCGGTCAACGCCGCCTGGATCGCGTACTGGGCCGTCTCGTTGTCGCGGATCTCGCCGACCATGATCACGTCCGGGTCCTGCCGCAGGATGTGGCGCAGGGCCGCGGCGAAGGTGATCCCCACCTTGAGCTGCACCTCGGTCTGGTTGAAGTCCTGGTAGACCATTTCGATCGGGTCCTCGATCGTGGTCACGTTGATCTCCGGGGTGTAGATGCTTTTGAGCGCCGAGTAGAGCGTCGTCGTCTTGCCCGAGCCGGTGGGACCGGTCACCAGGATGATGCCGTGCGGCCGGTTGATGAAGTCGTTGAACAGCGTGAGCTCGTCCGCGTAGAAGCCGAGCCCGGTCAGGTCCTGCATCACGACCTGCGGGTCGAAGATCCGCATCACGACCTTCTCGCCGAAGGCCACGGGAAGGGTCGAGACGCGGAGCTCGACCTCGCGGCCGGCGCGGGTCATCTTCACGCGGCCGTCCTGCGGCCGGCGCTTCTCGGCGATGTCCAGGCGGGACATGGTCTTGATCCGGGAGGTGACCGCCGCGTGCACGATCTTCGGCATCCTCTGGATGTCGTGGAGCACGCCGTCGATCCGGAACCGGATCAGGCTCTCCTCGCGCTTGGGCTCGACGTGGATGTCCGACGCGCGGCTCTCGAAGGCGTGCTGGAGCATGAACTCGACCGCGTTGACCACGTGCTGGTCCGAGGACTCGATCTCGGTCTCGCTCTTCATGCGGACGAGCTGCTCGAGGTTCCCGAGGTCGATGCCGGCGGTCAGATCCTTCTCGGCCCGCTTGACGGAGTGGCGCAGGCCATAGAACTCCGTGATGGCCTTCAAGACGTCGGGCTCGGACGCCACCACGAGCTGGATGTCCCGCCCGGCGATCCGCCTGAAGGAGTCGAGCCCCTCGATGTCGTACGGGTTCGCGCAGGCCACCCGGAGCTTCCCGTTCTGCATGTCGAGCGGGATCATCCGGTGCCGCTTGGCGAACGGGCGCGACATCTTGGACTCCATCAGGTCCGCGTTCAGCGACAACGAGTCGATGCGAACGTGCTCGAGCCGGGCGTCGGCGGCGATCGCCTGGGCGATCTCCATCTCGCCCAGGGGGCCGCCCGAGTCGCGCCCGTTGGGCAGCCGGAGCTGGCCGATCAGCTCGTAGGCCACGGCCTTCTGCTCGTAGGCGTGGGCGGATCGCAGGCGGGCCGGCATGGCCTTGACCTCGGTCTTGATGGTCTCGCCCTGCTCGGGTGTGATGTACTTCTGGCGCACCAGAATGTCGGCGACCAGCTCGGGAGTCAGGTTCATGAGATACGTCCTTGCTCGAAGAGAACCCTTGAATCGGCGCCTCAAGCCCGGGCATGAATGCCCGGGCTACAAGGGCAGCGCCGGATGAATCCGGCTTCAAGCACGCGCGCTTGAAGTCCCCTTCAGGGGGCGCTGCCTTTGTAGCCCGGCGATTCATCGCCGGGCGGCGGGCGCATCGAGACCGCTCTATGAGTCACACAGTTTAGCGGAAGCGGGCGTTCGGGGTAGACTCCCCGCCGCTCCGCCATGTCGATCTCCCTCACCGCTCTCCTCTTCGTCGTCGCCTCCAGCCTCGGCTGGGCCGGGTTCGACCTGCTGCGCAAGCTCCTGGTGGAGAAGGTCCCGCCGGTCGCGCTGGTGTTCCTGCTCACGGCGGGCTCGGCGCCGCTCTTCGCGGCCTGGATGCTCCTGGACGGGGTGGCTCCCCCGGCGCCGGGGTATCTGCTTCCGGCTCTGGGATCGGTGCTCCTGAACCTCGTGTCGAACCTCCTGTTCCTGCAGGGGATGCGGATCGCCCCGCTCTCCGTGGCCGTGCCGCTCCTCTCGTTCACGCCGGTGTTCGCGGCGCTCCTCGCGGTCCCGCTCCTGGGGGAGTACCCGAGCGCAATGGACGCGGCCGGCATCCTCCTGGTGATCGCCGGGGCGATCTGGCTCAATTGGCCGCCGCGGAAAGAAGAGACGCCGAAGGAGGATGGAGCGCCAGGGAGGCGGGAGAAGATCCGGGGCGCCCTTCTCGTGGCCTTGACCGCGTTTTTCTGGTCTCTGACCATCCCCCTGGACAAGATGGCGGTCGAGCGGGCGACCGCCCCCTTTCACGGCGTGGTGCTCACCGCCGGGTGCGCGATCGGGGTGCTCGCGATCCTCTTCGTCCAGGGCCGGCTCGCGGAGATTGCGGCGGTCCGCCGGGTCCCGTGGCTCCTCCCGCTGGCTCTCGTGGTGAGCACGGCGGCGCTCGCCTTCCAGCTCCTGGCCCTCCCCCTGATGTTCGTGGGCACGATCGAAACCCTGAAGCGGGGGATCGGGAACTGCATGGCCCTCGTCTCGGGCCGGATCTTCTTCGGCGAGGCGGTGACCGTCCCCAAGGTCCTGGCCGTGCTCCTGATGGCGGTGGGAGTGGGCCTGATCCTGACTTGAAGGAGGCCTGAATGGACTGGAGCTCTTCGTACGCCGTCTCCCGCTCTCTCGCCCTGGAGATCTCTCCGGCGGGGAAGCTCCTCGGAGTGGGCTCGATCTCGGACCGGCCGCAGGAGATGGACCTGGATGCGCTTCCCGTGCTCCTGGGCTTTGCCTCCGGCTCCTCCCCGCGGGAGGTGCTCACGGAGCTCCAGAAGACCTGGGAGATCGAAGAGGCGGGCTTCGAGGCCGCGGTCGGTGTGATGCTGGAGCGGGGCTTCCTGATCCCGGCCGGGCTCGAGGGGACGCAGGAGGGCCTGCATCTCCCTGCGGAGGGTTTCGGCTCCATCTTCACCCATCACTCGATGCTGCGGGACACCTTGCGCGTGCTGACCTACAGCAGGGCCATCGAGAGGCACTGCCCCGGCAAGACGGTGGCCGAGATCGGGTGCGGCACCGGCATCCTCTCCCTCTTCGCGGCGAAGGCCGGCGCCCGGAAAGTCGTCGCCATCGAAGAGAGCCGGATTTCCGAGGTGGCCGCGGAGATGTTCGCGGCGAACGGCTGCTCCGATCGGATCGAGCTCAAGGTCGGAAACAGCCGGAACGTCGAGCTCGATCCCCCGGCGGACCTGATCATCCACGAGATCCTGGGAGTCGATCCCTTCGAAGAGAGCCTCCTCCCCGTGCTGGTGGACGCCCGCCGCAGGCTGCTCAAGCCCGGCGGGAGGTTCCTCCCGGGCCGGTTGGAGGTCTGCTGCCTGGGGGTGGAGCGCGAGGAGCACCGGACTCCCGGCCGGCTCCTTCAGGAAGCCCGGGAATTCGCGGGGATCTACGGTCTCGACTTCGGGCCTTTCGTCCGAGCCCTCGAAGCGGCCGGCCCGCGCCGCGACGGCCCGGCGAGGATGATCGAGATGCGGAACGTCTTCGACCGGAGGATCCTGTCCGGGGAGTGCCGCCTGCTGGACCTCGATTTCCACGAGGACGGTCTCCTGGAGCGCGCCGGGCAGCCGGTGACGGTTCCGCTCCGGATCACGGCCGGAGGCCTCCTGGACGGGGTGGCCCTCTTCTTCCGGGCGTGGTTTGACGAGGAGACCTTTCTTACGACTTCTCCTATGGTTCCGGTCACCCACTGGGGGTGGAGCGTCCGGCGCCTTTCGCGGCCGGTCCGGGTCGAGGCCGGAGACGAGCTCCCGCTTTCCGCCGGGATCGACAACCAACTCGGCCGCCAGACGTTCCGGGTGGACCTGGCGTAGAACGCGCACGGATCTTGCGAGCGAGGGAGATGGGAGGATGTGTGCGATGAGACACCCGAAAGCCCTGCTGCTCCTGCTCGTTCCCGCTCTTGCCCTGGCCCAGGCTCCGAAGAGCCGCCTTCCTCTGGAGAAGGTGAAGCTCCCCCCGGGCTTTTCGATCGGCGTCTTTTCAGAGAACGTCCCCGGCGCCCGCTCCATGGCGCTCTCGCCCGCGGGCATCCTCTACGTGGGCACGCGGCAGGAGGGGAAGGTCTACGCCCTGCCGGACCGCAACAAAGACGGCCGCGCGGACGAGGTGGTCACCCTCGCCTCCGGCCTCGAGGCGCCCAACGGGGTCGCCTGGAGAGACGGCGCCCTCTACGTGGCCGAGATCTCCCGGGTGCTGCGCTTCGACGGCATCGACGGCCGCCTTAAAAATCCTCCCAAACCGGTGGTGGTGACGGACGCCTTCCCCAAGGACACCCACCACGGCTGGAAGTTCATCCGCTTCGGGCCGGACGGCCAGCTCTATGTGCCGGTCGGCGCTCCCTGCAACGTGTGCGATCCCGAGAACCCGATCTACTCGACGATCACCCGGATCTCTCCGCAGGGGGGCAAGCCCGAGATCTACGCCCGCGGCATCCGCAACACCGTGGGATTCGACTGGCACCCGGAGACCAAGGAGCTCTGGCTCACCGAGAACGGCCGCGACCGGATGGGGGACGACGTCCCGCCCGACGAGCTCCTTCGCGCGCCCCGCCCCGGCCTCCACTTCGGCTTCCCCTACTGCCACGGCGGGAACATCCCCGATCCGGAATTCGGCAAGAAGCGCTCCTGCTCCGAGCTCACACCGCCGGTCCAGGGCCTGTCGCCCCACACGGCGGCCCTGGGGATGCGTTTCTACACCGGGGGGATGTTCCCGGCCGAGTACCGGAATCAGATCTTCATCGCCGAGCACGGCTCCTGGAACCGGTCCACCCCGATCGGCTACCGGGTCACCCTCGTGCGCCTCGCGGGGAACCGCGCCACGTCCTACGAGACTTTCGCTTCGGGGTGGCTCGAAAAGAACGGCCGCGCCTGGGGACGGCCGGTCGACGTCCAGGAGATGCCGGACGGCGCGCTCCTGGTGTCGGACGACGAGGCCGGGGCGGTGTACCGGATCACCTACGCGCGGCGATGAGCGCCCCCGGCCATCGCCTGAAGGCCCGCGCCCGCCGCCTCTGGCGCTGGTTCTTCCCCGAGGAGGTCGCGCTGCCGGACGAAGCGCTCCGGGTTCTCCGGTCCGTCTTCCCGCGGCTCGACCTCGACGCCATCTCCTTCCACCGGGGGATGCCCCACCTGGTCCGCCTTCTCAGGAGCCAGGCCATCACCCTTCCGGACCTTCTCGTCCCCCGGAGGACGCGGGTCTACTTCGATCCCCCGTATTTCGATCCCGGGAGCGTCGAAGGGCTGGGCACCGTCGTCCACGAGGCGTATCACGCGCTCCAGGTGCAGGACTCCCGGTGGGGGATCGGGCCGCTGCGCCCCTTTATCGTCCTCTACTTCGCCTGCGCGGCGGCCAACGGTTTCAGGTACCACCGCCATCCCATGGAGGACGACGCCTACGCCCTGGCCGGCCGGCGGCGGAGCCCGTTCGAGCGCGCCGCCTGTTTCGAGCCCTGCGAGCGGGTGGCCGAGCGGCTCGCGACTCCCGCCTCCGGCCTCCGGTTCTGGGGGAAGCTCGCCCGGAGCACGCCGGGCGTGGGGCGCCTCCTGCACCCTGGAGCCCGGCGGCTCTGGCTCGCCGTCCCCCTGGCCTTTCCCCCTGTGATTCTCTGGCTGCTTCTCTGGAGCGTGGCCGCCGCCGTCGTCTGGCTGGCGCGCCTGCTCGTCGAGATGGCGGGCGGGATGGCCGCGGGCGCGCTCTGGACGGCCGGGTCGGTCCTCTCTCTGTTCGAGCGGCCCGGACAATCCATCGAGGATCTGTAATAATTCCGGCGCGCCGGCGCCTGTGCTGGGGGAGGGAGAGACATCATGGAGCCCACAGTACGATCGTCGGACCTGGTCCCCCGGCTCGAGGAGCAAGGGTACACGGAGGAGGACCTCGCCGCGCGGCGGCGCTGGGTCGAGGAGCGGACCGGCGCGCGTTTGACGCACGTGGGCGCGGCCACGGTCTCGGGAGAGGCCATGCGCGGCAACGTCGAGAACCCGATCGGCGCCGTGCAGGTGCCGCTGGGCGTCGCGGGCCCGCTGCGAGTGGAGGGCGAGCACGCGCGGGGCCTCTTCTACGTCCCGCTCGCCACCACGGAGGGCGCCCTCGTGCGCTCCTACGAGCGGGGCATGGTGACGCTCACCCGGGCCGGCGGGGCCACGGCGCGCGTTCTGGTGGACGAGAACCGCGTCTCCCCCGTCTTCGTCTTCGACGGCGTGGCCGAGGCCGCGGCGTTCGCCCGCGAGGGGGAGGGCCTGCTTCCAGCGCTCCAGGCCGAGGCCTGAACCACCTAGAGGCACGGACGGATGCTGCGCATCGTGCCCCGCCCC
>DATHUD010000338.1:0-5963 GCA_035462575.1 Thermoanaerobaculia bacterium | reverse complement strand
CTCGCAAGCCGCACCGCAGGAACAACCGGCACCTGCCGAGGAGGAACCCTGAGATGGCTCTCACTCTGGACATATCATCGGTCGTTGCCGTGCCTGCCAGCATCCCTCGCGTCGGCGGAAGCGTCGAGATGCGTTTCGCGTTCGTCAACAACAACCAGGGTACGTTCACCACCAAGTACACCCTCAACAATCCCGAGTACGTTTTCAGCAACGGGACACGCACCGTCAACAAAGGTTCGCGCAATGCCCCGGGCCTCCCTCCCTTTCGCGATCCCCTGGTACTGCGGGCCTCGGTGCCGAGCCCGACATTGCCGATAGTGGTCATTAACTTGGAAACCAGGGAGACGCAGCCCGGGTCGAACGTGGGGCGCGGGCTGGCGACCGTAGTGATCCGCGATGTCGCGGTCAACGCCTTGGTCGCCAACCTCGGGAGCCTCTCGGTCGCTCAGCGGGCCGGCGTCTCGCGGTCGACCATCAACCGTTTCAACCGTGGTGAGAGGGTGTCCGACCGCACCCTGCGCGCGGTGGACAACGTCATCTTACAGGCCGTCGCCAATGGCGAGCTCTAGACCTCGCGGCACCGGCCTCGGCGCCCTGCTCGGCGGCCTGGGGCTTCTGCTGGGCGCCTGCGGCGATCGCCATCACGACCCGGACCGGTTCTCACCCACGTCTCCGGGCGTGGTCAACGCGCTGGTGGTGACGGCCGACCGCACCTCTCTGGTCGCCGACGGATCCTCGACAACGGTGCTCACCGCGACCATCAGCCCGCTCGCGGCGGAAGACCGGCGCACGGTGACGTTCAAAACCTCGACGGGAACGTTCATCGGTGCGTCCACCCCTCCCACCGAGCTGACGGTGCTCGCCTCCAGAGGCGTCGCCAAGGCAACGTTGCAGAGCTCGCGCAAGGTCGAGGTGGCCGCGATCAACGTCACCGTCAAGGACGACGCCGAGACGCTAGCGACGTTTCGCCTCGACATTCCATTCGTGGCGGCTGGCTCGGAGGTCCTGCAGCTGGAGGTGACCCCCCCCAGCATTCCAGCCGACGGCTTCTCGCGGGCGACCCTGGTGGCGACCGTCGGCGCCGACGTGCCCTCGGATCGGCGGACCGTGGTCTTCACCGCCAGCAAGGGGCAGCTGGTCAACGGCAGCGGCACCCCCTCGACGCTGGAGGTGGTCGCCGGGCGAGACAACAAGGCGCGCGCCGAGCTGATTAGCTCGCGCTCCCTGGAGACGGCGATCGTCGAGGCCAGCCTGAAGGACGTCCCCGGCGCCATCGAACGTGCCACTGTGCGCTTCGACCCGCTCAACCCGGCGGACGTCATTCAGCTGTCGACCTCCGTCACCGAGGCCCCTGCCGATGGCGCCACCATCCTCCAGGTTACGGCCACGGTGGCGTCGGGCCTAGCGGGGACGGACCGCCAGGTGACGTTCACCACCACGCGCGGCACCTTCCCGTTGTCCAACCCCCCCAATCAGCAGACGATCCAAGCGACCGCTGACGCCAGCAATCGGGCGACGGTGGACCTCAAGGCCGGCACCGAGCTCGACACCGCCGTGATCCGAGCGACGGTGGCAGGAGTGACGGCCGAGACCAGGGTGCGATTCGTGCCAGCGCTGCCGGATTTCATCGTTCTCAAGCCCGACAGCTTGACGCTCAAGGCCGACAACACGGCCAAGGTGCACCTGGTGGCGGAGTTGCGTCGCTCCCTTGGCCACGTCACTCGCGGCACGGTGGTCCAGTTCTCGGCCGTAATAGCTGGTACCACCACGCCGGTGGACTTGATCTATCGCAATGTGACGCCCAGCGACGCCAACGACGAGGCGTCCGCCGACGTCTTCGCGCCGGCTTCCGCTCCCAAGACGACCGTGACCCTCTTGGCTACTGTCCCTGGAGGCGCCGTCGGCAGGGCCAACATCCAGATCGTCCCCTAGCCCTGGCTAGAAGGGAAGCGATGCGCTCGCGATAGATCTTCCGGTGGGGCGGCTAGGCCGGGTGTAGAATGTCGGAAAGGCTCGCTTCTACCCGGCGCTGCGGCGCCTGGAGGATCGCGGCTTCGTCGAGTCGAGGTGGGGGTTTTCCGAGAACAACCGTCGCGACCGCTTCTACCGTGGGACCTTCGCAATACGCTTTCTCGCCTCGTCTCTCAAGAACGTCGCATTCAGGCTCGGAAAACTGGCGGCGAGCGACTTCAGCGACTCGCATCTGCTAGATGTCGCCTTCCGGAGCGCCGACCTCACCGGCGCGTCCTTTCGCCGCGCCAAGCTGCCCCGCGTGTCTTTCAAGCACGCCACGTTCCAACAGGCGGACTTCACGGACTGCACTCTCGTTCAGGGTGACTTCTGGGGGAAGCCTCATCGGGTGCTAGCCGAATACTCTTACGGAGATCCCGCTGGCACTCTTCTCCTTCAACGTCGGCATCGAGCTGGGCCAGCTCGCCTTCGTCGCCGCCGTGCTCCTAGTCGCCGCAGCGCTCCGCAGGCCTGCCCGTTGCCTGGCCGCAATGGGCGAAGGCTTCGCTCGCCTACGGAATCGGCGTGTTGGCCACTTTCTGGTTTCTGCAGAGAGCCGTCTCGCTGATATGATCCGTTGATCCTGCTGGAAGATTGTTCCGCAAGACCCTGGGTGCTGGGGGTCGTACGACCCACAGCCAAGGATCAGAACCTAGCAGGTTCTCAACCAACTGTACCCTTCGCAAGCACGCCGCGAGCGGCCCCTTCCGCTTTCGCGACGCTTCTTTCGGTTGGCTGAACGCTCTTTTCGGCGCCGGAATGGCTCCCTTCGCACCTTGAAACCGCTCGATTCTGCGCGGGAACCGCTGGATTCCACGCTTGAGCCTCTCGATCCGGCCGGCGAAACCACTCGATTCTCCGCCAGAACGGCTCCTTTCACGGCGGGAATAGATCCATCCGGCGCCCGGATGGAGCGCTCCGGCGGCCGCGAGCCGCCATTCGACGAGGGAAAAGCTCGATCGGGGCTCCGCAATGGTCCATCCGATGTCCGCAAGACTCGATTCGGCTGCGCGAAGGAGCCGCTCCGCCGCCGGAAGGGCTGGGTGCGATCGCCGGAACGGATCGATTCCGGAAGGGAAGCGGTGGGTTCTGCCGGGCAAACGGAGTTTCCGGAGGCCTACCAGGGATTCCGATTTGGATGAAGCGAACAGCAGAGGTCCGGCCCGGAGATCGCATGGCTACGCTCAGAGATCCGAGCGTGTTGCTATGGGCTCTGGCCGGGGTTCTGTCAAGCAGGGCTCCGCCAGCGCACCTGACCGCCCAGGATGGTCAGGACGACCTTCGCCGCCGGAATCTCGGCGTCGGGGATCTTCAGGATGTCCTTGGAGAGAACCACGACGTCGGCGAGCTTGCCCGGTGTGATCGATCCCTTCACGTCCTCTTCGAAGGCCGCATACGCGCCGTTCAGCGTGTAGGAACGCAAGGCTTCCTCGCGGGTCATCCTCTGGTCGGGATAGAACGCCGTGCCGTCCGCCATCCGGCGCGTGACCGACGCATGGAAGCTCGCGATCGGATCGATGTCCTCCACCGGCGTGTCCGTGCCGTTGGCAAGGACCACACCCGCGTCGAGCAGAGAGCGCCAGAGATAGGCGCCGCTCCTGGCCCGTTCGGGTCCGAGCCGCTTGAGCACCCAGGGCCCGTCGGAGGTGGCGTGGATACCCTGCATGGAGGCGAGGACGCCGAGCCGGGCGAAGCGCGGAATGTCGTCCGGATGGAGGTGCTGCGCGTGCTCGATCCGCCAGCGCAGATCCTTCTTGCCCGGGGCGGAACGGAACGCCTCCTCATAGAGGTCCAGCACCTCCCGGTTGGCGCGGTCGCCGATCGCGTGGGTGTTGACCTGATAGCCGTGCTGGATCGCCAGCGCCAGGGTGCGCCTGATGTCCGCCGGCTCCTCGAGAGTGAGGCCCGTGCTGCCGGGCAGGTCCTGGTACGGCGCGAGCAGCAGAGCGCCGTGCGCGCCGAGAGCGCCGTCGATCTGCCGTTTGATCGATCGCACCGTCAGGAAATGGTTGCCGTAGCCGACCGTGCGGTATTGCGCCAGCTTCTTGGCCATTTCCTCATTCGTCTCGCGCCGCACCATCACGTAAAGCCGGACCGGCAGCTTCCCTTCGTCCGCGAGCCGCTTGAAAAAATCGATCACGGCGAAGGGAGAGCCGGCATCATGGAACGAGGTCACGCCCTTGGAGAGAGCCTCGAGGCCTGCCAGCTCCACCTGCCGGCGCTGCTCCGCCTCGATGACCTGGGGGGCGCGCCCGGCCTCGGCCTTCGCCATGGCGGAGCCCACCAGCCGCTGCGCCGTCTCGCGCAGGAGCCCTGTGGGATTTCCCTGGGCGTCGCGCACGATCTCGCCCCCCGGCGGATCGGCGGTGTCTTTGGTGATGCCGCCGAGCTCCAGGGCCCTGGCGTTGGCGAACGCCGCATGGCCGCTGGCATGGCCGAGCAGCACCGGGTTGGCCGGGCTGACGCGCGACAGCTCGTGATGGAGCGGCACGCCGTCGACGCTCGGCTCCGGTGTCTTCTCCCATCGTTCCTGATGCCAGCCGCGGCCGGTGATCCAGGCCCCCGGCTCCGCTTTCTTCGCGGCGGCCTCGACCCTTGCGACGATGTCGCCCCAACTGCGCGCCTTGTTGAGGTCGAGGATCATCTTGGCGTGGCCCAGCCCGAGGAAATGGCCATGCGCCTCGACGAAGCCCGGAATCGCCAGTTGGCCGGCGAGATCGATGACTTCGGTCCTGGGTCCGATGAGACGCGAGATCTCCTCATTCGTTCCGACGGCGGTGATGCGGTCGGCCTTGATCGCCACCGCCTGCGCTTCGGGCCGCGCCGGGTCGACGGTCACCACCCGCCCGTTGCGCAGCACGAGATCCGCGGGCTTTTGTGCCGGATCCTCGTCGAGGCTGGCGAGCAGCGGAGCGGCGATCACCGCGACGAGGACGAGGACGAGGGCGAGGGTCTGCATCTGCCGTCTGGTCATGGTCCAGCTCCTTCAGGGTCCGGCGAAGGTCGCGACATCCGAGGCTGGCGCGATGCTACGTCGCCTCCGGATCTCCGTCAACGCGACCGCCTGCGCACTGAGTGTCTCGCCCTGGGCGGCGGCGGCACCCTTTTAGGTGAGGGCCACGTGGGCCCCCGCCCAAACGGCTTGTGGCGGTAGGCGAAGAAGAAAAAAATGAACTCACTGAGGAGAGCCATGAAGAAGATCGGTCTGTTCCTGTTCGCTCTGGCCCTCGTGGCCGTTGCCCTCGTCGACCGGCCGGCGGAGGCCGCCAATTGCGTGAGGCCCGTCTGCCCCTCATCCCCCTCCTGCTGCAACAACTTGGAGTGCGAGGCTTATTGTCGCTCCATTCACGGCGGCGCGGCGGCCTGCCTGAAGCCTGGAACGACAGGCGGCTGCTGCGCCTGCAGGCCGCTCGAAGGCTGAAGCGTCAGGGGGGCTTAAGACTCCAGGCGGATCAGCTCGGAGTCTTCCCCCTCTCCATAGAGCCGTTCGACGAGGGCAGCGCGCCGCTCCAGCACGGCGCGCTGGTTCACGTAGCCCTTGTCGGTGATCTCGCCGGCTTCGAGCGACGGGGGCTCGGCCAGCAACAGGGCGCGGGCGATCCGCCGGCTGTTGGCGCGGTGCGTGGCGTTGTGGCGGGCGAGGCCCCCGGCCAGCCGCTCTCGCACCTCGGGCCGGCGGATCAGCTCGGCGAGGGGGGCGTCGTCCGGCAGGCCGGGGCAGAGCGAGCGGCAGGCGGCGGGGTTGGGGAAGGCGAGCAGGCCGACCTCCTCCCGGTCGTGGCCGGTCACCACCGCGTCCTGGAGGATGGGCGAGCAGGCGGTGAGGAGCTCCAGGCGCAGCTCTCCCACGTGGACCCAGGTGCCCGACATCAGCTTGAAGTTCTCGGCGAGCCGGCCGTCGAAGAGGATGCCCTTCGTAGGATCGTCCGGATCGGCGAGCTTGCCCGCATCCC
>DATHUD010000337.1:0-7555 GCA_035462575.1 Thermoanaerobaculia bacterium | reverse complement strand
GCATCCTCGATATGACGGGCCTGGGGGCCGACCGCACGCTCACCCCGACCTTCCCCGGGCTCGACGACGCGGAGGACATCGCGGCCTGGGACCCGCCGTTTCCCGTGGACCTCTCGGTCGTCCGCCCCAGGGACGAGGACTACTGGGACGACTACGGCGCCGCGCCCAAGGCCATCGTCTCGCTCGCAACCGCCCAGCGCCTTTGGAGCACCCGGTTCGGGAACCTGACCGCCGTGCGTTTCGAGAGGCCGGAGGTGGAGGAAACTCTCCGCCGCGAGCTGCCGCGCCAGGTCGATCTCGCCGCCTTCGGCCTCACCTTCCAGCCGGTCAAGCAACAGGGGCTCGACGCGGCCCAGGGCTCCACGGACTTCTCCGGGCTCTTCCTCGCCTTCAGCTTCTTCCTGATCCTCTCGGCCGTGCTCCTCGTGGGGCTGCTGTTCAGCCTCGCGGTCGAGCGCCGGGCCGGGGAGTTGGGGCTGCTGCTCGCGGTGGGCTATCCCGTCCGCGCCGTCCGCCGCCTCCTCCTCGCGGAAGGCGCCGTGCTCGCGGGCCTGGGCGCCCTCGTCGGCTTGGCGGGAGCCGTGGCCTACGCCTGGCTCCTGATGGCGGGCCTGCGCACCTGGTGGCTCCCGGCCGTGGGCACGCGGGATCTCACGCTCCACGTCTCCCCCATGAGCCTCGCCATCGGATGGACGGTCTCGGTGATCGTGGTCCTCCTCGCGATCGCCTGGACGGTGCGGCGCCTCGCCCGGGTGCCGTCGCCCGCCCTCCTCGCGGGAGAGACAACCGTGCCCGGCCCCGCGAAGCCGGGCCGCGCCGCCCGCATCCTCGCTCCGCTCGCGGGCCTTCTCGCCGTGGGCCTCGCCGTCTCCATGGTGGCGTCCGGCGAAGAGTCCAATCCCGCGCTGGCTTTCGGAGCCGGGGCGAGCCTCCTCGCGGCGGGCCTCGCCGCCTTCTCGCTCTGGGTGCGCCGGCCCCGGCCGTCCCGCCACCTGACGCTCTTCGGCATGGCGGCGAAAAACGGCGCCGCGAGCCCGGGCCGGAGCCTCCTCTCCGTGGCCCTCGTGGCCTCCGCCTGCTTCGTGCTGGTCACGGTCGCGGCCAATCGCCATCCGGACGAGAGCGCGGGAGGAACGGAAGGCGCCGGGGGATTCCCGCTCTTCGCCGAGTCGGCGGTCCCGCTCGCCCACGACCTGAGCACCCCGGAAGGGCGGCTGGCGCTGGGGCTTCCCGAAGAGGCCGAGGCCGCGCTCCGCAACGCCGCCGTCCTGCCGTTCCGCGTCCTCCCCGGCGACGACGCGAGCTGCCTGAACCTCTACCGGCCCGAGCAGCCGCGGCTCCTGGGCGTCCCCCCCGGGCTCGCCCGGCGCGGCGGCTTCGAGTTCGGGAAGACGATCGAGGAGACCGGAAATCCCTGGACCCTGCTCGACAAGGACCTGGGGCCCGGCGTGATCCCCGCGATCGCGGACGAGGCCTCCGCGACCTGGATCCTGAAGCTCGGCCTGGGCGACGAGATCACGATGAAGAACGAGGCCGGGCAGCCGGTCCGCCTCCGGCTCGTGGGGCTCCTCAAGAGGAGCCTCTTCCAGAGCGAGATGCTGGTCTCCGAGGCCCAGCTCCTGCGCCACTTCCCGAGCCGGGCAGGCAAGTCCTTCTTCCTGATCGACGCGCCGCCGGAGGCGGCTCCGCTCCTCGAGGAGGGCCTCGGGCGCTACGGCTTCGACGTGTCGACCACGGCCGAGCGCCTCGCCTCGTACCGGGCGGTCGAGAACACGTACCTTTCAACCTTCCAGGCCCTGGGCGGCTTCGGCCTCCTCCTCGGCACGCTCGGCCTCGGCATCGCGCTGCTGCGCGGCATCATCGAGCGCCGGGGCGAGCTCGCAACGCTTCGCGCCTTCGGTTTCCGGCGCCAGCGCGTGGCGTTGATGGTGACGGCCGAAAACGGCGTCCTGCTCCTCCTGGGCGTCGCCCTGGGCACGCTCGCCGGGCTCCTCGCCGTGGCCCCGCGCCTCGCGACCTCGGGCGAGGCGATCCCCTGGCCGCCGCTCGTCTGGACGCTCCTGGCGGTCGTCGCCGTGGGCTTTCTCTCCTCGATCGCGGCCGTGTGGAGCGCGCTCGGGGTTCCTTTGCTGCCCGTCCTCAAGGAGGAACGATGAGCCGCCGTCTTCCCGTTCTTGTCTTTTCGCTCCTCTTCTCGCTCCCTCTTCTCGCGGGCGACTGGCCGCAGTTCCGCGGGCCGAACCGGGACGGGGTCTCGCCGGAGACCGGCCTCCTCACCCGCTGGCCCGAGAGCGGCCCGCCGGTCGTCTGGAAGGCCAAGGGCGGCAAGGGCTATTCGGGGATCGCCGTCTCCGAGGGGCGCGTCTACACCCAGTGGGCGGAAGGGGAGGGGGAGAAGGGGAACGAATACGTGGTGGCGCTCGACGCCGCGACGGGGAAAGAGGCCTGGCGCTTCCGGTCGGACAGCGTGTACGTCGACCCCTCCGGCAACGGCGACGGCCCGCGCGCCACCCCCACGGTCGACGGCAACCGCCTCTTCGTGATGAGCGGCCGGGGGAAGCTCCACGCGCTCGACAAGAAGACGGGCAAGCTCCTCTGGCAGCACGACCTCGCGGCCATGGCCGGGAGCGTAGGAGCCGGCGGGGAGGGGAGCTTCTGCTCCTCGCCGCTCGTCGAAGGCGACCGGGTCTTCGTCGAGATCGGCGCCGACAAGATGCGCCGGAGCAACAGCTCCTTCGCCGCCTTCGACAAGGCGACGGGCAAGATCCTCTGGACCGTGGAGAACGACCCCGCGGGCTTCTCGGCGCCCCAGGCCGTGACCCTGGCCGGGGTGCGCCAGATCCTCTTCTTTTCGGGGAGCGGCCTGGCCGCCCTCTCTCCCGAGGACGGCCGCGTCTACTGGCGCCACCCGTGGAAGACCGGGTACGACGTCAACGCCGTGCTGCCCGTCGTCCTCCCGGGCGACCGCGTCTTCCTCTCCTCCGGCTACGATGTGGGGAACGCTTTGCTCCAGATCGCCAGATCCGGCGAGGGCTTCACCGTCCGCGAGGTCTGGAAGAACCGGAACCTGTCGAGCCTCTTCTCCTCGTTCATCCTCCACGACGGCTACCTCTACGGGTTCCACAAGAGGATCTTCAAGTGCCTCGACCCGAACACGGGCGAGGAGAAATGGAAGGACGACTCCTTCAACATCGGCTCGCTCGTCCTGGCCGGGGGCCGCCTGATCGTCTTGAACGAGACGGGAGAGCTCGGCCTCGTCGAGGCGACCCCCGCCGCCTTCAAGCCGCTCGTGCGCGCGAAGGTCCTTTCCGGGCGTACCATCACCGTGCCGGCGCTCGCGGACGGGCGCCTCTATCTGCGCAACAATACGGACGAGATCGTCTGCCTGAAGATCACCGAGGGAGCCTGAAGCTCTCCGATCCTGTTTCCGGAGGTTACCCGCGATGAACTGGCTCGCCTTCGCCCTGATGACCGTCGTCTCCTGGGGGCTCTACGGGGCCTTCCTCCACACCGGCCAGATGGCGATGGCCGATCCCGTGAACGGCCGCTACAAGGCCTTCCTCTTCGTGGGCCTTGCCTACTTCCTGACGGCCGTCCTGGCGCCGCTCCTCGTCTTGAAGCTCCAGGGCGCCTCCTGGGCCTTCCCGGTGAAGGGAGCCGTCTGGTCGCTGATCGCCGGCACCGTGGGAGCGATCGGCGCCTTCTGCGTCCTCCTCGCCTTCGGAGCCAAGGGCACGCCGCCGGTCGTCATGACGATCGTCTTCGCCGGAGCCCCCGTGGTGAACGCCCTCTACGCCATGATCCTCCACCCGCCGGCAGGGGGATGGGGCAACGTGCGTTGGCAGTTCTACGTCGGGCTCGTCCTGGCGGTGATGGGAGGCGGGCTCGTCACGCTCTACAAGCCGGGCCCAGCGCCGGCTCCGAAGGCGGCTCAAGAAAAGCCGGCCGCCGTCGTTTCGTCTCGTTGAACGGCGCAGCGCGGGATACATGGCCTCGGCGTTCCAACGCAGAGCCGGCGCACCGCGCGCCGGGGCGTTGCAAGCCGCGCTGCGCTGGCGAGCGGTACATCGCCTCGGCGTTCCAGCGCAGAGCCGCTGCATCGCGCGCCGAGGCGCTGCAAGCCACGCTGCGCCGGCGAGCGTTGCAGTGCCTCGGCGTTCCATCGCAGGGCCGGTGCATCGCGCGCCGAGGCGATGCAAGCCGCGCTGAGCCGGCGAGCGGTACATCGCCTCGGCGTTCCATCGCAGAGCCGGTGTATCGCGCGCCGAGGCGTTGCAAGCCGCGCTACGCTGGCGAGCGGTACATTGCCCCGGCGTTCCAACGCAGAGCCGGTGCATCGCGCGCTGAAGCGTTGTAAGCCGCGCTGTGCTGGCGAGCGGTACATGGCCTCAGCGTTCTGTCGCAGAGCCGGTGCACCGCGCGCCGAGGCGTTGCAAGCCGCGCTGTGCCGGCGAGCGTTACATTACCTCGGCGTTCCAGCGCAGAGCCGGTGCAAACCAAAACAAAAGAGGCGGCCGCCCGCAAGCAGCCGCCCCCAAATCGCCGGACCCCTCCGATGTGGCAGCTTGAAAGGCCGCCGTCCGGCGCCCCGACGGATACGCCACACCTCTGGGAGGCGCAAGACGACAGCTCTGCGCGACTACGAGGTAAAGGCTCCTGAACGGGTCTGTTGGAAGTGTAACACGGTTGTCACCGGTGTCCAGGGGGGAATCCTGAAGCTCAGAGGCTGATCGTTTCGAACTCGTGGATGGCCCGAGCCACCAGATTCAGGACAGCTCTTCCTCCTGGAGTCTCCAGCAGAGACAGGGCAGGGTAGTCATAGCCACAGGGGGCCACGACTTCGTCTCCGGACTGCCAGGGATATTCTGCGTTCTCCGGGGACCCGGAGCGATCCACGGCAGGAGCGAGCTTCTCGATCTCCCGGGCCAGAAGCTTTGCCATCCTGGCAAGGACCAGGCGCTGCTCGGTTCGGCCTTCGTAGGTGTCCTCCATGGAGGGCGAGCTCAGAAAACTACTCATGAACTTCGTAAACCCCACATGGCGCGAAAGCAGATTGTCCAGTGAGACCGCAGTATCTCTGCAGCGATAGGCTTTAGCAATCTTCTCGCAAGCCATCTGAAGATAATGAAGGGAGTGGCAGACGGGGACAAGAGAATCCTGTGAGAGGAGTTTGTAGACCTCCCAATCGGATTGGCTCTGCTCCGCAAAGGCAGCCGCCCAGGATCTACGCGGTGGAGGCGTCAATCGGACTTGGGGCGCTCGAAGCGCTGAGCCTTGGTGAGATCCCAGCCGTTAGGAAGAGTCTCGGGTCTATCCAGGAGATCCTGAAACTCCTCCGGTGTGATCTCAGCGATGGCGACCTTGAAAGGGATGTTCTTGCTCGGTGCGAAGACGAACGTCTCCACAGTCCCGGTCGGCACCGTGGCGGAATTGACCTCGAGCAGACGGATCGGCTCGTCCTCGGAGTCCTCGTTGTCTATCAGGATGCGATAGACCTCACTCAAATAGGGCTCCACCCGGAAGTGCCACTCGATCAGCCTCTGGGCGGCGGCATCTTTGGTGGCTGGCGTGCTCATGGGGGAAGTATAGCAGCTTCCGAGCCGCCGGTCGCGGGGGGACGACACGCAGCGGGACGGGATCTCGCGTCTCGGCGCGATTTGTCGCGCCGGCGAGCCCTCCTACTCCTCCTTGACCATCGCCTCGAACCGCGCCTTGTTCGAGGCCTTCATGTAGGCGTCGTGGGCGGTGATCTTCTTCTGCTCGACGAGCCCCATCAGGGCGTCGTCCATGAGCTGCATGCCCTGGGAGCGGCCTCCCTGGATGATGGAGGTGAGCATCGGGGTGTTGCCCTCGCGGACGATGTTGGCGAGGCCCGGGGTCTTCAAGAGGATCTCGTTGACGGCGCAGCGGCCCTGGCCGTCGGCGGTCTTCAGGAGGAGCTGGGAGACGATGCCGGCGATCGATTCCGCGAGGGTGGTGCGGATCTGCGCCTGCTCCTCGGCGGGGAAGGCGTCGATCAGGCGGTCGATGGTGTTGGCCGCGCCGTTCGTGTGGAGGGTGCCGAAGACGAGGGCGCCCATCTCGGCCGCGGTGACCGCGAGCGAGATCGTTTCGAGGTCCCGCATTTCGCCCACGAGGATGACGTCGGCGTCCTGCCGGATCGCGGCGCGGAGCGCGGCTCCGAAGCTCTCGGTGTCTTCTCCCACCTCGCGCTGCGAGAAGACCGACTTCTTGTTCTTGTGGACGAATTCGACCGGGTCCTCGATCGTGACGATGTGCTTCTCGTAGGTGCTGTTGATCTTGTCGATGATCGCCGCGAGCGTCGTCGACTTGCCCGAGCCGGTGGGGCCGGTGACCAGCACGAGCCCCTGCTGGAGGTGAGCGAGGCTCTCGATCGCCTTGGGGAGGTTCAGATCCTCCAGCGGGATGATCTTTTCCGGGATGATGCGGAAGACCGCGCCGCAGCCGTTTTCCTGGCGCAGGAAGTTGGCGCGGAAGCGGGCCACGCCCGGCAGGCCGTAGGCGAAGTCGAGGTCTCCCGCCTCCATGTACTCGGCCCAGTCCTCCTCGGAAGCGATCTCACGGAGGAGGTCCAGGAGCGCCTCGTTGTCGAGCACGGGCCAGCCCGCGACGGGCTCCAGCGACCCATGAACGCGGATGCGCGGCTCGAGGCCGGCCGCCAGGTGCAGGTCGGACCCCTTGTTGTCTCTGAGATAATGGAAAAGCTCGTGCATCCGGGCCATGCGGTTCGATCCTCCTCCGGGAGCGGTGGGGGCATTGTACGGGATTGCAGAGCTGAAACGAATTCACCGTCTTGGCCATGATGGTTCGGAGGTGCTATTCCTATGTCACGCACTGCGTCTGCTCTGTTCTCGTCTCTTCTGCTCTTTCTGGGCTCCGTCCTGCCGGCCGGGGCATCCGCCTCGCTGCTGGCCGACCTGAATCCTGGAGAGGGCTCATCTTCCAATCCCGGCGTGCGCTCTCCCCTGGCGACGATCGGCTCGAAGATCCTTTTCGTCGGGGAGGAGCCCGGCTCGGGCGAGGAGCTCTGGGTGAGCGACGGAACTCCTCAGGGGACGGAGATCGTGCGCGACTTTTGCCCGGGGGAGTGCTCCACGGGCTTTGCGCCTCTCGGAACGCTCCGCGACAGAATCGCCGTTTTTTCCGTATCCAGCAGCTCCCGGTACAGTCTCTGGAGGTCGGACGGTACCCGTCAGGGCACTTATTTTCTCGGACCGAATCCCGGAGAACCTCTCCAGCCCTGCTCGGACTCGAGCCCCGTTTCTTGGGGCAACGTCCTGTACTTCAATGCCGCAAGCACCGGTTCCTGCGTTCTGTGGAGGACGGACGGCACCCGCGAGGGGACCCGGCAGGTCGCGGGATATGCGGAGTCTCTGACCCGCGCGGGAGAGAAGCTCTTCTTCGTGGACGACGGCTTGTGGGTTTCCGACGGCACGCCCAACAACGCGATCCTGCTCCGGGGCTGGCCCGAGCAGGAACCTCGGATTCTAGGAGCCCTGGGATCGCGGCTTCTCTTCGTGGCTTCGGAAACAGG
>DATHUD010000336.1:0-4504 GCA_035462575.1 Thermoanaerobaculia bacterium | reverse complement strand
TCATTCTGCCGGCTGAGGAGATGAAGAGCGCTGCCAGAGCAGCGGATCCCGACTGGGAGCTCTGTGATTCCTCCATGATCCAGGAGGCTTACCAGGCCAAGACCAGCGGGCGGGAGCAATGACGATGAGCGAGAAGATCTTGGTGTACGGCTGCGGGGATGTGGCATGGGCCCGCTGCGAAGGCTCGCCCGGCTCGCCGTTCGGCGAGGAGTGGCTGACCGGGCGTCTCAAAGAGCCGCTCCCCCTGGAGGAGGGGGCGGCGGAAACTGTTTCGCTATGTGATGAGCTCGACGAGCGGACGGGGTGGTGGCCGATTCGCGAGCCTCCCCAGGTTCGGGTGGACATTCACCGCGGCGAGCACGTCGCCGCCCCCGTCCTGCCGGTGTGGGAGGATCTCGCCGCACGCCAGGCCGGCCGCATCACCATGGAGCTCGGAGGCGCAGGCGTCCTGGTCACTCCTCAGGCTTGGTCCGCAAGCGGTATTGGCCGCGATTTTCTGCGGGCCTGGGGTCGGCTGGGATGGCGTTGGGCCTCTCTTGAGGAGGCGCTGAACCGCAAGATCGCCGGTGATGCGCGGTTCGTGTCCGCCGGCTCCATCTGGCTGCGCATCCACGAGCCCGGCGGCAGCGCGGTGGTGGCCAACGGCGCCGAGGCATCCTGTGCCCTGGAGGTGACGCCGCGGGTTCTCAGCAGACTGATGGAGACGGTGAGCCCCGAGCTGAGGGCGCAGTGGTTGAATCAGGAAGAGCCCGTCAGCGGCTGGTTCACCCGCCAGCAGATGGTGCGTCGCATCGCCGAGGCTTTGCGCGAGGGCCGCCGCAGCATTGTGCTGGGAGGGCTCAAAGCGCCGCTCTTCTGCTTTTCCAGCGCCGACGCCGCGCGGCGCTTCTCCGACCTGACGGCGTTGCGGATCACCCTCGATCTGCCGTCGCTGTCGGCGGCCATCTGGTGGGAGCAGATCGCCGATTCAGGCTTCCTCAAGAGCGCGAGCGGCGCGGCCGGCCGGCCGGCCCTCCGCTGGGACGCGCTGGAGACGATCCTGCTCGGCAACCCCAGCGCCGACGGCCATTCCTCCCCCCGGGAGATTCGCTCGCTCCACACCTACCTGCGGTTCAACGGCCGGCCCCTCCGGCTGCTCGATCCGGCGCTCCTGACCGAAGCCCGGGAGGCCGCCGCCGACCTGGAACGGTGCCTTGCCCGCTGGGACGAAGCTGCCGCCAAAGTTCCCCCGCAGGCTGCCAAGGCCCCGGCGGAAACGAAGGCGCCCGCAAAAGCTGCGAAGGCATCTCCGGAGGTCGCCAAGACTCCCCTCAAAGCTCCCGAGACGCCTCCGGAAACCGGGAAGCCAGCAAAAACCACAACACCGGAAGGCGAGGCCGCGGCCTCGCCTCGGGATGCCGGAGCCGCCAGGGAGACGGCCTCGCCGGTTCAGGTGGTGAGCACTGTTGTGGTACCTCCCGAGGCCGAGACCCTCCCGGACGCTGCGGTGGAAGTGGCGGACGAGTTGCCTCCGGATGTCGACGAACCTGTCATTCCGATGGCCGCCGACCCGCTGTTCGATTTCAGCCCCGATCACTTGTATCTGGAGCAGCCGCACCGCCGTGGCCTCGTCAAGGTTTTGCTCGACGGCGTTTCGGTTTCACCGGAGAACGTCGTCCCGGCTCAACTCGCAAAGGACAAGTGGTTTTTTCAGCTTAAGGGAGTGACCGTGCCCCGCGGCGCCATCGTGCGCATCGATTTCGAACCGGAATGACCGACCAGCGGAGACTTCGAGAGTGTTGACGAGCCCTTCCACATCACCGGCGGCCTGCCCCCAGTGTGGCGCGCCCGCGGGCCGCTTCGATCGCTTCTGCGGGATCTGCGGCACCCATCTGGCGCGCCTTCGCTGGCAGCCTCAAGGCGGCGCCTGGCAGGAGGGGACCGGTTCGCTCGCGGTCACCGAAGGAGCGACGGCGGCCCGGATCGTCTTCGAGAATTATGGCGTGGTGTCCCTGGCCTTGATCCTGGACGACAAGAGCCTGGATGCGGTGCCGGACTGGGTGGACACCAGCGCTCTGCGCGAACCCTTCCCGCTGGCGCCCGGGACCCAACTGTCCCTGGAGGTCCCCCTGGCGGGGGATGCCCTCCTCTCCCGCGAAGAGCTCGAGACGCATGAGGCGCCGCTCTCCTTCCACACCAGCGCCAGCGACCGGCCGCTAGAGCTGATGTTGGTGCTGGCCCGCCAGCCCTGGGCCCAGCCGGCGGCTTCCCTCTACCGTTTTCTTCCGGTGGAACGGCTGAGAGAGGGAGTCGTGCACGAGATCCAGATCCACAATGCCGCGGCAACGAGCACCGAGCTGGTTCGGATCACGATCGAAGATGAACCCGTCGCGCCGCCGCCCGGTTATGAAAGGATTTTTGCCGAGAGCCTGCTGCAGCCTGGAGCCCGGCTTCCCCTCTCCATCGAGGCCGGGACCATGTGGACTCACCCCCTGCTTCTGCGGGCGGGCGAGTTGCCGCTGCCCGAGAGCTCGCTGGGCTGGTTCTCCGCCATCGTCCGTCATGAGCTGCTCTTTAACAGCGAGCCTCAGGAAGTCGTTACCCGGTTGAGCGGTGCCCTCGGGCGCGGGCCCAGCCTGGAGTTGCAAGGATCTGGCAGCATCACCGCCACAGGTCCCGATCATGAGACGCAGCACAGCTTCACCTTCCGCAACCCAGGCCAGATTCCGGTCGAGGTGCAGGAGGTCAGGGTGCTGCGCGGGCACGATGGCCACGATGGGCCGGCGCCCAATCCGGACTGGCTGGTGCTTGCGGGTCTGGAGGCGGGTGACGTGGTAGGCCCGGGTGAGGAGCGCACGCTCGTCGTCCGATATCGGCCTGAGGCCCGCCCTCCGGACGAGCTCCTGCACGAGAGGAACCGCCGCGCCATTCTGATCCGCCACGACGGATGGCAGGACGCCACCGCCCGGCAGCAACTCTGCCGGGTCGTCGCGATCTTCGGCGGTGCCCAGGAGGGGACTCTGGGGATCGATTTCGGCACCTCCAACTCTGTCGCGTGCCTGATGGGGGAGGAGCGGGCCTATCCTCTGATCCTGGAGATCGATGGCAAGCGCCCCGAGCAACTGGCCTCCCTGATGTACTTCAATGACAGCTTGGCCGGCGTCCCCAGGCCCGAACCTGTTCTGTACGGAGAGGAGGCAAGGGGAGCGGCGAACACGGAGCCCGCCAACCTGGTCCGCAGCATAAAAACCGTCGTCATCGACGGCGCCAGGACCGAATACAGCTTTCAGAGGAAAGGCGCGGACGGGAACGTCCAGAACTTGAGCCTGACGCCCCAGGGGTTGCTCAATCTTTTCATCCGAAAACTGAGAACCCTGGCCGAGCACGGCGTGGAGCATCTGAGCCCGGAGATTCTTGACGAGGAGAGGCTCAGCGACCGCCGTGTCACATTTCGCAACGCTGTTTTCAGTCACCCCGTGGAGATGACGGACACGATGAAGGAAGCTCTGATGCAGGCCGCCCATAGTGCCGGCATCAACACGGACATCCAGACTCCCGAGGAATTTTTCCAAGAACGCTGCGTCGACGAAGCCACCGCCGCGGTCCTGGCCTACATCAACCAGGTCCTCCTCGACCACTCTCAGGGAGAGGATGAGCGCGAGCTCAAAGACCTCGAGAGAATCCTTTGCATCGATGTCGGCGGCGGCACGACGGATATCGCCGCGGTGGCCGTCAAGGACATGGCGGCGTACCGAGACGGAACCGCTCCCAAGGTTACGGTCGAGCTGTGGACCCGGGACGGCGATCGCCGCTTCGCAGGAGACGCCCTCGACCGCCTCCTAGCCAAGGAGATCCTGGGCCAGATCGAGGAACAGAGCCGGGAACAGGGCGCCCCCGTCCTGGTGGAGGAGGTGATGTACGCCATCCTCTCGCCGTCCTTCATGGCGTATCAGTTGCACTTCAAAGAGAGATTCAAGGGCGATTCCCGGCGGCGCAACGCGGTCCAGACGGATGCCCACGCGGCCTACAGCCTGGCCGCGCGAGTTCTCGAGGCCGCCGAGGCCGCCAAGCAGGCCTTCACGTCCGAGGCTCAGGTGACGAAGAGCTTCACCGGCTCCGGTTGGCCCCGACTGCAGGACGACCCATCTGCCGCCGCCAAGAATTTCGAAGTCGTCCTGAAGAGAGAGGTCTTCGAAAAGATCGTGCGCCGTGAGCTGGGCCAGAGATTCCGCCGCCTGAATGCAGTGATCGCCGGTGCCCGATGGGAGTGGACATCGGTGACAACTCTCCTGCTGACGGGGCAGAGCATGAAATCGGCGATCATCCGTCAACCCGTCGTCGAGTACGTTCGCGAGAAGATGGGCGAGGCGGCGGAAACCCTCGTCGTCGTCGAGCCGGCCGATGCCCCCGGTGCGAGCAACGGCTTCGATCCCAAGGCTTGCGTGGCCATCGGTGCCGCCATCTGGGGCATCAGCCGGATCAGGGACGATCCCTGGCTGGTCATCGAGAGGCCATTCCTGGAGCA
>DATHUD010000335.1:0-1510 GCA_035462575.1 Thermoanaerobaculia bacterium | reverse complement strand
CACTTCGGCAATCCAGCCTGAAATCAGCCGTGTAGAGACACCTCCTCCCAAAGTTTCCCTCGGGAGACACGACAGGGGGTCCTTCTGTGGGTCCTCTGCTCCTACGCGCCCACGAACGGCATCGCGGGCGGGAAGCACCCGGGCGGGAAGGGCGGGTCCCGGTCCCCGGCGCGGAGCTTCTCGGCGGCGTCCCGGTAGGCGGCCACGAACCAGGCGTACGCCTCCCAGAGCTCCCGGCGCATGGCCTTGGTCGCCGCGTGGACGAACGGGGCGGGCGACTTCTTCAGCTTCTTGGGGCGACTGGTGGGGTCCTGGGCCAGGATCGCCTTGACGCCGAGCGGCTTGATGCCGGCCGCCTCTCTCCGGATCCTGGCTTCTTCTTCGATCTCCTGGACCAGCTCGGCGACCCGGCGACGCTGCTCCTCGACCGGCAGGTGGCTCCAGCAGGGGAGGGGGTCGAAGACGACTACGTCCTTCTCGGCGTACTCGTACTTTCCGAAGACCTGCCCCCGCACTTTGGCGCCGTACTCCTGCGAGCGGTTGAACCAGAATCCCTCGAGGGGCTTTCCCTCGATCAACGCACGCGCGCAATGGACCCCGGGCCACTGGTCCACCCGCTCGACCAGATCTTCCTTGACGCCGTGGCTCAAGTGGTATTTCAGGCGCTCGATCTGGGCCGCCTCCTCGTCGCTCACCGGGATGGCCTCGTAGCGCCGGGGGAAGATCGTGGCCTTCCAGTCCGTCCGCCGGGCGATCTCCTTGGCGAGGTTGCCGTTGAAGTACTGCATGAATTTTGCGAGCTGCCGGGCGTCCTTGACCCGGACGAGCATGTGGTAGTGGCCGGAGAGCATCACGAAGCTGCAGAGGGACACCTCGTGGAGGCGCTGGGCCCGGCCGAGGACGCCCAGGACGATCTCGTTGAGCTCCGGGCTGGGCCGGAACAGCGGCCGGCCCTGGATGGTGCGGTCGGTGATCTCGAAGAGGGCTCCGCCCTCCGGTGCGTAGCGTAGTTTTCTTCCCATGCCTAGATGGACGGAAAATCTCGCCGGCATCGCTCAAACTTTTTTCACGAGGAGGTCTCGGCCATCCTCGGTCCTGTAGAGAAGAGACTTCCGGGGAGGGGTTGGTGAGTCGCGGCATGTCCTTCGAGCTCCTGGCGGTGGAGGCCAGGAACTGAACGCCGGCCTACGGATTTGACAGGTCTCATCCCGCCCCCATGGTCACGCTCTGGGGGAGCTGAACGTGTCCTCAGGAGATCGGTGGCACTTTTCCGGCGATGTGAGCCGCCCCCCTATTGAGGATGACCGGCTTCGAGGAGGCCAGCGATCAGCTTCTCCCGAAAGCGATCCAGATCATCCGCTTCCGTCTCGCTCAAGCCGGCGGCCCCGGCCAGAGATCTGGGGCGGAGGTCCCGCCGGACCCAGGCCAACACGAGAGGAGAAAAACCGGCATCCTTCCGAGGAGCATCGGCGAGCGCACCTTCGAGATCTGCGCCGGATTCGAGCAGGGC
>DATHUD010000334.1:0-4512 GCA_035462575.1 Thermoanaerobaculia bacterium | reverse complement strand
CCCTCTCCCAGCCTCCCGTCCACCCCCGGGAGAGGGCGCCCCCACCCAGCACGAATTCAAGCTGTCTCCCTCCTCTCCCGGGGGTGGACGGGAGGCTGGGAGAGGAGGGCCGGGGTGGTGAGGGCCCGGTAGGGGGCTCGGACGCTGACAAAGTAGAATTAAGCGGACGGGCGACTTCCGCGCCGCCTTTCCAGATCTTGCGCAGAGCCCGGGTCGCCTTGATGTCCACGGTCGGGTCGCCCTCGACCAGCAACAGGTCGGCCCGCTGGCCGGGCGCGATACGCCCGCGGTCGCGGAGGCCATAGACCCGGGCCGCCGCGGAGGTCGCCCCGATCAAGGCCTCGCGGGGGGTGAGCCCCGATTCCACCAGCAACTCGAGGTCGCGGTGGACCGTCGGACCGTGGAGCGGCGAGTCGGAGCCGGTGAGAACCGGGATGCCGGCGCCGTGGAACCGGCCGACGTTGTCCTTGAGGATCTCGAGGTTTTCGAGCGTCAGCGGGTTGGGCGATCCGGGGGTGAGCAGGGAGTCGATCTCCTCCGCGGTGAGGTAGGGCGAAAGCTCCGGGTCTGCGACCAGCGCCTGGCCGCCGGCGGTGGTGATGAACGACTCCGTGATCGCCACCGTGCCGACCAGAAAAATCCCGCGCGACCGCGCCAGGCCGAGCAGCGAGTCCGTCACCGGAGTGTCGGGGAAGGCGTGAACCAGGCCGTCGACGCCGTCCTCGATCGCCTGCCGGCCGAAGCGCTGCAGGGTGACGTGGGCCACCGCGAGCCGGCCGCGGCGGTGCGTGGCGCGGACGAGCGCCCGCACCGTCTCCCGGCTGAGCACCGGCATCTCGAAGCCGAAGAGCTCGCCGTTCTCGAGGAAGATCTTGATGTGGGTGGAGCCCTCGGCGATACGCCGCCGCACGAACTCGTCGGCCTCCTCCGGGCTGTCCAGGGTGGGGGTCTCGACCACGTCCGGGGTGAAGATGTAGGGGTAGCCCTCCTCCACGGTCGCGGGGTTGATGGCGCTGAAGAAGTCCGCCCGGTCGTGCGCTTCGCCCCGCCGCTGCTCGCCGTACATCTGGGTGGCGAACGGGTTGACCGACTGCATGTCCATGAGGGTGGTGATGCCGAACTGCGCGGCCCGCTCCAACTCCCGGCGCTCGCGGGCATGGCCGTGGCTGTCGATGATGCCGGGCATCAGGGTCTTGCCGGAGCCGTCGATCTCCGGCAGGTTGGGCGGCACGTCGAGGTGCCGGCCCACGGCGTGGATGCGGCCGTTGCGCACCACCACGGTGGCATCAGGGATGACGCGCAACCCGTCGAAGACGCGCACGTTGGTGACCGCGAACGAGTCCGCCCGCTCCGGGCGCGCGGCGTCGGACCCCGCAGGGGCGAGGGAAAGGGTCAGGGCGGCGAGTGCGGTCAGGGCCAGGCTGCGCATCGGTTTCATGAGGTCACTTCACACGGCGTCCGGAGACGGTATCGGTGGCGATGGGCTCTTCGTCGTCGGTCGTGGGATCGAGCGGATCCTCTCCCTCCTCGAAGGCGCGCACCACGAGCGTGCCGGCGACGTTGTCGCACCCTTTCCCCACCGCGTGCAGGGAAATGTCGACCCGGCTGACGTCCTGAAGCGTACCGTCGTCCCTGAACACGAGGGCGAGCACCACGGCCTTGATGCCGCCGTGGCCGTCCCTCTCCCAGTTCCCCTGCTGGTCGGAAAATTTCAGGAGCCCCTGGAGGGAGCTCGTGGCGAAGAAGGCTCCGTCGGCCTCGATCGTCCAGAGGGAGGTCGCACCTCCGTCTTCATCGATCAGGTAGGTTCCGGTGCAGCTCCTGGGGCCGCCGTCTGCGAGCAGCGAGGCGGACGAGGCCACGAACAGGACGGCGAAGAGCAGGGCATGAACGAGCTTGGCTTTCATTCCAAGGTTCCTCCTTTCCGAAGAGAGTAGCGGCTCGGAGCCCCGCGCGCATCCTCTCCAGGGTGGAGGCCGGCCTCCTCTCTAGAGAGGAGGCCGAGGCGGGCCGGCCGGATCGCCGACTTGGCCCGCGTCTCCGATCCTGGTGGTCTGTCAGCCTGGAATGACGACCTGCGTAGGGTGCGCTGTGCGCACGTGTTGCTTTCAGGCCCCCATTGTAGAGACGCCCCGTGGGGCGTCTCCGAGGGCGGCGAGATCCCTCCGAAAACAATGACGTGCCGCGGGATCTCTCGCCAGTCCGAGCCGTTCTTCCCGATCCGGAGACGCCCCACGGGGCGTCGCTATATTGGGGGGCGCTCCGGCCTCCGGCGACTTGTATATAAGCGGTTCGCTCGCAGAGTTACGCCGCCGCCTCACAGCCCCAGCTCGATCTGCTTCTTCCGGAGATACCGCACCGTCCCCTCGAGAAGCTCGAGAGAGGCCGTGCGCAGCCGGAACGCCTCCTTGAGAACAATGGTCGCCGCCAGCACCTCCCGGTGGATCTCCAAGGCCGCGAAGACCTGGTGCGCCACAAGCACCTCCGCCCGCGCCTCGTCGTAGCGGCTCTGGCGGAGCAGCGTCATGGCCAGCTCAAGAGAAGCAAGAGCGCGGGCGAACTTCATGCCGTGAACGTCAAATCCCGTGATGACGTCTCTGAAAGCGATCTCCGCACTGGGAAACCTCTTCAGGCCGTAGTTGATTCTTCCTTCAACCCAGCGCAGCTTGACGGAGTTGACGGCATCGAAGCTCTGAAAGCGAGCTCGATTCCTGAAGAGCAACCTTTCCGCCTGATCGAAGCTCTCCTTCTCAATCATGTAGAGAATGTCGTTATAGACGGCAAACGAGACCAGCGTGGGCTCGCGTTCCTCGTCGATCAGGGCACGTCCCTGCTTGTTGAGGAAGATGGCCTCCGTGGCATCGCCGCTGTAGAACGTGTAGAGCGCCTTGGTGATGAGCGTGCGTCCGGCGAGGTGGTCGTCGCCCGCTTCGCGGTACAGCGCGGGGACGATCTCCAGGGTTCGAAGCGCCATCTCGAAATGCCGTCTGGTCCCCCACCAGGAGGACTGGAGGTCGAGGAGGCGGGCCTTGAGGAAGGAATCTCCGGTCCCGCTCTCCAAGAGGGAGAACGCCCACCCGAAGGCATTCTTGGCCTCCTGGAGCTTGTCGGCCACGCGGTAGGCGTTGGCGAGCTCTCCCCAGGCCCGCGCCTGGAGGTCGGCCACCTGCGGCCCGCCGTGAATCTGCGGGTCGAAGGATCTGGCCATCTCCGTGGCAACCCTGGCGAGGTGGCACATCTGCGCCGGGCTCTTGTAACGAACGGCCCAGCTCCGGGAGAGGAGCGCCTCGAAGATGCCGAGACCGGACAGCGGCATGTCTCCCTCCCAGGTCAGATCGAAGACGTCGTGGCCCCTGGAGAGGAGGGAGAGGGCCTTCTGGAAGCGCGGGCGCTCGCCGGGGGGGAGGCCCTCGACGCGGCGGGCAAAGTCGAAGGCGCTCTCAAGGGCCGCGTCGTAGGCCGCGGGCGCCACGGCCTTGCCCCGAGCCTCAAGGAGCAGGCTCTGCCGCGCCCCCTCCCGGCACGTCTTGCAGCCGCGGAGCAGATGACGGACAACCTCTTTGATACGGCCCGTCGGCAGGCTCCCTCCCAGGACCTTCTCCATCTCCTCCGGCGTGACGTGCTGGCTCACGAGCTCTCCTCACTGGATTGGTCCGCGTATTTTCTCACAAAACATGCCGTCGCGCATCGGCAGAGAGGGGGCGGCGCTGGGCCCGGCGCCGCCCCGGAGGATGCCCGTTCTCTAGCCGTTCGGGTCGATGCCGTAGCCCTGATCGCCTGCCCCGCCGCTTGGAGCTGTGGGAGCGGGCCTGCCGTCAGGATCGATTTCAAGTCCGCCCTTCGTGGTGGGCTGCCGGTCCTCCCCGGCCGGCGCCGAAGGCCAGACCGCAGAGACGCCGCGTTCCCAGAAACTACTGAGCCACTGCAACATGCCGCCCATCCCTCCAAGCTCCCGGGCCTCGGCCTGGGCGGGCGTGGAGAGGGCGAGGAGAGCGGCGAGAGCTCCCGCGGTGACGATCCGGCGAAGCATGCGCTGAGACATGGCAGAGTCCTCTTCCACCGCGAAAGGGCGGCAAGCCTCCATGGCCCGGCGCTCCGCGGCTACGACATAAGAGTGTCGTGGACGGAGTGGGACAGGGCAGGAGAAAGGCCTGCGGATGCCGCGGGAGGGCTCCGGGGGGTTGCGGGCTTCTGTTACAGAGTTTTCAGGAAAACGGAACTGGGGGAAAACGGCCACCGCCCCAGCACCGCTCGTGGCCGGCGTGGCCGCCATCGTCCCAGCCACCGCCCCAGCCGCCGCCCCAGGTTGAAACCTGGGGCGGAGACGGGCAACCTGGATCGGGCGTGGACCTTCACCCGTGGCCGGCGTGAGCCGCCGCCGCCCCAGGTGAAACCCATCCCTCTCCTACACATCTTGCTTCCGGGGACGGTCTGCCCTCCGAAACCTCACCCTCTGTCTCCCTCTCCCATCTCCCTCCCACCCCCCGCCGGGAGAGGGAGGACGTACATCAG
>DATHUD010000333.1:0-4145 GCA_035462575.1 Thermoanaerobaculia bacterium | reverse complement strand
AGACCGGACGTATTATGAGGGAAGGAACAGCGAAGAAAGGAGGAGTACAGCATTACGATCCTCACGGAACCGGCGGCAAGCAGACATCCGGCTCGCTCTATTAGGCCTGCGTAGAAACGAACGCACGGCCTTTAGGCAGAATGAATGTTAGCAACAGGATGTTATTTAGTCAATAGTCATTTGAAAAAAGTTGGCCATAAAACAGGGCGTTGGTGTTCCTACACAATTCTACCGATGTCCAGATAAGTCCTCTCCTCTCGGCGCGGCTTCAGCCAGGTGGAGCTACCCTTCGAAAGGATGAATCCTTATCCGCCGGACCCAGCGTTTGACGGTTTATGCCGCCAGGATCTTCTCTCGCAACGGAGACTTCGAGAGAAGAGGGAAAAAGAGGTCTGAACTTGCCAATCGCTTTGCGTGGTCAATCAGGCGATCTCGATGCTCGTCGACAGAGTCGCCCTTAAACTCGACCCGCAGACGTTGCAACAAACCTTCCTCGTCCAGCCCTTCTACAAGCCCGCGGAAGATGATCCGGTTCTCGTTGTTAAAATCGAAGCCGATGATCTCCTTTCCAGACATGTTCGTAAGCCATGCCTCAATGGCTGGCAGTGGCTCAAACTCGGGGAATTGAAGTCGAATGGCATCGAAAATCGCATCACGATCGGGCATCAGCATCAGGAGTGCCAGCAAAAAACGGGGATCAGGCGCGGAGATCTTCGCGCGCAACGCTGTCACGATTCGGGACCGTCGTTCCTCTTCACAAACCATTCGAAATAGATCTATGACGTCGCCGTGACGTTCGCGGGCACTGCCATACAAGTCTCCAAGAAGTCCCTTATCCACCTTCCGGCGGGTCAAGACCGAGAACAAGTAGTAAAGTATTGTCAGATCTCCACTGTCAATCAGCTTACAAGCATAGTCCTTCAGACCGCTTATCTGCCCGCGGGCCATGCCATCGATAAGCATCAGGCGGCGCTTGCGGACAGGTTCGCTGTCTTCGGGATCGATAGCTAAACCCGGGGGAAGGTACTGATACTGGGGCAAGTGGTTGGGCTCCATATAGGTGCGAACAACGATCGTGACTGATGGCACCTCCAGATGGAAGAGCTGATGAATCAAACGACCCCCAGAGCAGATAGTCCGGGCTCCTCCCGGACGCAGGATCTCGGTGGAAACACGCTCAAGCCGGCCGCAGATCATACGGGAGTTGATCGTACGCTCGGGCGCGAACTGCCAGAGACTATGGACGCTCGAGCCGGCGAGCACAGAGAAGGCGCCAGAGAATCCGTGTTCATGGATGGCCGTGGTTCCAGAAAGCCAAAATAAAGCCTCAATGTAAAATCGAGGAGCTTGAAAGAGCGTTACTGGCGGCTCGCCAAAAAGAGCTCGTGGGTTCGGCTGCACAAATCCTTGAGAGGAGCCAAAAATCCAATCAACAATATCCTTGACTTCAACAGACATGAGTGGTGGATTTCTCCCCAACTCCTCGAGCACCAGCCGGGGGAAGACCTCTTCGTCGTAGCTGTGGCGGAGCCATGTCTTCTCGATACTCTCCCCCAGGGACCGGAAATAGGAGATCATTTTGGACCCGTCTTTGAGAGTTCTGAAACCAGACTCGTTGAATCAGGAAAAAAGGAAGGAGCGACAAGGCAAGAGGACGTGTGATACATCGAGATCCTCCCGGAACCGGCCCGAGGAGGCCGGATCATGTTGCCGGGGCCCTTGTCGAGACGAGCAAAGACCCGGAAGCTTAGTTTAGATCTTCTAGCTCTAAAGTCAATCCTAATCAGGCCGTACCGATAGCTGGATCGGCCGGTTCCCCCAATTACGACACCATCACCCGCTTCACCATCCGGTCAAACCGCTCCCCCGCCAGATACACCCCATCCAACCCGTTCGGATCGAGCTCGTCCCCCTCATCTTCCTCCCCCTCCTCCACCACCTCCCCCGTCCCCGCCCCCCCTAGCGCCCGGTGCCGCTCCCGCACCGTCGTCGAGAGATAGATCGCCAGCGCCCGGTAGAACCGCGCCGCAAAGCCCTGGTCTGTCGTGAGTTTGGCGTTCAGGACCGCCTTGGAGATCGCGAAAACGGTCGCGTCTTCCAGCGCCCGCACCGTGGCCGAGGGTGGCCGGGCATCCACGAAGGACATCTCTCCCACAATCTCCCCGGCGTTCAGGCGGGCGATCTCCCTCTCGGGGCCGCGGCGGGGCTTCAGCCAGACAGCGAGCTTCCCTTCGAGGAGGATGAAGACGGCGTCCACCGGGATTCCCTGCTCGATGAGCGTGCCCCCGGCCGGGACGAACCTCCGGGAACCGGCGGTGAGCATCCATTCGACGTCGTCGTCGTTCAGTTGGCCGAAGAGGACGAGGACTTTTCTCATGCGGGGGCTCCTATACGAAGGCTGTGGACGGGGGGGAGGGTCCCCCTGCTCGGGGGAGGGGTCCTCCTGCTCGGGGGAGGGGTCCCCCTGCTCGGGGGAGGGGTCCCCCCGCTCGGGGGAGGGGTCCCCCCACTCGGGGGAGGGGTCCCCCCACTCGGGGGAGGGGTCCCCCCACTCGGGGGAGGGGTCCCCCCGCCCGGGAGAACCATCGTCCTTCTGGGGCGAACGATCCCCTTTCAGGGAGGGAGGCCGGAAGGTTGGAAATTGCGGTCGGCATGTTGCGGGCTGCTCCCCTTAGGCAATCTGCCGCTCCGCCAAGCGCGCGAACGGGCCATTTCTTCTCAACAGCTCGCTGTACGTTCCCTCTTCGACGACCCTTCCCCCGTCGACGACGTAGATGCGGTCCGCGTTCTGGATGGTGCTCAGGCGGTGGGCGATGACGATGCGGGTGGCTTTCAGGCGTTCGAGGCTGCGGCTCACGATCTCCTGGGTGCGGTTGTCGAGCGCGCTCGTGGCCTCGTCGAAGAGGACGATCCGCGGGCGGTGGACGATGGCGCGGGCGATCAGGATGCGCTGCTTCTGGCCCCCGGAGAAGGTTTCGGCTCCCTCGGAGATGACGGTGTGCATGCCCATGGGCATGGCTTTGATGTCCTCTTCGAGGCCAGCCAGGCGCGCCGCCTCCCAGGCCGCGTCGATCCCCAGGTTGGAGCTTCCGGTGATGTTCGAGAAGAGGCTACCCGCCATGGGCCGGCCGGTCTGGAGGACGACTCCGATCTGGCGGCGGACGGACTGGGCGGCGAGGCTGGCCAGATCCTGCCCGTCGAAGTAGATGGAGCCGGAGGTGGGCTTTTCGAAGCCGAGGATCAGCCGCAGGCAGGTGGACTTTCCCGCTCCCGAGGGTCCCACCAGGGCGATGAACTCCCCGGGGCCGGCCTTGAAGGAGACGTCGTCCAGGATCAGCGGCCCGTCCTTCTGATAGCGGAAGGAGACGTGGCTGAATTCGATCTCTCCGGACAGCTCTCCGGGATCGGCCTTGGACTCGTCCACCTCGGGGACGGTTTCGAGGATCGGCGTCAGGCGCTCGTAGACCGGCACGATGGCGAGCACGCTCGAGAAGACGGAGACGAGCGACAGGGCCGCGGCCAGGAACTGCCCGAAGGCGGCACTGAAGGCCAGGAACTCGCCGAGCGAGAGAGCCGCCTCTGCGGAGAAACCCACCACCGCGAAGATGGCGAGGGATGCGAGGACGCCGTAGACGGCGTTGAAGGCCGCCTGGACGTTGGCGGCGCGCTGGGCCGCGAGGGTGCGGCGTCGCTGCTCGGCGAAACGCTCGGCCCAGCGCGCGAAGGCCCGCGCTTCGGCTCCGGCCACCCGGAGCTTGGCGATGCCGTGGATCAGGCCGAAGAGGAGGCTCGCGATCTTCCCCTGGATGTGGAGGATCTCGCGCTGGTGGCGGAGTTGAAGCCAGGTCAGGCCCAGGGTCACTCCGGCGAGGAAAAGGACGAGCCCGGTCGCGACCAGGGCCAGCCGGGCACTGTAGTAGAAGAGGAGCGCGAAGCTGAAGACCGAGAAGACCGCCGCCAGGAGGAGCGTCAGGACGTTGCCCGTGAGCATCTCCCGGATGGCGTTGATCCCCAGCGCGCGGTTCGCGAGGTCGCCCACGGTGAACCGCCGGAAGAAGGAGACCGGGAGCGAGAGGAGACGGTCCCAGACCGCCGCCTGGAGGGTGCCGTCGATCTTGCCTCCCAGGCGCAGGACCGCGAGGCTC
>DATHUD010000332.1:0-7300 GCA_035462575.1 Thermoanaerobaculia bacterium | reverse complement strand
TCGAAGTGCTTCCAGAGGGACTGCGGTTCCAATTCGGATACGAAGGACATGAGGGCCTCCCGGGATCGAATGTCAGAGGGGAAAGGATATACCGCGCCGCCCGAACATGCTCCCTCTGGGCGGAGTCTGCCGGGGAGTGTTCATTCCTCGGCCAGCGTCCTTTTCAACTGCCCGACCAGCGGGTGATCTTCCCCAAGAGACGCCCTCGCGGCTTCCAGCGCCTCTTCGAGGTGCTGGCGGGCCGAGTCGTGGTCTCCAAGCTCCCGCTCGACCAGGGCGAGGTTGTTCAGGTCCGCAGCCACGGCGGGATGATGGTCGCCGAAGACCTGGCGGTCGATCGTGAGGGCGGCGTCCAGGTGGAGCCGGGCGCCTTCGGTCTCTCCCAGCTCGCGGAGGAGGTCCGCTACGTTGGTGAGCGCCCGGGCGACCTGCGGATGGGCGTCGCCGTAGAGGCGGCGGAGGATGTCCACGGTGGGGCGGAGGTACTGGAGCGCCTGCTGGGGCTCGCCCAGCTCGCGGGAGAGGAGCGCCAGGTTGCCGAGGTCGGTGGCCACGACGGGATGCACGTCCCCGAAGGCCTGGCGGTGGATGGCCAGGGCCTGCTGGAAATGCGCGAGGGCCGCCGGCTTCTCGTCCAGATCGCGCAGGACGAGGCCCAGATTGGCGAGGATGAAGGCCGTGTTGGCCCCGGCCGGCTCGATCCGGGTCTGGAGGGCCAGAGCCTGCTCCAGAGTCTCCCGGGCCTCCGCGGTGTTGCCGGTCTCGCGGAGGAGGATGCCCAGGGTGTTCAGCGGACGGGCGAGCCCGGGCTGGTCAGCGCCGTGGACCTCGGTGGCCGTCTCCAGGGCGCGGCGGGCCTCCTCCAATCCCTCGGGGGCGCGGCCGAGCTCTCGCAGAACCTCGGCGCGCAGGGTGTGGAGCTCGGGCCGCAGGGCGTCCGGGAGCGCGTCCGCCCGGCGGGCGAGGGCTTCGAGAAGGGCCCAGCGCCGGTGGGCGGGCCAGCCTCCCTGGGCTTCCCGCACGAGCCCGAGGAGGGCGTCCTCCCGGATTCTCCCTTCGGCCAGCTCGGCGGCGATCTCGTCCGCCAGCTCGCCGGTCTCGTCCTCGCCGATCGACCAGCGCAGCTCCAGGAGGAAGGACTCCCGCGCCTCGGCGTTGCCGGCCTGGCCGGCGAGCGAGACGAGGAGCAGGGCCATGCCCCGGGTGTGGAGGGGGATCGAGCGGAGGAGAAACTCCATCAGCTCGGAGGACAGGCGCTGCCGCTTGTCGTCCGGAACGGGGGAGAGGAGCGCGGCGTTCCAGCGGGGGCTCGTGAAGCCGTAGGTCAAGAGGCCGGGAAACGATGGGTGGCCGTACTGGTAGTCGTTGAAGACCGGCGGGTCTCCGACTTCGGCCAGCTCTTCGTCGAGGACGTCCAGCAGCTCTTCCCGCAGCTCCTCTTCGAGCTCCAGGTGCTGGAAGAGCGGCTCGGCGGGCACGTTTTCCCCGCAGAGGGCGGCCAGGTCCAGAAACCGCTGGAGACGGTCCGCGGTTTCGAGCTCCAGGCCATCCACCAGATCCTCGGCCGACTCTGAGAGATCGTCGGTCGGCAGCGGCTCGAGCTCCAGGCGCAGGCGCTCGGCGCGAGGGGCCACCCGGTCGTCGGGGTCGGCGGGGGAGCAGGAGAGGGCGAGGAGGAGGCCGGGATTCGCCCGGGCCTCCTCGAGGAGCCGGCGCCGCAGGGTGTCCGTGAGCTGCGCGCTCGCGGTGACGTGGAGCACGAGCCGGCCCTCCCGCGAGAGGCGTGCGAGGAGAGAAGAGAGGCTCTGCCGGGGATCGGCACCGCCGCTCAGGATTTCGCCGGGGATCTCGTCCAGGCGCAGGAGGAGGGAGAGGAGGGCCGCTCCCGCGAGTGAGGTGGGCAGTTGGCCGACGAGGGGAGCGACCCGCTCCAGGCGTTCGGCCCGGGTTTCCTCGTCCAGGTCCGCGCGCCGGGCGAGCTGATGCCCCGCGAACCGGGCGAGCCCTTCGGGATCCTCCTCATAGCCTTCGAGGTCCAGGGGGAGGACGGTGACCGCTCCCCCCACGGCGCGGGCCGCGGCTTCGAGCAGGCCGGTCCGGCCGCACCCGGCGGCGCCTGAAAGCAGGAGGACCGGCGAAGGACCGGGCGCCGCGAGCAGCCGCTCGATCTCGGCCAGGGCCTCCGGATGATGGGCGGTGTAGGTCTCGAGCTTTTCGGCGGATGAGAGAGTCGTCGGGGCGGGCATGAGCAGGATCTCCGCCGGCGCCTCGTGGCCCGTCGTCGGGAGGGGGCGGGGCCGGAACAGGCGGCACGATGCTAAAGGACGATGCGGGACCGGCGCAAACGGCTCGTTTCCCCAGGCCGGCTCACCCATAGAGGTGAGTGCTGTGCGAGGCTGCCCAATGGCGGGGAGCCTCGATTGGGGGAGGGAAGCCATGAAAAGAAGAATCGTTGCTTCGTGCCGGCGATGGGGCCTGATACCGCTGGTCTTGCTCCTCGTGAGCGGAGTCGCTCCCGCGGCCTGGGCTCAGGACGAGGTGCTGGCTCCCGAAACGATCCGGATCGACACCTGGCAGATCGTCGTGATGGAGGGAGGCCGGTACTTTTTCCAGCGCGATCCCGGCACCGGATCGGGATCGGGCCTCGATCTCCTCTTCGGGTCGCGGGGGGACGACGAGCTCCTGCGGTTCCGGGTCTTCGATGGATCGGACGGGCTCACCGCCGTCGAGCTGCTGGCCGAAGAGGGGCTGCTGGCCGACAAGGAGGTGGAGGTCCTGAAGGCGCTGGTGGAGGAGGCCGGAAAGGCCCTCTCCGTCGCGGCGACCGGCGGGTGGAGCGATCTGACCCAAGGGCAGTTGAAGGATCTCGAGGCCGATCCGGGCACCACGACGGTCGGTTCCGTCTACATCGCTCAGGCGGTGGAAAGCCTTTCGACGGGAGATGAGAAGGCCGTCGTCGAGGCAGAGGCGGACGACTGCACGGTCGTTTCCGGCCTTTACGCCTTCGCGGCGGCCGCCCAAGGCGGAGTCGTCTCGGAATCTTCGGCCCAGAGCCTCGCGCGGGGCCTCCGGAACGCCGCGGTGGGCGTTTCCGCCACCCCCGGCAGCGCCGTGCCCGCCTCTACGTCCTCCTCGGGCTCGGCCCAACTGAAGCTCGCCTGCCAGGCCGTGAGCTGGCGCCCGGGCGGCGTTCCCCCCTATCCCGCGGCCACTCCGCCGGCCTTCCCCGTGCCTCCGCCGCCATTCCCCATCCCCGTGGGGCCCACGACGCCGGCCGTCTGGACGAACGATCCGTGCACCGAGGCCGAGGAGGGGACCCACCGCACCTGTGTCGACGGGAGCTGGAACATTTGCACGTGCCTCTGCACCTTCTCGGGCGGCGGCGGAGCGACCTGGCGCAAGACGGGAGCCTGCACCGCGCAGACTCCCGCGGCTCCGGGGACTCCGTGCAGCCCCGCCGGAGGCTACGGGCCGTGCACGGCCCCCGGAGGCGTCTGCATTTGCGGAGGAGGTCCTCCGGCGGTCTGGGGGGCGCCGCCGCCTCCGCCGCCGACCGGAAGCGCGGAGATCGCGGCCCTGTTCGCGATGCTCACGCTGATCGCCGGCCTCCGGCTCTACCGCGACCGGAGGAGGGGGGTCTGACGCGATGAGGCCCGGCCGGTGGATCGCGGGGCTGGCGGTTTCCGGTCTGGTGCTCGGGCTCGCCTGGACGGGCCTGGCCCAGGACTGGACCACCCGGCTCTCCCTGATCGCCCTCCGGGCCTCCGGGCTCGACGGCGTCCGGTGGCTGGGCCCTGACCTTTTCGCGGTCGGGCCCCAGCCGTACGCCGTCGTCCTCTGGTGCACCCCGGTCGTCCTTTCCCTCTGCGGCTTCGTCCTTCTCGGCTTCGCCCGCCGCAGCGCGTGGGCGTATCTGGCCGAGGCCGCCGTCCTCTTCCTGGGAGCCTCGGCGCTCCTCACGCTCAACACCGTGCTCTCCGTCCACCTGCACCGGACGGGGCTCTCCTGGGGCTGGGCTCACTACCCCGGCCTGGTCACGGTCTATGCGGTGATCCTCGGAGCCTGCCTGAAAAAGGCGGCCCCTCCGGCCGGTATCCGCTGAAGCTTCCCGCATCCCGCCCCTGTACAATCCGCCTTTGGAACGATCCATGACGGAGACAACGGCAACGCGGACGGGCGCGGGGAGCCGGGCGGCTGCGGTCGCCAAGGCCCTGTTTGCCGTGGTGGTGTGGGGAGCCTCGTTCATCGCCACCAAAATGGCGGTGGGGGAGGCCGCGCCGGTCACCGTGGTGTGGCTGCGCTTCGCCCTGGGTATCGCTGTGCTCGGAGCGGTGGTCCTCGCCCGCGGCCAGTTTGCGGTGCCCTCGCGGTCCGACTTCGCCTACTTCGCGGGGCTCGGGCTTTTAGGGATCGCCTTCCACCAGTGGCTGCAATCGAACGGCCTCGTCACCGCCCAGGCCAGTACCTCGGCGTGGATCGTGGCCTCGACGCCCATCTTCATGGCCGTCCTGGGCTGGCTTGTGCTGCGGGAGGAGCTGGGGGTGACCGCCACGCTCGGCATCGCCGTGGCCGCGTTCGGCGTGCTCCTGGTCGTCTCCCGGGGCGACCTCTCCGCCGTGGCGGCCGGCCGCTTCGGCACGCGGGGAGACTTCCTGGTCCTCCTCTCGTCCCCCAACTGGGCGGTCTTTTCCGTGCTCTCCAGGAAGGGCCTCCGGCGCTACGCCTCGGCCCTCATGATGTTCTGGGTGATGCTGACCGGCTGGCTCTTCACGACCGTCCTCTTTTTCGCCGGCCCCGGCCTTTCGGACCTCGCGCACCTCACGTTCCGGGGGTGGACGGCTGTCCTCTTCCTGGGCCTCTTCTGCTCGGGGGTGGCCTACGTCTTCTGGTACGACGCCCTTCGCGAGCTGCTCGCCTCCGAGGTGGGGGCCTACCTCTACATCGAGCCGCTCATCGCGGTCGGGATCGCCGCCGTCCTTCTGGGAGAGAGCGTCACCCTGGCCACCCTGGCCGGCGGCCTCGCGATTCTCCTGGGGGTCTGGATGGTGAGCCGGCGAGCTTTGGCGCGGAAGGAGTGAGGTCGGACCGACCGTCCGAGCCGGTCGGCTCCGCCGCCCGGACCCTCACCCCAACCCTCTCCCAGCCCCCTCCCACCGACCGGGAGAGGGAGCCCTTATGAAAAAAAGAGCAGTCTCCCTCCTGCTATGAAAATGGGCCGCCGTGGCCTGCGACCTCACCCTCCGGCTCCCTCTCCTAAAGAGGGAGACGGAGGTTTCCAGGCGCTTCTCGGGCTGTCTCACGACGTCTACACTCTTGCGATAACTCATTCGTTTCTCTAGACTTATGGTGTCTCAAGGATTCACCTAGTCTCAGGACGACCCGTGCCGTAAGTCCGTACTTGGTACCTATAGAGTACCTAATCAGGCTGGCCGGGAACCAGATCGCCAGAGGGGGCACACGATGAAGATGAAGCTCACCGAAGCCTCGATCCCGCCGCTTCGTACCAGCCTACCCCAGCAAGACGTCTTCCACATCCCCACGCCCGGCGCGGGATTGCGTCTCACCAAGGAGGGGCGCAAGAGCTGGTTCCTTCTCTACTACTCGCCCGTGACGGGGAAGAAACGCCGGCTGACCCTTGGTGAGCATCCCTGTGGGAAGAAAGGAGAGCCGAGGTACCTCACCCTGAAGCAGTTCGAGACGGAATACCAGATCCTCCGGGGAAAGCTCGCGGAAGGCAAGGACCCGCAAGTCGTGCCTCGGCCTGAGATGGGACTGGCGCCCAGGCGAATCGAGATCGAGACCATCGCGGCCGATTTGCGAGGGCTCTTCCCGGAAGGCCTAATCGAGGGAACGGTGGGAGAGCTCCTGTGCTCCTATCTGTCCGCCATGATTGGGCACCTCGCCCCCCGAACCTTCACAGGTTACCGATCCATCGCTAAGACGTGGATTGTCCCCCGCTTTGCTAAAACACCGCTTGCAAGCTTTGGAGAGGACGACGTTCGGGGCCTGCTCAGCGAAGTGACGAAACGAGCGCCGCAGTCTGTGCGAGAGGTCAAGAAGGTCATTTCTTGTTCGTTCACTTGGGCCAAGGCACATATTCCAGGCGTAAAGACGAATCCGGCAACGGGTGTGCCGGTTACAGTTACAAAGGGAAAGCGGGACCGATGGCTTTCTGACGATGAACTGATTTCCTTCTTTCGGGCCCTTCCTCAGATGAGGGATGAGGCGGCAGCCGATTGCCACCTCTTGATATTAGCGTCGATGTGTCGTCCGAGCGAAGCGGCCTCCGCCAATGCCGAGGACATTATTCTAATGAATGGGGAGAGAGTCTGGAGAATTCCAGATACGAAAAGCGGCCGCGATTTCCTAATTCCTATCTCTGGCATTATCGGAGAGGTATTACTGCGCCGCTTGATGCTTTCCGGGGGGAAAGGCCCCCTCTTCTGGGCATGTAATTCATATGGTGATTATCCCCGTCCCTTGAAGGAGTCGAATAGTGATTTGCGGTCCCTTTCCCGACTTAACGATATCCGTCCCTATGACTGGAGACGGACGGGAAGGACGCATTTATCGAGTCTTGGAGTTAGGGACGAAGTAGCCGAGGCGGTATTGAACCATGCTAAAGGGGAATTAAATGGGACATATAACCTGTATGAATTCTGGCCGGAGCGAAAGGAGGCTCTGAGGCTCTGGCATGAGAAGCTCAGCAGGCTTCGAAATGAAGCGCTAAAGCTCGCTTCCTGAGGAGGGTGTGCCGATCACCCGGTGCGGCCGAGAGGAGAGGGAGGTCCCTCGGCCTGCTCTCAACTGGCTCACGCCGGGCGCCCCTGTCGGCCGCCCCGTCGAGCGGCTTTCCGTTGCAACAAAACGCGTAAAGCAGCGCTACGAGTGCTGGAAGCGGCGCTGCAAGCGCGCTCGACCTTCGCTGTAGCGCCCTCTCACCCGGCGTCGGTCGACCGGCACCCGTCGCGTGGCCGACCTCGTGCCGGCCCCCTGGAGACCTTGTTTTCTAAATAATTGAAGTATATATTACTATTGACCGCTCGCAATGAATGCGGCGCGGGGTCTGAAAGGAGTCTCGTATGACTCATCGCAGCATAGGGCCCGTCTTTCTCGTCGTCGTGGCCCTTTTCGCCCTCACCTTCCTGCCTTCGCAGGTGGCAGCCCAGTCGAACTGCACGGGCTGCACGATCACCGGGACTGCGGGCAACGACACCTTGAACGGCGGGGGGGCCGCCGACGTGATCTGCGGCCTCGCAGGCGACGACACGATCAACGGATTCAGTGGCGGTGACGGCCT
>DATHUD010000331.1:0-2852 GCA_035462575.1 Thermoanaerobaculia bacterium | reverse complement strand
CGGGCGGGGCCGTCGGCGGCCTGCAACGGTCGCGGACGGGACCGTCGGCGGCCTGCGACGGCCGCGGGCGGGGCCGTCGGCGGCCTGACAGCGAGAGACGTTCCGCCGTGGGTGGACGCCGAGGCGTTGGTGAGGATCGACTGGAACGTCTCTACGGACCTGGGTTGCCTTTCCGGGGCGGGGGATCCTGCCGGAGGGAAGAGGTGTTTTCGGTGGGTTGGCGGCGGTCGCGGACGTCCTGTTGCAGGGCGCGGTATCGGTCCAGCCTTTCCTTCAATTTCGCCTCGAATCCCCGGCCTTTGGGATCGTAGAAACGCGTCCCCTGGAGGGATTCGGGGAGGCAGTCGATCCCTCCGACCCCCTCCTCGGTATGGGGGGCGTAGACGTAGCCGTCGCCGTATCCCACGTCCTTCATCAGGCGGGTCGGAGCGTTGCGAATGACCCGCGGGACCGGGTCGGCGGGGCGCTCTTCGACGGTGCGGCGGGCAGATTTATAGCCTTCGTAGACGGCGACGCTCTTGGGGGCGAGGGCCAGGTAGACGACCGCCTGGGCGAGGGCGAGCTCCCCTTCCGGGGAGCCCAGGAGATGGAAGGATTCCCGGGCGGCGAGCGCCTGCACGAGGGCCTGGGGATCAGCCAGGCCCACGTCCTCGCTCGCGAAGCGGATCATCCGCCGGGCCACGTAGAGCGGCTCCTCACCCGAAGCGAGCATGCGGGCGAGCCAGTAGAGGGCGGCGTCGGCGTCGCTCTCGCGGAGCGACTTGTGGAGGGCGGAGATCAGGTTGAAGTGCTCCTCCCCCGCCTTGTCGTAGAGGAGGATCTTCCTCTGGGCGACCCGGCGGACCCCCTCGGCGTCCACCCGGCCGTCCTCCGCGTCCGAGACCACCAGCTCCAGGAGGTTCAACGCCTTCCTCGCATCCCCCGAGGCGAGCTGGGCCAGGGATTCCAGAGCCTCGTCGTCCACCTCCACGCCCGACGTCCCCAGGCCCCGCTCCGTATCGCGGAGGGCCTGGCGCATCAGCTCCGCCAAGTCCGCGGGGGTGAGCGGCTCCAGGACCACCACGCGGCAGCGGGACAAGAGCGCGGCGTTGAGCTCGAAGGAGGGGTTCTCGGTCGTCGCTCCCACGAGGACCACGTCGCCCCGCTCCACGTAGGGGAGGAAGGCGTCCTGCTGCGCGCGGTTGAAGCGGTGGATCTCGTCGACGAAAAGGAGGGTCCGCCTTCCTTGGGCCTTCCTCAGGCGGACGGCCTCGGCCATCACCTCCTTGACCTCCTTGATCCCGGAGGTCACGGCCGAGAACGGCACGAAGTGGGAGGAGGTCTCGGCGGCGATGATGCGCGCGAGGGTGGTCTTGCCCGATCCGGGCGGCCCCCAGAAGATGAGCGACGGCACCCGGTCGGCGGCGATGGCCCGGCGGAGGAACCCGCCCTCCCCCACCACTTTCTCGTGACCGACGAGCTCGGCGAGCGTGCGCGGGCGCATCCGCTCGGCGAGCGGGGAGGCGGCGGATGGCGGGGCGTCTTCCGGGCGGGCCGCGGGAGCGCCCGCCGCCTCCTGGTCGTCGAAAAGGGTGCGGGCCATCAGGCCACCCTCTCCACCTCCACGCGCGCGTCGTTGAAGCAGGCCCCCTCTCCGAGATCGGCGTAGGTGTCCGGCGCCAGGGCGTTCGCGGTGTTTCCGGAGAGGGTGTGCCGGCTCCAGAGCCCCTTGGGCAGGAGCACCACGCCGGGCCGGAGGTCCGGCGTGAGCCGGGCGGTCACGCGGACCTCGCCCAGGTCGTTCCACACGCGGACCGTGTCCCCGGAGGCGATGCCGCGCGGCGCCGCGTCGGCGGGGTGGATCTCGAGCGCCGCCCGGTCGCGGTAGAGCTGGCCGAAGGTCGAGCTGATCGTCCGGTTCGTGGCCGGAGAGATCAGGGCCAGGGGGTGGCGCTCCGTCCCCGGGTCTCCCTGGAAGGCGTAGAGGCCGTGCGGCGCCTCGCGGTCCAGGGCCTCGGGCACGAGGTGGACCTTGCGGTCCGGCGTCAGCGGGAAGGAGTCCACGAACTGGACCGGCGCCGGGCCGCAGTCGGGGGCGGCGATGCCGTCCCGGTCGAGCTCCTCGCGAATGCGGGGGGAGCGGGAGAGGAGAGCGGCGGCCAAATCCCCGCTCGTCTCCGGGTCGTCCGGCCGGTCGAGGCCGAGGCGCCGGCAGAGATCGGCGAAGACCTCTGGATTCGGGCGCGCCTCCCCCGCCGGCGTGGCCACGGGCGCGGAGTCGTAGAAGACGTAGGAGCCGTAGCCGCGGCTCATCTCGTGGTGCTCCAGAAACGCCGTGGCCGGCAGCACCAGGTCCGCCAGGAGCGCGGTATCGGTCCATACCTGTTCGAAGACGATCGTGAACAGATCCTCCCGGAGGAGCCCCCGGTGGACCTTCTCCTGCTCCGGCATGGTCGCCAACGGATTGCAGTTGTAGACGAAGAGGACCTGGACCGGGGGATCCTGGGGCTCCAGGAGAGTCCGCCCGAGCCGGTTCATGTTGATCACCCGCGTGGACGGCTCCGGCTCGTTGACGGCCGCCGCCCGGTCGAGCGATCCCCAGGCTCCCGAATTGCTCATCGTGAAGCCGCCGCCCCGCACGCCGAACTTGCCGGCCACGGCGGGCAGGGCGAGCACGGCCGCCACGGCCGAGCCGCCGTTCCGGTTCCGCTCGTAGCCCCAGCCGGAGCGGATCACCGCCGGGGAGGAATCGGCGTAGAGCCGGGCGAAGCGCTCGAGGTCGGCTGCCGGCACGCCGGAGGCTTCCGCCGCCCGCTCGAAGGTCCAGGGGTGAGCCCGCTCCCGCAGCTCTTGGGCGCCGGTCGCGTGGGCCG
>DATHUD010000330.1:0-5971 GCA_035462575.1 Thermoanaerobaculia bacterium | reverse complement strand
TCCGCAGCAGCGCCTGCCGGAGCTGGCGATGCTCTCCGCAGAGGAGCGGGAGCAGCTCCTGGTGGAGTGGAACGACACCGCCCGGGCTTTCCCCGAGACGGATCTCTACGCGGCTTTCGGGCGCCAGGTCGAGCTTCATCCCGACCTGCCGGCCGTGGTCGCCGAAGGAGAAGCCCTCACCTACGGCGAGCTCGACCGGAGGGCCGGCCAGCTCGCCGCCTCCCTGCGCTCCCTGGGAGTTGGCCCCGAGGTGCCGGTGGCGCTCTACTTCGAGCGGTCCGCCTCGGTGCTGGTCGCGATTCTCGGCGTGCTCCAGGCGGGCGGCGCCTACCTGCCGCTCGACCCCAACCATCCGGTCGAGCGCCTGGTCGGCATGCTGGAAGGCGCCGGCCGGCCGCTGCTGGTCAGCGAAAGGCGCCTGGAAGGAACGCTCACCGCGGCGGCTCCTGCGGTCCTCTGGCTCGACGAAATCCCGGAGACCGGAGAGAGTATGCGGACTCCGGTGCTGGCCGGGAACCTGGCCTACGTGCTCCACACCTCGGGCTCGACGGGCAGGCCCAAGGGCGTCGGCTGCACCCATCGCAACGTCCTCAACCTGCTGGCCGACTTCGCGCGCCGGCAGCCGCTCCTGCCAGGGAGCCGGGGCAGCCTGTGGACGAGCCTGAGCTTCGACGTCTCGGTTTACGAGATCTTCTCGCCGCTGCTTGCGGGCGGCGCCGTCCACCTCGTGCCGGAGGCGATCCGGCAGGACACCGGGCGATTCCTCGACTGGCTGATCGAGGAGCGGATCGACAGCGCCTACATCCCGCCCTTCATGGTGGCCGCGCTCTGCGACCGGCTGGAGCGGACGGGGGAGCCGGCCTCCCTGCGCCGGCTGCTGGTCGGCGTCGAGCCCATTCCGGAGCCTCTGCTGGCGCGGGTCGCCGAGCTCTGCCCCGGGCTGGCCGTGATCAACGGCTACGGCCCCACCGAGGCCACGATCTGCGCGACGCTCTACGACGTCGATCCGCGGCGAAGCTCGTTCGGAGATCCGCCGGTGACGCCGATCGGCCGGCCGGCCGCGAACACCGGGATCTACCTGCTCGATCGCCACCAGGAGCCCGTCCCGGTGGGAGTCCCGGGCGAGCTGTACATCGCGGGCGCCGGGCTGGCGCGGGGGTACCTGGAGCGGCCGGACGCGACGGCGGAGCGCTTCGTCCCCCATCCCTGGAGCTCCGTGGGAGGCGAGCGTATGTACCGCACCGGCGATCTCGTGCGCCGCCGCACGGACGGCAATCTCGAATTCCTGGGCCGGATCGATCACCAGATCAAGCTGCGCGGCTTCCGGATCGAGCCCGGCGAGATCGAGGCGGCCCTGCTCGCTCAGAAGGCGGTCCGCGAGGCGGTGGTCACGGTCTGGGGATCGGCCGGGCACCGGCGCCTGGTGGCCTATGTGGTCGGTGCCGAAGGAAGGGCGCCCGCCAGCAGCGAGCTGCGCGAGCACCTGCGCGAGCGGCTGCCGGCGTACATGGTGCCGGCGGCTTTCGTGGCACTCCCCGCCCTGCCGCTGACGTCGAGCGGCAAGCTCGACAGAAAGGCCCTGCCCGAGCCCGGCTCGGAAGAGACCTCAGAGAAGCCCGTCGCGCCGCGCACACCGGCCGAGGAGCTGCTGGCCGCGATCTTCGCCGAGGTGCTGGGGGTCGGGCGGGTCGGGATCGCGGAGGACTTCTTCGCGCTGGGCGGCCACTCGCTGCTGGCAACGCAGGTGGCTTCGCGGGTGCGCTCGGTCTTCGGGGTGGAGCTGCCGGTGCGGGCCATCTTCGAGACGGCGACGGTCGAGGGCCTGGCCGGCCGGCTCGGAGCGTCGGCGCCGGTCCCGTCCCCCATCCTGCGGATCTCGCGCGAGGAGCCGCTCCCCCTGTCCTTCGCGCAGCAGAGGCTCTGGTTCCTGGATCAGTTGGAGCCGGGGAGCCCCCTCTACAACATTCCAGTGGTGGTCGAGCTCACCGGAAGGCTCGACCGGTCGGCGCTGGCTGCGGCGCTCAGTGAGGTGGTGCGGCGGCACGAGGTGCTGCGGACGACGTTTCCCGCGGTGGCAGGCGAGCCGGTGCAGGTAGTTTCCGAACCGGACGGGTTCGTCCTCCCCTTGCTCGACCTCCAGGGCCTGCCCGAGGACGAGGCGAGCCGCCGGACCGCCGCCGAAGCGCGCCGGCCGTTCGACCTCGCGAACGGTCCGCTGCTGCGGGCGGCGCTCTTGAAGCTCGGGGCCGAGCGGCATGCGCTTTTCCTGAACCTGCACCACATCGTGAGCGACGGCTGGTCCATGGGAGTGCTGGTGCGGGAGATCGGGGCGCTGTATGCGGCGTTCCGCGAGGGGCACCTAAGCCCATTGCCGGAGCTCGCGGTCCAGTACGCGGACTTCGCGGCCTGGCAACGCGGCCACCTGTCGGGCGAGCGTCTGGAGTCGGAGCTCGCCTGGTGGCGCGGCCAGCTCGCGGGGATCCCGCCCGCGTTGGACCTGCCCACAGACCACCCGCGGCCGGCGGTGCGCAGCGCGCGCGGTGCGGTCCACGGCTTCGCGATCCAGGAGGAGGGTCTGGCCGGGCTCACGGAGCTCTCCCGCCGGCACGGGGTGACGCTCTTCATGACGCTGCTCGCCGGATTCGCGGGGCTCCTCTCGCGGTTCACGGCAGAGGACGACCTGGTCGTAGCAACGCCGATCGCCGGGCGCACCCGGATCGAGACCGAGCCTCTGATCGGCCTGTTCGTCAACACGCTGGTGCTGCGGGCGGACCTCTCGGGGTCCGTGGATTTCGTGGAGCTCCTGGGCCGGGTGCGGGAGACGACGCTCTCGGCCTACGCCCACCAGGAGGTCCCCTTCGAGCGTCTGGTCGAGGAGCTGGCGCCGGAGCGGGACCTGAGCCGGCCGCCCCTCGTCCAGGTGCTGTTCGCCCTGCAGAACGCCCCGTCGGGTCCGTTGGAGCTTCCCGGGCTCGCGCTCGCGGCCTCGCCCGTGGAGACGGGGACGGCGAAGTTCGAGCTGGGCTGCACCCTGGCCGAGACGGAGCAGGGCCTCGAAGGGACGCTCGGCTACAGCCGGGACCTGTTCGAGGAGGCGACGATCGAGCGGTGGGCCGGGCACCTCGTGCGCCTGCTGGCCGGAGCCGCGGCCGACCCGCGGCGGCGACTCCCGGAGCTGCCGCTGTTGTCGGAGGCGGAGCAGGAGCAGCTCACGCGGTGGAACGACACCGGGGTGGCCGCGGCAGTGCCCTGGATGGGACTGTCCGAGCGGTTCGCGTTCCAGGCGGCGCTGCGGCCGGAGGCACTGGCGGTGACCGACGGGGAGCGGGAGCTGACCTACGGTGAGCTCGACCGGCAGGCCAACCGGCTGGCGCGCGCTCTGCGCCGGGCCGGCGTACGGACGGAATCGCGAGTGGCGATCTCCATGGAGCGCTCGCTCGATCAGATCGTGGCCGTGCTGGCGGCTTTGAAAGCGGGCGGCGCCTTCGTCGTCCTCGATCCGGCGCAGCCGGAGCGCCGGCTGCAGCAGGTGCTGGCCGACGCGGCCCCCGCGGTGGTGCTGACGCAACTGCCTTCCGAGGCGGAGCTGGAGAGCGAGGAGGATCTGGATCTTTCCGCGCTGCCTGAGCAACTGGCCTACGTCGTCTACACCTCGGGCAGCACCGGCACGCCCACAGGCATCCAGATCGCCCAGCGGTCCGTGGTGAACCTGCTGGCCGCGCTCGAAGCCACGGTCTACGACGGTCTGGACGCGGACGTGCGGGTGAGCTTGAACGCGCCGTTGTATTTCGATGGCGCGATCAAACAGCTCATCCAGCTCTTCCAGGGCCGGACCCTGTGCCTCGTGCCGGAGGCGGTCCGCCCGGACCCGGAAGCGCTCTCGGCATTTCTCGCGCAGCAGCGGGTGGACATCTTCGACTGCACACCCGCGCAGTTGCAGGGCGGGTGGATGCCGAAGCGGGTGCTCGTGGGCGGAGAGGCGGTGAGCCAGGCGCTGTGGGACCGCCTGCGCGAAATCGGGGAGACGGAATTCTGGAACGTCTACGGGCCGAGCGAGTGCACGGTGGATACGTCCGTGCAGAAGATCGCCGTATCGCCGTCGCCCGGGATCGGCGGCCCGCTCGCCAATGTGCAGGTCCACGTCCTGGACGCCTGGGGCGGAACGCAGCCGCCGGGAGTCCCCGGAGAGCTGTGCGTGGGTGGAGAGGGCCTCGCGCGGGGCTATCTCAACTACCCGGAGCTGACGGCCGAGCGTTTCGCGCCGAACCCGTTCGCGAAGGAGCCCGGGGCGCGGCTGTACCGCACCGGAGACCTGGCGCGCTGGCGTGCGGACGGCACGCTCGAATTCCTGGGCCGTATCGACGACCAGGTCAAGCTGCGCGGCTTCCGCATCGAGCTGGGGGAGATCGAGGCCGCGCTACGCAGCCATCCCGCGGTCCGTGAGGCCGCGGTGGTCCTGTCCGACGGGCACTTGGTGGCGTTCGTGATGGGCGAGGCCGGGGCGCTACGGGAGTTCCTGCGCGATCGGCTGCCGGGTTACATGGTGCCGGCGTTCTACCAGTCCCTGCCGGAGCTGCCGCTCACGCCGAGCGGCAAGGTGGACCGCCGAGCGCTCGCGAAGCTGCGCCCGGAGCAGGTCGAGTCGAGCGCCGGGATGGCACCGCGGACCCCGGTGGAAGAGCTGATGGCGGGGATCTTCGCCGAGGTGCTCCATCTCCCGCGGGTGGGGATCGCCGACGACTTCTTCGCGCTGGGCGGCCACTCGCTGCTCGCGACCCAGGTGACGTCGCGGGTGCGCTCCGTCTTCGGGGTCGAGCTGCCGGTGCGGGCCGTCTTCGAGGCTCCGACGGTCGAGGGTCTGGCCGTCTGGCTCGGGCGCTCCCAGGGGGCGGTGGTCTCGTGGATCGAAAGGATCCCGCGCGAGAAGCCGCTCGTCCTGTCTTTCGCGCAGCAGCGTCTCTGGTTCCTGGATCGGTTGGAGCCGGGCAGCCCGCTCTACAACATTCCGGCGGCGGTCGAGCTTTCCGGAAGGCTCGACCGGGCGGCGCTGGCCGCGGCGCTCGGCGAAGTGGTGCGGCGTCACGAAGCCCTGCGGACGGCGTTCTCCGCGGTGGCGGGCGAGCCGGTGCAGGTGGTTTCCGAGCCTGCCGGCTTCCCTCTGCCTCTGATCGATCTCGAGGGCGTGCCCGAGGAGGAGGCGAACCGCCTGGCTCTGGCCGAAGCGCGCCGGCCGTTCGATCTCGCGCGCGGTCCGCTGCTGCGGGCGGCTCTGCTCCGGCTGGGGGCCGAGCGGCACATGGCGCTCCTCACGATGCACCACATCGTGAGCGACGGCTGGTCCACGGGAGTGCTGGTGCGCGAGCTCGGGGCGCTGTACGCGGCTTTCCTCGAAGGGCTCCCGAGCCCGCTGCCGGAGCTCGCGATCCAGTACGCGGACTTCGCGGCCTGGCAGCGCCGGCACCTGTCGGGCGAGCGCCTGGAGTCGGAGCTCGCCTGGTGGCGCGAGCGGCTCGCGGGGATGCCGCCCGCGCTGGACCTGCCCACGGACCATCCGCGGCCGGCGGTCCGCAGCGCGCGCGGGGCGACCCACGGCTTTGCGATCGATGGGGAGGGTCTGGCCGGGCTCACGGCGCTCTCCCGCCGGCATGGGGCGACCCTCTTCATGACGTTGCTCGCCGGGTTTGCGACGCTCCTGCAACGGATCACGGGCGAGGACGACCTGGGGGTGGGAACGCCGATCGCGGGGCGCACCCGGGTGGAGACGGAGCCTCTGATCGGCCTCTTCGTCAACACTCTGGTGCTCCGGGCGGATCTCTCGGGGGAGCCGGATTTCGCGGAGCTTCTGGTCCGGGTGCGGGAGGCGACGCTCTCTGCCTATGCTCACCAGGAGGTCCCGTTCGAGCGCCTGATCGAGGATCTGGCTCCGGAGCGGGACCTCGCCCGGCCGCCGCTCGTGCAGGTCCTGTTCTCC
>DATHUD010000329.1:0-2721 GCA_035462575.1 Thermoanaerobaculia bacterium | reverse complement strand
TCACCCCCGGCCCCTCTCCCACCACTCCGTGCCCCCTCCCTGGGAGAGGGGAGAAAAACCTTTTTCTTCCAGCTCCCTCCTCTCCCAGGGAGGGCGGGTGGCGTGGTGGGAGAGGAGGGCCGGGGAGGTGAGGGCGGGGCGGGGGGCGGCCCTCGCCCTGGCAAAGACATTGCTAGGTATCGATTTCGGCGCTCTCCTGCAGGCGGCGCCGAGGTTGTTATGAAGTTGCACAAAAAAGAACAGGCCGTTCATGACGAGCCGGCCCGGCCGGGACCCCGCAGGATCGGGGAGAGCGAAGAGCCCCGGAAGGGGGCCCCGCAACCGGTCTCCCGGAGCCTCCTCTGGGCGATTCTGGCCGCGGCCCTGCTCCTGATCATCGCCATCGTCTCCCAGCACTTCGACGAGTTCCTCCGCCGGACCTTGGAAGCCAAGATCAACCAGCGGCTTCATGGCTACAGCGTCACCCTGGGGGGCGCCCACCTCTCGCCGTTCAACCTGTCGCTGACGCTCCGGGACGGGGTGATCCGCCAGCAGGCCCACCCCGACCCGCCGGTCGCGGCCATTCCGCGCCTGACAGCGAGCGTCGAGTGGAAGGAGCTCCTCCGCTTCCACCTGGTGGCCAACGCCGTGTTCGACCGGCCGCGCGTCCACGTGAACCTCCCGCAGCTCCAGGAGGAAGACAAGGACGAGATGGACGTCGAGGACCGGGGCTGGCAGGACGCCCTCCAGGCGATCTATCCGCTGAAGTTCAACCTGATCGAGGTCAAGGAGGGGGACATCGTTTACGTGGACGAGGACCCGAAGCGGCCCCTCCACATCTCCCACTGGAACCTCTCGGCCGAGAACATCAGAAACGTCCGCTCGACGACCGAGGTCTATCCCTCGCCCGTGCGCACCGAGGGGGTGATCTTCGAGACCGGCCGGGGCGTGCTCGAAGGGCACATGGACTTCCTCTCGGAGCCGCACCCCGGCATCCACGCGCTCTACAAGCTGGAGAAGGTCCCCCTGGAGCGCCTGGGGATGTTCAGCTCGCGGGCGAACCTGGAGCTCGAAGGGGGCGTGCTCGACTCGAACGGCGAGCTCGAGTACGGGGTCAAGCACCAGGAGGCCCACATCGAGGACGTGACCATCCACGGCCTGAAGCTCGACTACGTCCACACCGCGGCCACGGCCGGCGCCGAGAAAAAGCGGGCCGCGCAGGCGGCCGAAGCCGTGCAGGACGACAACGCGCCCATGCCCGTCAAGATCGACCGCTTCCGCCTGGACGACAGCGTGGTGGGCTGGGTCAACCGCGACGCGGACGATCCCTACCGGCTCTTCGTCTCGGACGCCGACTTGACGGTGACCAACATCTCCTCCGGGTTCAAGAAGGGGCCGGCCGTGGCGAAGCTCACGGGCAAGTTCATGGGGAGCGGCGCCACCCGCAGCTCGGCCACCTTCCGCGAGGACAACAACGGGCCGGACTTCGACCTGGCGGTCGCGATCGAGGGGGCCTCGCTCCCGTCCATGAACGACCTCCTGCGCTCCTACGGCAAGCTCGACGTGGTCAAGGGGACCTTCTCCGTCTACTCCGAGGTCAGCATCCGGAACCGGCGGATCACGGGGTACGTCAAGCCCCTGATCAAGGACGTCGACGTCTACGACTCGGAGCAGGACAAGAAGAAGCCGGTCTTGAAAAAGATCTACGAGAAGATCGCGGGCGGCCTCTCGCACATCCTCGAAAACGAGCCCCGGGAGGAGGTCGCAACCGTGGTCGACCTCTCGGGCACGCTCGACGATCCGGACTCGAGCGCCTGGGAGGTGGTCGTCCGCCTGGTTTCGAACGCGTTCGTGAAGGCGATCCTCCCGGGGTTCGACCGGGAGATGGAGAAGGCGCAGAAGGATTAGGGGCCGGCCCCTCACCACCCCGGCCCTCCTCTCCCATCGCCCCCCCGTCCGCCGGGAGAGGAGGGAGACTGCTGCTTGCGACGGGCGGGGGCGCCCTCTCCCGGGGGAAGGGGGGGCGATGGGAGAGGGTCGGGGGTGAGGTTTTCGGGCAGGGGACAGGTACAATCCCCCTATGACCAACCGTCTATGGATGACGTTGCCGGCCGGGCTCGTCCTTTTGGCCTCGGCGGCGAGCGCCCAGCCCCCGGCGGGGCACGGGCCGTACTTCCCCGCCGATTCTCCCTGGTACCAGGACATCTCCAACGCGCCGGTGGACGCCGAGTCCGCGACCGTGATCGCCTGGCTCGCCAGCATGAACATCTGGACGGGGAACTCCGTTCTGTTGCCCCCGGCGCGGATGCAGATCGACTTCTCGATCGAGGTGCTGGAGGCGAACGCGGGGGCCCCGTTCCGCTCGTTCATCCCCACGGGGGATTTCTATGATCCCGACTGCGACGAGGCGCCCGTCCCCCTGCCGGCGGGCGGTGCGATCGAAGGGGAGCCCGACTACCAGTGCGCGGGGGACGGCGACTGCCACCTGATCGTCGTGCACCCGTCCACGAAGCGCCTGTACGAGATGTGGCGGGCGAACGTCGAGGGACCGGATTTCTACGGCGGCTGCCTCGCGGTGTGGGACACGTCGATCACCTATCCGGCGGACGGCCGCGGCGAGCAGTGCAGCAGCGCGGACGCCGCGGGCTTCCCCATCGCCCCGCTCCTGTTCAGCGCGGACGAGGTGGCGGCCGGGCAGATCAATCACGCGATCCGGTTCATCCTGCCCAACAACCGCATGCG
>DATHUD010000328.1:0-4322 GCA_035462575.1 Thermoanaerobaculia bacterium | reverse complement strand
GTATTTGAACGGGTGCGGATCGGCGAGCACGGGCCGGAGCTTGAGCGCCGCCAGCAGATCCCCTTCGATGTCGAGGTCGCCGTCCATGTACGCCTCGGCGATCGCGAGCTCGTCGAACGCCGCCATGGCGGCGAGGCCCTTTTCGGTGACGATCCGGACAGTGAAGGCGGGCTCGCTTCCCCCGCCGACCGCTTCACCGCCAATCCAATGCGCGGTGCGGTCCGGCAGGCGCAGCTCGAAGGGGCGGGCCCGGCCGTCCCCCAGAGCGCTCAGCTTCGCGTGACGCTCCCGCAGGCTCCGGACGAGCGGGGGATCGCCGGTCGCGGCGTCGGCGTCGGCGGCTGCGGTATGGGAGAGATCGCTCATCGTCCGCCCCCCTTCCGGGTTGAGAACCGTTGCGTTTTACTGTAACGAGTCGGTGCCGGAATGTCCATGCTCCGGAAGATTGTGCGCCCGACGGGTCAGGGAAGAATTGATGCGTTGTTCCCGCCCCGGAGCCCTCACCCCAACCCTCTCCCAGCCCCCTCCCATCCGCCGGGAGAGGGAGCCCTGACTCGAACTTTGTCAGCAAAGGCTCCCTCTCCCGGTTGGGGGGCTGGAGGCTGGGAGAGGGTTGGGGTGAGGGTCTTCGGCCTCGGGGGCTTCGCAGCAGCCCCTTGATCTGGCAAAGTAGCTCCAGGAGGCCCGCCATGGCCGGATTTCTGCGTTATGCCGTCCTGCGCTCGCTCTACGTGCTCCTGGCGCTGGCCGCGATCTGGGGCTCGCTCCTCTGGGGGCCGTGGCTGTCGTTGCCGCTCGCGGTGTTGATGCTGCATCTCGTGACCTACGTCGAGCGCTGGACCGGACCGAGCCCGCCGGATCTGGTGACGGCTCCGGCCTGGTTCGGGCGCTGGCTCTCCCACCCGGAGGACGCGCACGGCCTGGTGTTCTGCGGCCTGCACTTCGCCGCCATCGCCTCCGCGTTCTGGCTCTGGCTCCACCCGGAGGTCACCGGTTTCGTGACACCCGGGCAGAAGCTCGGCTTTGCGCTGAGCGCCGGGATGTGGCTCGGCTGGTCCGGCGGCATCAACATGGGGATCAACTTCCACAGCCATGCCCACAAGCCGATCTTCCAGAGCGACTGGCTGAACCGCTGGTTCGGCCGGCTGTGGACCGTTCCAGGCGGGATTCCCTCCTGGTGGTGGCGCTACAAGCACCTGGCGGTGCATCACTCCCACCTGGGGGAGGACCGGGACTGGGTGCAGCCCAAGCGGCGGGAGGACGGCCGCTACGAAAACATGTGGATCTACGTTCTGCTGTACTGGCCATGGCGCTGGGGCTATCACTTCTGGCGCGAGCTCCGGCAGGCGACGCCCGCGGTCCGGCGCCGCGCTCTCTCGGAGCTCGCCCTCTTTGCGGTGCCGTTTTCGATCCCCTTCTTCGTCGATCCCTGGATGGCCCTCGGGCTATGGCTCTTCCCGGCCTGGGTGGGCGGCTCGATCATCATGGGGATGGGGATGTACGCCCAGCACGCCGGAGGCACGGACGAGCAGCGGTTCAGCCATACGACGACCTTCCTCTCCCATTTCTTCAACCTGACGATGTTCAACGCGGGCTTCCACGTGGAGCATCACGAGCACCCGGCGGTGCACTGGAGCGAGCTGCCGCGGCTGCACGAGGAGATGAAGCCCGAGCTGATCGCGGGCGGCGCCCATGTGGTGCCCTACGGGATTTATCGGGCGTCTTCGCTGCTCAATTCGTTTTTCCGCCCGCGGCAGGGGTGGGAGCGGTTTCTGGAGCAGCACCCGGAGTACCTACCGGCCGAGCGGCCGGCCGAACAGCCCGTCCACGATCTGCCAGGATGAACGCGACTCCACTCCGAGGATCGATTTGGTCATCCTGGGAGACCTATGTGCTCTTTAGCGAGCCGGCCTGCCGGCTCCCCTCTTCCAGCACATGCCTGGGCGGCGTGCGCACGTCCCAGATCAGCCCGACCCAAGAGAGCACCTTCAGGGCGTAGAAGGTCGGGTCGAATTCCCACCAGAAGAATCCCTGGTTGGCCGCAGGCCGGTAAAAGTGGTGGTTGTTGTGCCATCCCTCTCCCAGAGTGAGGAGCGCGAGGAACCAGTTGTTGCGGCTGTCGTCGGGCGTCGCATACCGCCGGCTGCCGAAGACATGGGCGAGCGAGTTGATGGTGAAGGTGCCGTGCCACAGGAGCGTCGTTGAGACGAAGAAGCCCCAGAGCAACGCCGGCAACCCTCCCCAGAGGAAGAGCCCCGCCGCCAGCGCGATGGGCGGCACCAGGTTCCACCTCTCCAGCCAGCGCAGCTCCGGGAACCGCGCGAGGTCCGCGACGCGGGCCAGGTTCGCTTCACCGTTGCGTGGCGCGAAGATCCAGCCCATGTGCGCCCACCAGAGGCCGCGCTGGACCGGCGAGTGGACGTCTTCCGGCTGATCCGAGTGCCGGTGGTGGTCGCGGTGGTGAGCCGCCCACCACATGACACCTTTCTGCGCGCTCGAGACCGCCAGGCAGGCGAGCAGGAATTGGAAGATCCGGCTGGTCTTATAGGAGCGATGCGAGAAATAGCGGTGGTACCCCGCTGTAACGCCGAACATCCGCACGTAGTAAAGGCCCACCGCCAACCCTACGTACCAGGCCTTGAACGGGACCAGAAAGACTCCCAGCGCCACGACGTGCACGAGGAGAAAGGGGATCAACTTGACCAGATTGAGGCGATCCGCCTCCTCCGGCGAGGACAGCGTACGCGTTCCCTCGACAGGACGCTGCATCGACTCTCTCCTTCCCGGGCGTCGAAACGCCCCTGACAGCCCCGGCGCTAGGAGCGAAGCTCCGCCGGTATGCGCTCGCGAATCTGGTGATGGAGCTCCGGCAGCTTCGACCAGTGCAGCCCCGGGCTCACGTGATGGGCCGTGTGGTAGCCGGAATTGAAGGTCACCAGGTTGTACAGGCGGCTCTCGTTGTTGCGGGAGGCGCCGAGGTGGTCGTCCAGTTCCAGGCCGGCGTGCTGATCGTAACCCAGCCGGGCGACGTTGAAAATGGCGAGTAGCATCGGCCCGACAAAGACGATCATCGCCTTGGCGGGATCGAGGAAGATCAAGATCGCCAGGGTCATCAGGCTGATGACGGTCATGATCTTGAAGCGGCGGTAGACCTTCGGATATCGCCGGCCGAGGGCGATCGTCCAGGTGAGGTGCCCGGCGAAGTTCTTCACCAGGCATTCGAGCAGGCTGCGGCGTGAGCCCTCGGGGCGTTGCCAGCGCAGCGTGTCCTGCTCGGGCTGGAGGTAGTGTGGGTGATGGCCCAGATTGTGGTGCAGGGTGATGAGGTAGGGCGGGGTTCCGGTCTGCAGAAACAGGATCGTTTCGTAGGCCCGGTTCAGCCAGCGCACCGTGAATACGTTGATGTGGTGCTGGTAGTGGTTGCAGGCGATGGCCACGGCCTGCACCGGCTGGAACAGGACGACGCAAAGGGCCGTCACCCACAGGCTCTCGACCGCGAAGAACAGGCCGAGCTGGACCGCCAGCACCATCAGGGTGTACGCGAGCGGCCAGCGGTCTTCCGGGTAGCGCAGAATCTTCATTGCCCAGGCCTCGGTCGTGATCGTGAGACAGATCTTACGCCCTCGCGCCAGGCGCGAGGGCGCCCGTCCTCAGAATCAGAGGTCATGATCCGGCCCAATCGCCGGGCAGCCTGCCGCTCAACCCTACTCATCGTCAGGCACCTTGACCGTTGACCCGGCTCATTGCTCAGGTTACCCTGTCGGTATGGATCCGGCACTCCTGGCGACGCTCCGCATCCATAACCCGTGGCTAGACCGGCCGGAGGACCAGCAAACTCTGCTCGCAGCCTCTCTGCCGGAACCGTTCGTCTCGCGCCGCCGCCAGCTCGAGCTGCGTCCAGGGCGCGCGGAGCTGGTGGTGGGGCCGCGGCAGGCGGGAAAGTCGACGTGGATTCGCGAGGTCTTGACCCACTTCGAAGCCCCGGTCCTCGTTCTCCACGCCGAGGAGCCTCGGATCCGCGAGCTTGCCCACTCGCCCGCCCTCGCTCTGGCGGCCCTGACCGAGGTGCTGAGCCCCCACACCCTCCTTCTGCTCGAGGAGGTCCAGCACCTCGCGGAGGCGCCTCTCTTTCTCAAGGGCCTCGTCGACCTCGACAAGACGCGCCGCATCGTCGCCACCGGCAGCTCGTCGTTTGCATTCAGCGCGCGGACGCGGGAGTCGTTGGCCGGCAGGGCGCGACGGACCCAGCTTTTTCCCTTCTCTCTCCAGGAAGTCGCAGCGCTCGTTCCCGCGGGGCTCGCCCCCGCGATCCGGGATCTGCG
>DATHUD010000327.1:0-12071 GCA_035462575.1 Thermoanaerobaculia bacterium | reverse complement strand
ACCTCCAGCCAGGGGGTTGGATGGTCCTGCCTGGTGACCGCCATCTGCGCGGGACAGCCCTCCCGGTCGAGCGCCTCGCCGATCGCGGCGGCCGCGAGGGCGGGCAGGTTGTTCGTGCGGGACAGGTGGTAGAGGGCCACCCAGCGCAGGCGGTCGCCCATCAATTCGGGGAGGCCTTCCGCGGCCTCCCGGTTCGACAGGTGGCCGTGGCGGCCGGCCACCCGCTGTTTCAGGCTCCAAGGATACGGGCCGTTCCGGAGCATGTCGAGGTCGTGGTTGGTCTCGAGGATCAGGACGTCGAGATCGTAGAGGCGGCCCCAGGCGAGGCTCGTGCGGCACCCGAGGTCGGCCACGAGGCCGATCCGCCGGCCGCAGGGGTCTTCGACGACCACGCCGATCGGCTCCGAGGCGTCGTGCGGGATGCCGAAGGGCTCGACGGAGAAGCCCGCCACCTCCCGCGGCTCGCCCGAGCAGAGCGTCACCGCCCCCTTCCGGATCTCTTCCCGGAGCGGCGTGCCGGAGAGGGTGCCGGCGGTCGCGAGGACCGGGAGCTGGAACCTCTTCGCGAAGCGGTCCGCGCCCCGGCAGTGGTCCTGGTGCTCGTGGGTGAGGACGATGGCTCCCAGGGTCTGGGGGTCGAAATCCAGGAGCTTCATCCGCTTCACGAGCTCGCGGCAGGAGAAGCCGGCGTCGAGGAGGATGCGGTGTTTGCCGCATTCGACGACCACGGCGTTGCCGCCGCTCCCGGAGCCGAGGACGCCCACCCGCAGAGGAGGTCCGGAAACCCGGGGAACCGGGGAGCGGAGGGGCTCGGGTGCGGGCGGCGGAGGAGGCGCGGGCGCGGGCGTCTCGGGCCGCGCGACGGCGCCGCCCCAGAGGTCGAGCGCGATCTGGGCGGACTCCTCGGGCCTCGCCCGCTGCCGCGAAATCTTGTTGTCCAAGGGGAGCACCACCGCAAGGGAAAGGGTACCACACCCTTCCCGAGAGAGTCCGTTAGAAGCGGTATTCCTTGCCCTGCTCGAGGAAACCGAGGTCCGGATTCTGGAGCTGGCGGACCTCTTCCTTGATCTTGGCGATGCAGGGGGGCTTCAGGTGGTGGAGGAGCACGGGGACCCTCTTTTCGAGCTTCCGGAGCTCGATCTCCAGGGTCCGGGGGGTCAGGTGGAGCGAGACGTCCGCCACATGCTGGAGCGCGTTGTCGAAGCTCGTCTCGATGCAGACCGCTTTGAGGTTCGGGGTGCGGTTCGCGATCTCCCAGAAGCGCTGCGTGGGCCCGGTGTCGCTCGACCAGAGCATCGCCGCGCCGTCCTGCTCGATGAGGAAGCCGTGGGTGGGGACCAGGTGGTCCACGGCGATCGGGGTGAAGCGGACGCCGTCGATCACCACCGGCACCTCGCTCTCGAACTCGTGGAACCGCAGAGCCGGGAGCAGGTGGTTGGGCAGGCGGGTGAAGTCCGGCCAGGTGGCGTTGTTGAACAGGTACTTGCGGATGGCGTAGGTCGTGGCCGGAGAGGCGTAGACGTCGATCGCGCCGTCCCCCTTGCCGTAGACGTTCTCGATGAAGAACGGCAACGAGTTCGTGTGGTCCATGTGGGAGTGGGTGAGGATGATCGACCGGACCCCCACCTGCCGCTCGATCGACAGCGACTGCGACAGCGACCCCGCGTCCAGCGCGATCGAGCCGTTGACCAGAAGACAGGTCATCCGGCATTCCAGGCTCTCGCCTCCGTAGCCACCTAGGACCTGGACGAGCATATATTCACGAGATTGTATCTCCGCTGGAGCGAAAGAGCCAGAAAAGGGCCAGAAGAGGGGGAGACGGGGGGGGGTGGGCGGGCGCCCCACCCCCCGGCGGACCGGCTAGAAGCGACTGCCGATCCAGAAGGAGGTCTCGAAGTTCGAGTCCTCGTCGTCCGCGAACTTCGTGACCCGCGCGAAATCCCAGTTGAGGTCGATCCCGAGGAAGCGGACCGTGACCCCGAAGCCGTAGGCGGCGGTGGCGTCCTCGAGCCGTCCCTCGTCCGAGTTGTAGAAGTCGAACTCCTCGAAATCGTCGTACCAGGCGCCGCCCACGTCGAAGAAGATGTTGCCGCGCACGCCCTGGAACACGAAGAGCGGGGTGGCGATCACGTCGATCAGGGGGAACCGGTACTCGACGTTGGCGAAGAAGGCCCGGTCGCCCGAGAACTCGTAGAACCGGGTGCCGCGCAGGGTGTCCAGGCCGCCGAAGCGGAAGGGGGTCGGCAGCTCTCCTCCGGCGATGCCGGCGAAGCCGCGCAACGCGACGTTGCTCCGCCGGGTGACCGGGATGTACTGCCGGACGTCCAGGTCCGCCGAGGCGAACAGGGTCGAGTCCTCTCCGCCCCCTCCTCCCAGGTTGGGCCCGTATTGGAGGTCCAGACGCCAGCGGCGCCCGCCGACCGCCCCGTAATTGGCGAAGATGGTGGAATCGCCGACCAGGGCCCCCTGGATCAGGGGAAAATCGTCGGTGAAGGTGACGAACTCGACCGGTTCCAACGGGTCCCTGCCCACCTGGAGGAGCGGATAGGCGATCTCGCGGTAGATATAGCCGACCCCGAACTCCGCCCGCTGGTAGAAGGTGAAGGGATAGACGATCGATCCGATCGCGCCGGTGATCTGATAGGCCTTCTGTTCGCGCTCGAACGGACGGGTGTCCTGGCGGACGAAGTCCCGGGTCAGGTAATAGCTCCGGTCGTCGAAGAGGAGGACCTGCCACTGCCAGCGCCGGGAAAGGTCGGCGTAGAGGATGTTGAAGTTCGAGAAGCTCTCGACCGAGCTCAGGGCGGCGAAGATCCGCCGGTCTCCCAGGTAGTCGGAGAAGGAGAGGATGACCTGGCCGAGGACGGTCTGGTCCGCGTCGACGCCGACGACGCTCCGGGCGTCTTCGAGGAAGAACTTGTACCCGCCGTACTTCTCCTTGTTGGCCTCGTCGATCGTGACCTGGATGTCCGGCTCGAAGCGGGCCACGTTCTCGGGCGACGTGGGCTCGACCGGCACCTCCACGGTCTGCGGGTCCTCGACCGGCTCGTCGACGTCGGTCACGTAGAGGTCGAAGTTCCCCTTCCAGAAGCCGGTGTAGACCAGCCTCTCCTGGCCGGCGTCCTCACCCGCCGGCGCGGCCGGGAGGACCGTGGGCATGAACGCTCCGCTCACCACGTCGGTGTACTGCCGGATCTCGCCCTTGGCCACGTCCAGGCTGAAGATGTTGTCCGCCCCGTCCCGGTCGGAGGTGAAGTAGATCCGCCGGCCGTCCGGCGAGTAGACGGGGTCGTTCTCATTGGACTCGCCGGTGGTGATCTGGAAACGCTGGCCGGGGTTGCCCATCTCCGACCGGAAGAGCTTGGCGAAACCGTCGCCCGTCACCGAGACGTAGACCAGCGAGCCGCCGTCCGGCGAGAAGTCGGGGGCGCCGTCGAAGATGTCGTCGTTGGTGAAGTTGGTGATCGTCCGCGACTCGACGTCCAGAAGGAAGATGTCGAACTGCCCGTTCTTCCAGCCGGAGAAGGCGATCTTCGTGCCGTCCGGGCTCCAGGACGGCGCGGTCTGCTGCTCGAGCTCCGCCATGTCGATGATCTCGCGGATGCCGCCGTTCAAGACGTCGAGCAGGAGGAGGCTTCTCCCCTTCTCGCGCTTGGCGAAGACGGCGAGCGTGTTGCCGTCCGGCGAGAAGTCGATGTCGCGCCCCATCTTGCGGCCGAGGGCGAGCTCCTGGCCGACCAGGTACTGGTACTCGTTCGAGAAGCCCGAGGTCAAGTTCCGGACCAGCCGCCGGGTCTGGGTGTTGAAGAGCGAGATGTCGATCTCGCCGGAGTAGACGGTGAACGCGGCCACCAGGTCGCCCGAGGGCGAGGCGGTGGGCGAGATCACCTCCGAGGCGGGCCGGCCCTCCTGAAGGCGGAAGACGCGGCCGAAGTCGCCGGGCTCGCCGGTCTCGACGAGCTGCGGCAGGTACTTCTTGCGCAGCCAGCGCCGGAACTCCGTGTCGAAGTCCTCGGGCTTCATCTTGAAGGCCCGCTCGACCGCGCGGTCCACCCGCGAGCCGATCGTGTTGCGGATCTCGTAGATGAAGTCGAGGAACCCGTCCCGGCCCCAGCGCTCTTCAATGAAATCGAACACGGCGTGGCCGAAGCGGTAGGCGAAGAAACCGCCGAAGTTGGTCTGCGTGACCGACGGGATGCGGTCGTTGACCACCGCGTCGCGCAGGAACATCTTGTCGCGCTCGGTCTCGTCCTTGGCCATGTAGCTCGCCATGCCCTCCATGAACCAGGTCGGCGGCGCGGTGGCCACGGCCTTGGCGAGGCTCCCCTGGAAGAGCATGTGGTACTGGAAGATGTGGGTGAGCTCGTGCAGGATGAGCTGCATCAGCTCCGGATCCGGCATGTCGATCGGCAGCACCATCCGGAAGCGGACCGGGCTCGCGAAGGCGCCGATCCCCTCGGGGATGAAGTTCAGGATGATGTTGTTCTGCTCGAACGCCGAGTGAGTGGCATAGAAGATGAGCGGGACCGGGTCCTTGATCTGGAAGTTGAACTCCCGCGAGAGCTGGTCGTACCCGCTCTCGGCAAAGGAGACGAGCTTCTGGAGCTGGGCCTCCTCGGCCTCGTAGTAGTAGACGTTGAAGTGGGGCGAGCGGTAGATCTGCCAGGAGAAGTCCCGGTACTGGATCTTGTTCTTGCCGAACCCCTCCCCGGAGAATTGGGGACCGTTGCCGTAGTTCTGGGCCGCGAGCGGGGCCGCAAGGGAGCCGGCGAGCGCGAGCGCGCAGGCTGAGAGCAGACAGCGGGCGACCAGGCGATAGGATGAGCGGATCAACGAGATCTCCTTATTGGGTGAACAGGATACGCGTAGCCTCAACCTCTTTCTGCGTGAAGACGTTGAGGATGCGATCCTCCAACGACAGGAGGTTTTCGAACATGCCGGCCAAAGGGTCGGTGTTCTCTCCCTCGAAGCTCTGGAAGTCTTTGAAGTTGTCCTGGTAGACCATCTCGCCCGTCTTGCCGTCGTAGACCTGCATCAGGATGTCGTACTCGAACCCGGTCTGCTCGACCAGGACCTGACGGTAGTAGGTGCGGCCGTTGAACGGCGAGATGTACTCCTGGGTCCGGTAGCCGGTCCGGTCCTGGATGTCGAAGTCCAGGCCGCCGGTCAGGATCAGGTCGGCCCCGGTCCGCTCTCCCAGGGCGCGCCAGAAGTCCTGGGATTTCGAGAGCTGCTCGAAGTCGTAGATGGGGAAGTCGACCGGGCCGGTCTCGGCGACTTTGAGCTCGGTCTCGCGCCGCAGCACCTTCAAGAGGTAGCGGTCGAACTCCTTCTGCACGTCGATGTTCCTCCCCTGGAGGCGCTCCGCCCCTTCCTGGCTCACCACGATGAAGGGGGAGACGGCCAGGGTGTTTCGCCCCTGGAGATCGAGCTTGGCGCGCTGGGGGAGCTTCAGGCGGACCTCCACTCCCGCGCCCAGGGCGGGCAGCGCGGCGAGGCTCAAGACAACGGCGACGGTCAAAGAGCGAGAAAGCTTCATGTCAGGTCCTCCTGGTTGCGTCTCGGGTCGAAGGTCCGGTAGAGCCTCGCTCGGGACTTCATGTGGGCGGCGGCACGTCCCCCGGGGGAGGCGGCTCGTCCCCTGGGGGGGACGGCGGCTCCTGCCCCGGGGGAGGCAGTTGCGCCGGCTCAGGTCTGGTCTTCTTGCCGAAGGTCCGGAGCGCCTGGTCGTTGCCGGCCGGCCCTTCCTTGCCCCCCCTGTAGCTCTGGTAGAACTCGACGAAGCGGGCGTAGTTGGCCTTCATCTCCCGGTTCTCGGGAGAGAGCTGCAGAGCCTTCCTGTAGTGCTCGAGGGCCTTGTCGAAGTCGCCCGCGGCCTCGTAGGCCACGCCCAGGTTGTTCTGCACCCGGGAGTTGTTCGGGTCGAGCCGCTCGGCCTGGTGGAAGCGGAAGAGGGCCTCGTGCCACAGGCCGCGGCGCGCCATGTCTACGCCGAAGGCGAGCTGCGAGCCGGCCGACTGGGACGAGCTGTACCCGCCGCACGCCGCGAAGAGGAGCGCGGCCGCGAGCACGGGCACCATACACAGACGGGCTGGAATGGGCATTGATCTGGACTCCGGTTCCGGAGTGGAAGGTGAGGTATTGAGCGTCATCGATCGCCCTGGTTTTCTGAGGGGCCTAGTATACACAAGGCATGCCCGCGGATCGGACCTCCCCCCGGGGCCGGGAAGACCGCGAAAAAAGTCGAGCGAAGGGACGGCGGTTTTCCGTCTTTCTTAGAGAAGAGACGAAAAACCCGGAGACTAAAAGACCATGCTCTTTCCCCCGTCCCCCCGCGAGCTGCTGATCGCCCTGAACGCCGCCCCCCGGATCTCCCGCCCGGCCGTCTGCCGGCTGGCCCAGGAGCTCTCCCGCTGGTCCGAAGCCCCCGAGCCGCCCGGCCTCCTGGCCGCGGCGGTCGGCATCCCCAAAGCCCAGATGGAGAAGGCCCTCGCAGTCCGCGAGACGGCCGCCGCCGTGACCGCCCGGGAGGAGGCCGAAGCCGGGCGGCTCGGGGCGCGGATCGTCCTCCAGGAAGACCCGGCCTGGCCCGCCGGCCTCGCCCATCTCTCCCTCCCGCCGCCGGTCCTCTACGTCGCGGGCGAGATCCCCGAGGGGCCCGCCCTCTCGATCGTGGGCTCGCGCCGGTCCGACGCCTACGGCACCGAGGTGGCCGAGACCTTCGCCCGCGCGCTCGCCGCCTCCGGAGTGACGGTCGTCTCCGGGTTCGCCCGGGGGATCGACGCCGCGGCCCACCGCGGGGCCCTCGCGGCCGACGGGGGCCGGACCGTGGCCGTCCTCGGCTGCGGCCTCGGGGTGGACTATCCCCTAGGCCACGCGAAGCTCGCCAAAGAGATCGCGGCGCGCGGCGCCCTCGTCTCCGAATTCCCCTGCGGAATGGCGCCCCGGGCCTGGCACTTCCCCGTCCGCAACCGGGTGATCGCGGCGCTCTCGGCCGGCATCCTGGTCGTCCAGGCCACGCCGCGCTCGGGCTCCCTCATCACCGCCCGCCACTCCCTGGAGCTCGGGCGGGAGGTCTACGCCGTGCCCGGGAGGATCTTCGACGAGCGCTCGCTCGGCCCCCACGCTTTGCTCCGCGACGGCGCGCGCCTCGTCCAGCACCCGCAGGACATTCTGGACGACCTCCTCCCCCGCCGTCCCGGATCGCCGCCGCCCGGCCCCCTGTTCGCGGAGCCGGCACCGGCGCTCCCCGATCCCCCCGAAGGGCTCCCCCGGGAGATCCTGGCCGTCCTCCCTCCCGGCTCGTTCCAGGTGCCCGAAGACCTGGCCGTGCGGGTGGACGCCCCCGTGGATCAGGTGCTCGGAGCGCTCCTGGAGCTCGAGCTCGGCGGATGGGTGAAGAGGATGCCGGGGTCTGTCTACGGGAGATAGGGCTCGGGAGGCCGGGGGGAGCGGCACCCTCTAATAGATACCGTGGGCGAGGGTTGCGGCGGGGCGGAGGGGATGCTAACGTCCCCGCCCTGTCCTCGGGCCACCCGTGCACCACGAAATTTTGAGGCGCCCTCGGGCGTTGATTTAGCGCCATGGCAAAGAATCTGCTGATCGTCGAAAGCCCCGCCAAGACCCGGACCTTGAAGAAGTTCCTCGGCCGCCAGTATGCGGTCGAGGCCTCCCTGGGTCACGTCCGCGACCTCGCCAAGGGGAAGAAGAACGACATCGGGATCGGTCCCGACTACGAGCCGCGCTACGTGGTCATGGAGGACAAGAAAGAGGTCGTCAAGAAGCTCAAGCAGGCGGCCAAGGACGCGGAGATGGTCTACCTCGCACCCGACCCCGACCGCGAGGGCGAGGCCATCGCCTGGCACATCGCCGAGATCCTCAACAAGGATCCCGAGAGCATCCGCCGCGTGACCTTCAACGAGATCACCAAGCCGGCCGTGTTGAAGGCGCTCGAAAACACGAGGGACATCGACTACCGGAAGGTCGACGCCCAGCAGACCCGGCGCGTGCTCGACCGCATGATGGGCTTCCGCCTCTCCCCCCTCCTCTGGGAGAAGGTCAAGCAGGGGCTCTCCGCCGGCCGCGTGCAGTCCGTCGCCCTGAAGATGGTCTGCGACCGCCAGGCCGAGATCGACGCCTTCAATCCCGAGGAGTACTGGATCCTCGGCGCGAGCTTGAAAGCCACCCAGCCGCCGCCGTTCTCCGCCCGCCTCCACAAGATCGACGGCAAGAAGGCCGAGGTCACGAACGGCACGGACGCCGCGAAGATCGTGCGCGACCTGGAAGGCGGCCGCTTCACCGTCGGCAAGGTCGAGAAGAAGGAGTCGAAGCAGCGCCCGTCGCCGCCGTTCATCACCAGCCGGCTCCAGCAGGAGGCGGCGCGGCGCTACGGCTTCGCCGTCAAGCGCACCATGGCGCTCGCCCAGGGCCTCTATGAAGGCCGCGAGGTCGGCGACCGCGGCTCGATCGGTCTCATCACCTACATGAGAACGGACTCGACCCGCGTGGCGGACGAGGCGCTCGAGGGAGCCCGCGAATTCATCGGCACGGCCTACGGCGCCGACTCACTGCCCGAGAAGCCCAACGTCTACCAGTCGAAGAAAGGCGCGCAGGACGCCCACGAGGCGATCCGCCCCACGAGCTTCGACCTGCCGCCCGACGCGGTCCGCGGCTTCCTCAAAGAGGACGAGTGGAAGCTCTACAAGCTGATCTGGGACCGCTTCATCGCCTCCCAGATGCTCCCCGCGATCTTCGACGTCACCCAGGTGGACGTCGAAAACGGCCCCTACGTGCTCCGCGTCTCCGGCCGGGTGCTCCGCCGCCCCGGGTTCCTCGCCGTCTACCGCGAGACCCCGGACGAGGATGCCGCCGCCACGGCCGAGGAGGCCGAAGAGGGCGCGATGCTGCCGCCTCTCTCCGAAGGGGAGGCGCTCGAGCTGGTGAAGCTCGACTCCGAGCAGAAGTTCACCCAGCCGCCCGCGCAGTACAGCGAGGCCACCCTGGTCAAGGCCCTCGAGGAGAACGGCATCGGCCGCCCGTCGACCTACGCCACCATCCTCTCGACCCTGGCCGAGCGGGACTATGCCGAAAAGGTCGAAGGGCGGTTCAACCCCTCGATGCTCGGCCGGCTGGTCAACACCATGCTCCAGAACGGCTTCCACGACATCCTGAACGAGGGCTACACCGCCTCGCTCGAAGAGCAGCTCGACCTGATCGAGGACGGCCAGGTCGAGTGGAAGCAGGCCGTGGCCGACTTCGACCAGAAGTTCTCGAAGGACCTGGAGACGGCCGGCGAGCAGATGCCGAACGTCAAGCGCGAGGGCGTGCCGCTCGACGAGAACTGTCCCGAGTGCGGCGCGCAGCTCCGCATGCGCTTCGGCCGCTTCGGCCCCTTCGTCGCCTGCAGCAACTATCCGGAGTGCAAGTACACCCGGAACCTCGAGGAGCCCGCGGCGGCGGCCCCCGCCAACGCGGACGGCGACGGCACGGGCGCCGCGGCCGAGGAGGAGATTCCGCCGTGCGAAAACTGCGGCCGGCCCATGGCGCTGAAGCGCAGCCGCTTCGGCACCTTCTACGGCTGCACCGGCTACCCGGAGTGCAAGAACCTCCGGAAGACCGGTCCCAAGGCCGAGCCCCCGAAGCCCACGGGCGTCCCCTGCCCCGACTGCGGCAAGGGCGAGATCGAGGAGAAGCGCTCCCGCCGGGGCAAGACCTTCTGGTCCTGCAACCGCTACCCGGACTGCAAGTTCTCCCTCTGGAAGAAGCCGGTCAACCGCCCCTGCCCCGAGTGCGGAGCCGCCTTCCTCATGGAGAAGGTCACCAAGAAGGCCGGCGCGCAGTACGTCTGCAACACCGAAGGGTGCAAGCACGTGGAAGACGCGGCCGAGGTCGAAACGGCGGTGGTTTGAGAGGGGGAACACGGACGAGCACGGACTGACACCGACCCGCACGGACGATCCAGTCCCTGCTGTCCATGTTCGTCCGTGTCAGTCCGTGCTCGTCCGGCTTTCACACCCTTCGGGGATAATCCCCCCATGCCCAAGCGCTCCCTCGCCCTCCTCGCCCTCCTTCTAGCCTTCGTCTCCTGCTTCGAGCCGCCCGTTCGGGAAGACCTCCGCCTCCGGTTCCTCCCGAACGGCGCCTTCGTGGCCACCAGCACGGTCGAGATCACCGATCCGCAGGACAGCAACCCGGCCCTCGCCCGGCGGCTCGCCGCCACCCGGCAGGCGGCCCTCGACGGCACGGACGCCTGGGGGTCCCGCTTCGCCTCCCTGGAACCGGGCGCGGAGCGCTTCTCCTGGGAGAAGCGGCTGGGCGAGGTGCACAAGGCCACCCATTCCGCCGTGGTGATGGAGCCCGAGAGCCTCGCCCGGTTCTTCTCCGACACGTCCCTCGCCGTCTCCTACACGGTACGCCCGGAGGACGGCACGGCCGAGCTGACGATCGCGTCCGGCCCCTCCGCACGGGCCACCCGGACACAGCGCAAGGAGATGGAGCGGACCCTCGGCACGTGGTCCGGCGACGTGAAGGAATACCTCGCGGCCACCCAGAAGCTCTACGACTACCTGGACGAGCACCCGGACCGCGCGGAGGCGTCCTTCAGCGCTCTCTTCGAGGATCTCCTTCCCGAAGGCAGACCGGAAGGCAAAACCGGGCTCTCCGCCGAAGAGCAGCGGCTCGTCGAACGGCTGAGCCAGGCCATGGAAGAGGTGCTGGATGTCCTCCTCATCCCCACGGGAGCGGACCACTCTCCCGACGAGATCTCCCGGCTGGTCTACGACCCCTTCCCCGCCCGGCTCACCGTGACCCGCCCCGCCCCGCCGCTGGAGGTCGAAGGATTCGAGCGCAAGGAGGGCGGAGAGCTGACCGTCCCGGGCTTCGGCCTCTGGGACGCCCTGCAGTCCCTCGAAGGGCGCTGGGTCTCCCCCGATCCCGTCCTCGTCTATGTGAAAAACCGCGGCCGGGAAGACAGCTTCGACCTGGACACCTTCCTCGGCCAGCCCCGCCGCGCCGAGCCCGCCCCGACCGCCCAGGAGGTGCGCCAGGCGATCGAGACGCAGCTCTCCCCGGAGCCGTTCTACCGGCTCACGTGGACCGTAGAGCCCGACGACGAGACCCCGTTTACGTGGGAGGAGAAGGAGACGAGATGACGAGGCCCTGGGTCTACCTGATCATCGCCGGCCTCCTGGAGATGGGCTGGGCCGTCACCCTCAAAAAGACCGAAGGGTTCACGAAGCTCGGGCCCAGCCTCCTGACCCTGGGCCTCATGGGCGTGAGCTTCTATCTGCTGAGCATCGCCATGCGCGACCTGCCCACGGGCACGAGCTACGCCGTCTGGGTGGGGATCGGCGCCGCCGGCACCGCCCTCGTCGGCCTCCTCTTCCTCGGGGAGCCCCGGAGCGCTCTGCGGCTCGCCTCGATCGGGCTGATCGTGCTGGGAGTGATCGGCCTCCGGCTGGCGGAGTAGGGGCGGCCCGTCGCCAGGCCGCCCTTGGGAGACGAGCCTACTCGACCGGCGGGCACCAGACGCAGACTTCCACGTAGCACTGGACGCGCGGCGTGGTGATGCCCCAGTTGACCGGATTGCCGCAACAATCCTCCCCCCGCTGCCCCACCACATTCCCATTGTTGTCGTAGTAGGTACAGAGCCCCTGCTGCGCGGCTTCGGTAGCGGGGACGGTCGACGTCACGCCGATGAAGGTCCCGGCGAGCAGCAACGCCGCGAAGATCGCGCGACGGGCGGTGGAACGGGTCAGCTTCATGGTCTGTCTCCTTTTCGAATCTCGGGTTTCCCAATCCGGGAGCTCAACGACAGGCTCCCGCTCCCGAGAACGACGAGACAGAGACGATCCCCTCACTTAATTTCGAAGGCGCGTTCTTCCGCCTCGTGGGGCGGCCTTCCCGCCTCCTGGTACCATCCCGTATCCGCATCCCTGGGCGAAGCGGGATGAACCGCCGCCCAGGTAGCTGCGTAGAAAAGGACATGAGCGTGAAAATTACCCTCGCCGTGCTCGGCCTGCTCACCGCCTTCGCCGTCCCGGCCGCCGCCGCTCCCCCTCCGGACTACAAGG
>DATHUD010000326.1:0-25173 GCA_035462575.1 Thermoanaerobaculia bacterium | reverse complement strand
GGCGCGCAGGTGGCGCGGGGGTACCTGGGGCGGCCGGACCTCACGGCCGAGCGGTTCGTGCCGGACCCGTGGGGAGAGGCGGGCGCGCGCCTGTACCAGACCGGCGACCTGGCGCGCCATCTGCCGGACGGCGAGGTGGAGTACCTCGGCCGGATCGACCACCAGGTCAAGGTGCGGGGCGTCCGCATCGAGCTGGGGGAGGTCGAGGCGGCGCTCCGGGCCGGGGCCGGGATCCGCGAGGCGGTGGTGGTGATGCGGGAGGACCGGCTCGTGGCCTACGTGGCCGGAGACGCAGTCGAAAGCTCTGCCCTGCGCGAGTGGCTGGGCCGGCGGCTCCCGGCGGTCATGGTGCCGGCCGCGTTCGTCGCCCTGGATTCCCTGCCGAAGAACCCCAACGGCAAGATCGACCGGCGGGCGCTGCCGGCCCCCGGAGCGGAAAGGCCGGAGGCGCGGGCGGGGCTCGCGGCCCCCGAAACACCGGCCGAGCGGACCCTGGCCGCCATCTGGTCTCAGGTGCTGGGGATCGAGCGGGTCGGCCGCCACGACGACTTCTTCGCGCTGGGCGGCGATTCGGTGCTGAGCATCCAGGTCGTGGCGCGCGCCCGCGAGGCGGGGCTGCTCCTCACGCCGCGCCAGCTCTTCCAGCATTCCACGCTGGCCCGCCTGGCCGCGGTGGCCTCTCCGGTGGAGCCCGAAGGCGATCCGGCGGCCCGCCCGGCGTCCTGGCCCCCGGTCCCGGAGGACCGTCCGGACCTGGAAGAGATCTACCCCCTGTCTCCGATGCAGGAGGGGATGCTCTTCCACAGCCTCCACGAGCCGCCGGGCTCGGGCGTGTACGTCCAGCAGTCCCGCTACGACCTCGAGGGCCTGGACGTCCGGGCTTTCGAGCGGGCCTGGGAGGCCCTGATCGCCCGCCAGCCGGTGCTGCGCACCGGCTTTCCGTCCTGGGAGAGCGGCCAGCCCGTCCAGGAGGTGCATCGCGCCGCGCCGCTCCCCCTGCGCCGGGAGGACTGGCGCCATCTTGCCGAAGGCGAGCGGGAGGCCGGGCTTCAGGACCTCGCGCGGAGCGAGCGGCGGGCGGGCTTCGACCTTGCGCGGCCGCCGCTCCTGCGCCTGGTCCTGGTCCGGGTCTCGGAGAGCGGATTCCACCTGCTCTGGACCCAGCACCATGTCCTGATGGACGGCTGGTCGGTGCCGCTGCTCCTGGGCGAGCTGCTCCGGCTCTACCGGGCGGCCGTCGAGGGGAGGCCGGCGGAGCTTCCCGCGGTCCGGCCCTATCGCGACTATATCGCCTTCCTGGAGCGGCGGGCCGGCCGCCCGAGGGCGGAAGAGCTGTGGCGGCGGACCCTGGCCGGCTTCGAGGCCCCGACCCCCTTGCCGGGCGAGCGGCGCACCGGGCCCTTGGGCGCCGCGGCTCCGGCGTGGGGCCAGGACCGGATCCTCTGGCCCCCGGCCGCGCTTTCCGGGCTCGAGGCGTTCGCGCGCCGCCACCGCCTCACGGTGAGCACCCTGGTCCACGGCGCCTGGGCCCTGCTCCTCGGCCGGTCGAGCGGCGGCGACGACGTGGTCTTCGGGAGCGTGACGTCCGGCCGCCCGGCGGAGCTGCCGGGTGTCGAGACCACGGTCGGCCTGTTCATCAACACCCTGCCGGTGCGGGTGAAGATGCCGGCCGGCCTGGCGGTCCTCCCCTGGCTGCGCTCCCTCCAGGCGGACCAGACCGCGCTCCGCGAGGTGGAGCACACGCCGCTCAAGGAGGTGCAGCGCTGGAGCGGGCTGCCCGCGGGAACGCCGCTTTTCGAGTCTCTGCTGATCTTCGAGAACTACCCCGTGGACGAAGGGCTCGGCCGCGATCCGGGCGGGCTCGAGATCCGCCCGGTCGAGACCCGTACGCGGACGAACTATCCGTTGAACCTGGAGGCGATGGCGTCCGGCGGGCTGTCGCTCCGCCTGGAGCACGATGTGCGGCGCTTCGACCGGGTGGACGTCCGGCGCGCGCTGGGGCACCTGGAACGGCTCCTCTGCGGGCTTGCCGAGGATGCGGCGCGCCCGCTCGCGGATCTGCCGCTGCTCTCCGCGGGCGAGCGCCACCAGATCCTCCGCGAGTGGAACGAGACCGGGGCGCTCCCGCCCGGAGACGCTTCGGTGGTGGCACGGTTCGAGCGCGTGGCGGAGCGGATGCCGGACCGGCCGGCGCTCTCCCACGACGGCCGGCGTTTCACCTACGGCGAGCTCGACCGCTGGGCCAACCGGCTGGCCCGCGCCCTCTGCCGGCGGGGCGTGGGGGCGGAGACGCGGGTGGCCGTGCTGGCCGAGCGCTCGCCCGAGCTGATCGCGGCCCTGCTCGGCATCCTCAAGGCCGGCGGCGTCTACGTGCCGCTCGATCCGGAGTATCCGAGGGACCGTCTGGACTTCATGCTGGAGGATTCGGGCGCCGCGGTCCTGCTCACCCGGAGCGACGTGGCCGGAGCGCTGGACGGCGAGAGCGGCGACCGGCTCCCGGCCGGCCCCGGCCAGCTCGCCTACGTCATCTACACCTCGGGATCGACCGGCCGGCCCAAGGGGGTGATGGTCTCCCAGGGTGCCTTGGCCCGCCTCGCGGAGGCCTTGGGCCCGGTCCTTCGCGTGGAGGCCGGCGAGCGCGTCCTCCAGTTCTGCTCGCCGAGCTTCGACGCGAGCCTCCAGGAGATCGTCTCCACCCTGACGGCCGGCGGGGAGCTGGTGCTGCGGACCGACGCGATGCTCGAGTCGGCCGGCGCCCTGCTCGCGGCCTGCGGGCGGGAGTCGATCGCCGTGCTCACCCTGCCCGCGGCGTACTGGCACGAGCTCGTCGCGAAGATGGACGCGGAGGGGCTCGCGCTCCCGCCGTGCCTGCGCCTGGTGTTCATCGGCGGCGAGCGGGCGCTGCCCGAGCGGGTGGCGGCCTGGCACCGCCACGCGCCGGAGGGCCCCCGGCTGATCAACGGCTATGGCGTGACCGAGGCGGCCGTCCTCTCCACGGCCGGCCTCGCGGCCCCGGCCGCGCCCGGCCGGGAGGTTTCGGCCGGCCGCGTCCTCGCCCACACCGAGGCCTACGTCCTCGACCCGCAGGGGAGGCCGGTGCCGGCCGGCGTGGCCGGGGAGCTCCACCTGGGCGGCTCCCTGCTCGCCCGCGGCTATCTGAACCGCCCCGGGCTGACCGCGGAGCGCTTCGTCCCGCACCCGTTCCCGCCGGCCCCCGGGGCCCGGCTCTACCGCACCGGCGACCGCGCCCGGGCCTTCCCGAACGGCGAGATCGAGCTGCTGGGGAGGGGAGACCGCCAGGTCAAGGTGCGCGGCCATCGCATCGAGGCCGAGGAGATCGAGGCCCGGCTCCTCCGGCATCCGGAGGTGGAATCCGCCTGGGTCGCCGTCCGCGAGGACCCCCGCCGCCACGCGCAGCTCGTCGTCTACCTGGTGCCGCGCGAGGCTCCGGGGCCGGAGCCGGCCCGGCTGCGGGCCTACCTCGGCGAGACGCTGCCCGGCTTCATGGTGCCGGGCGTCTTCGTTGCGCTGGCCGCGCTGCCGCTCACCCCGAACGGCAAGGTGGACCCGGGCGCCCTGCCCGAGCCCGCCTGGGAGGGCGGCGCCGGTCCGGCCGCCCCACAGAACGCCGCCGAAGAGGCCCTGGCCGCGATCTGGGCCCAGGTCCTCGGGGTGGAGCGGGTCGGCGTGCACGACGACTTCTTCGAGCTGGGCGGCGACTCGATCCTCTCCCTCCAGGTCGTGGCCCGCGCCGGCCAGGCCGGTCTGCGGCTGACGCCGCGGCAGCTCTTCCAGAACCCCACGGTGGCCGGTCTGGCCGCGGTGGCAGGCCTCGCGGCCACGCCCGGGGCCGAGCAGGGGCCGGTCACCGGACCGGTGCCCCTGACGCCGATCCAGCGATGGCTCTTCGAGCAGCCCTTCCCGGTGGTGGACCACTTCAACCAGGCCGTGCTGCTCGCGCTGCGGAGCCCGCTGCCTCCGGCGCTCCTTGAAGCGGCGGCCCTGGACCTTCTGGCCCACCACGACGCCCTGCGGCTGCGCTTCGTCCACGGGCCCTCCGGCTGGCGCCAGGAGATCGGCGGCCTGCCCCGGGAGGCGCCGTTCCACCGCATCGACCTGTCCGCCCTGCCGGGAGGGCTCAAGCGTGCCGCGTTGGAGTCCGCGGCGGGCTGCGTGCAGGCGAGCCTGTGCCTGGCCACGGGGCCGCTCGTCCGCTTCGCGCTCTTCCATCCGGGCGCCGGCGAGCCGGACCGGCTGCTCACCGTCATCCACCATCTGGCGGTGGACGGCGTGTCCTGGCGGGTGCTGCTGGAGGATCTCCGGCTCGCCTGCGAGCAGCGGTCCCGGGGAGAGGCCGTGCTCCTGCCCGCCAAGACCACCTCGTTCCAGCGCTGGGCCGCGAGGCTCGCCGAGCACGCCCGCTCCGCGGCCGTGCTCGGCGAGCTGGGCTTCTGGCGGTCCGCGGCGCGAAGCCGGGTGCGCCCCCTGCCCCTCGACCATCCCGAGGGGCTCGGCAGGAACACGGCGGGCTCGGTGGCTTCCGTCCCCTTCGCGCTCGATCCCGAGGAGACGCGGGCGCTCCTCCACGAGGTCCCGAAGGCCTATCGCACGCGGATCGACGAGATTCTGCTCGCGGCCCTGGCGCGCGCCTTCGAGGACTGGACGGGCGAGCCGGTGGTGGCGGTCGATCTCGAAGGGCACGGCCGCGAAGAGCTCGGGGCGGAGATCGACGTCTCGCGCACGGTCGGCTGGTTCACGGCCCTCTACCCGGTGGTGCTCGACGTCCGGGGTCTCCGCGGCCCCGGCGAGCTGGTGAAGTCGGTCAAGGAGCAGATGCGCCGCATCCCCGGGCGGGGCCTGGGCCACGGGCTGCTGCTTCATGCGAGCGGAGATCCGGAGATCGCCGCCGCGCTCCGCGCCCTGCCGCGGGCCCAGGTGGTCTTCAACTACCTCGGGCAGACCGATCAGGTCCTGTCTGAGGACGGGCCCTTTGCCGCGGCCGCGGAATCCGCGGGCCCCGCGATGGCCCCCTCGGCCCCGCGGCCGCACCTGCTGGAGCTGTCGAGCCGGATCGACGACGGCCGCTTCACCGGTTCCGTTCACTACAGCCGGAGCGTGCACGCTCCGGCTACGGTCGAGGCGCTGGCCGCCGGCTTCCTGCGCCACCTCCGCGTCCTGATCGGGCATTGCCTGTCTCCGGAGGCCGGGGGGTACACGCCCTCCGACTTCCCGCTGGCCGCGCTGGCGCAGGAGCCCCTCGACCGCGTGACGCGCGGGGACCGGTCGATCGAAGACCTCTATCCGCTCTCTCCGCTCCAGCTCGGGATGCTGCTCCACACCCTGCGCGAGCCCGGATCGGAGGTCTATGTCGAGCAGTTGAGCTGCGCGTTCCGGGGCGAGATCGACCCCGAGGCGCTCACGGCGGCCTGGCAGGGCGTGGTCGCCCGCCATTCCGTCCTGAGGACCTCCTTTGTCTGGGAAGGGCTCGCGGAGCCTCTCCAGAGGGTGCACCGGAAGGCCCCCCTGTCCGTAGACGTTCACCGCTGGCACGGCGTCTCCCCCGGTGAGTGGGAGGAGCGTTTCGCCGCCTTCCTCCGCGAGGACCGGCAGCGCGGGTTCGACCTCTCGCGGGCCCCCCTGATCCGGCTGGCCCTCCTCGAGCTCGCCCCGGGCGAGTCCCGGTTCGTCTGGACAACCCACCACATCGTCTCCGACGGGTGGTCGATCCCGCTGCTCGTCGGGGAGACGTTCGCCCTCTACAACGCCGCGCTTCTGGGAAGGCCGGCGAGGCTCGCTCCCGTCCGCCCCTTCCGCGACGCCATCGCCTGGCTGCGGCAGCAGGACCCTGCCGGGGCCGAGCGCTTCTGGCGCCGGGAGCTTGCCGGGATCACGGCTCCCACGCCTTTCGACGTGGACCGCTGGGCCCCCGGGCCCCTGCCGGAGGGAGCGCGCCACGCCGAGGAGAAGCTCCGCCTTCCTGCCGAGACCACCGGGGCTCTGGACCGCCTCGCGCGCCGTCACGGCCTCACCTTCAACACGATCCTTCAGGGCACCCTGGCCCTGCTGCTCAGCCGGTACAGCGGGAACCGGGATGTCTTGTTCGGGGCGACCGTGTCGGGCCGGCCCCCCCAGTTGCCCGGCGTCGAATCGATCGCCGGCCCGTTCATCAACACCCTGCCGGTCCGCGTCCGCGTCCCCGAGGACGAGGGGGTGATCCCGTGGCTCCGCGGCCTCCAGGAGCGCGGGGCCGAGCGCCAGCAGTTCGAGCACAGCCCGGCGGTCCAGCCGTGGAGCGAAGTCCCGATGGGGCTGCCGCTCTTCGAAGCCTTGCTCGTGGTCGAGAACTACCGGCACGAGGCCGTGACGGTGGGGGAGGAGAACGCCGCTGCGCCGGTCGAGATCCGGGACGTGCGCGCCGGAGTGCGGACGCGTTATCCCTTGAATCTCATCGCCGTGCCGGGAGCGGAGCTGGCCCTCACCGTGGCGTACGACGCTTCGCGGTTCACGGCCGGGACGGTCCGGCGCTTCCTGGAGCACGCGGCCCGGGTGGTGGAGAGCCTCGTCCGCCAACCCGAGGCCCGGGTCTCCAATCTCTCCCTGCTTACGGAGGCCGAGCGGGAGGTCGTGACGCGCGATCCCCGGATCCGGGTCCTCGATGCGGCCGGGCGGTTGGTGCCGGCCGGAGTTTCCGGAGAGCTGGCGGTTGCAGAGGGGGCCGGGTGGGTCCGCACGGGCGATCTGGCGCGCTTTGACGAGTCCGGGGAGATCGAGATCCTCGGAGAGGCCGGCCAGCGGCTGGAGATCCTGGGGCGCCGGGTCGATCCACGGACGATCGAGCCGGTCTTGGAGCAGCACCCCGGAGTGAGCGAGGCCGTGGCCTTGGGGCTCGTGGAGCGGCGGGAGCTGTGGGCGGGTGTGGTCGCCGCGCCGGGGAGCGGCCTCTCCGCGGCCTCGCTGCGGGCCTGGATCGAAGCCCGGCTCCCGCGGCACCTGGTGCCGCATTCGTTCGGGATCCTCGAAGACCCGCCGCGGAGCTCCGACGGCGCCCTCGACCGCCGCGCCCTGCTCGCGGGCGTGGCGAGGAGCGCCGGGCCGGCCGCCTCCCTGCCGCCGCTCGAGAGCGCGCTCCTCAAGATCTGGCGGGAGGTGCTGGGCGTCGAGGACCTGGGCGTGCACGACGGCTTCCTCGCGTTGGGCGGCCACTCGCTCCTCGCCGTCCGCCTCCTCGCCCGCCTGAGCGAGGTCTTCGGGGTCGAGCTTCCACTGCGCACCCTGTTCGACGCGCCGACGGTCGCGGAGCTCGCGCCCCGGCTCGCGTCCCTGCTGGAATCGGGCTCCAGCCCCCAGACTTCTCCAGCCATCCGGGCCTCGGACGACGACCGCGGGCGGGATTTCGCCCCTTCGTTCGCCCAGCAGAGGCTCTGGTTCCTGGACCAGTTGGAGCCCGGGAACCCCTTCTACGTGCACCTGCTCGGCGTCCGCCTCCTCGGCCGGCTGGACGTCCCGGCGCTCGCGGCGACCCTCTCGGAGGTGGTCCGGCGTCACGAGGTCCTGCGCACGACCCTCCCGGCCGTCGAAGGCCGGCCGGTGCAGCGGATCGCACCCCCCGGGCCCGTGCGCCTGCCGCAGATCGATCTCTCCGGCCTCGGTGAGGATCTCGCGGAGGCGGAGCTCCGGCAGTGGAGCCGCCGGGAGGCGCTGCGCCCCTTCGACCTGGCCCGGGGGCCGCTCCTGCGCGCCGCCCTGTTCCGCTTGGCTCCCGGGGAGTCCGTGGTCCTCCTGAGCCTTCACCACGTGATCTTCGACGCCTGGTCGGTCGGTCTCCTGGTCCGGGAGGTGGCCGCGCTGTACGCGGCGTTCGTGGCGGGCCGCCCCTCGCCCCTGCCGGAGCTGACGGTCCAGTACGCCGACTATGCCGAGTGGCAGCGCGGGTGGCTTCAGGGGGAGGTCCTGGACGGCCATCTCGCCTACTGGAAGCGCCAGCTCGCCGGTCCCTGGAAGCCCCTGGAGCTCCCCGCCGACCGGCCGCGGCCGGAGCGCCCGAGCTATGGCGGCGCCTCGCTGCGGCTGCCGCTCGACGCGGGCACGTCGCGCGCTGTCGCGGCGCTCAGCAGGCGCCAGGGGGTCACCCCGTTCATGACCTTCCTGGCCGCCTTCGACGTCCTGCTGGCGCGCCGGACGGGCGAAGAGGACGTGGTGGTCGGCATGGCGCTCGCCAACCGCACCCGCGCGGAGGTCGAAGGCCTGATCGGCTTCTTCGTGAACATGCTGCCGCTGCGCGTTGATCTCTCGGGCTCCCCCACCTTCCTGGATCTGCTGCAGCGGGTCCGCGAGGTCTGTCTCGGCGCGCAGGCCCACCAGGACCTGCCGCTCGACAAGCTGGTGGAGGCCGTGCGGCCCGACCGGGCCGCGGGAGACGCTCCGCTCTTCCGGATCGCCTTCGGCCTGCAGAACGTCCCGCAGGAGGCCCTGGAGCTCCCCGGGCTCGCGCTCCGCGCCTTCGGCCTCCCGGAAGAGACCGTGCGCTTCGATCTCACGGTCTGGCTTTTCGAAACCGGCGCGGGTTTCTCGGTCCAGTGGACCTACAGCACCGAGCGGTTCGAGGAATCGACGGTCCGGCGCCTGCACGGCCGGTTCGCCCAGCTCCTGGCGAGCGCCGTCGAGCGTCCCGACACGGAGATCGACGCGCTGGAGATGCTCCCGGCCGGGGAACGGCAGGAGCGCGCGCTCGCCGAGAAGGCCGAAGAGGCCTCGCGGCGCGCCCGGCTGCTGCAGGCCCGCCCCCGGAAGGTGGGGCTGCCGGGAGCTCCGTCATGAGGCCTCCGCAGAACGAAAGGTCGTTCGTGGACGTGCTCCGCGCCCGGGCGCAGCGCCGGCCGGACCAGACCCTCTATACCTTCCTGGCCGAGGGCGAGACGGAGTCGGAGCGCCTCACCCTGGCCGGGCTCGACGAGAGGGCGCGCGCGTTGGGCGGGGCGCTGCAGCAGCTCGGGCTCCGGGGGGAGAACGCTCTCCTCCTCTTCCCCGCGGGGCTCGAATTCGTCGCGGCGTTCTTCGGCTGCCTGTATGGCGGGGTGACCGCGGTTCCCGCCTATCCGCCGCGGGCGAACCGCGAGCAGCCCCGCCTGCGGGCCCTGGCCCGCGACGCCCGCCCGCGGGTGGTTCTGACGACCTCGGCGATCCTCGCGAAGGCGAGCGCCCTGAAAGGCGGCATCCCCGAGCTTGAGGGGGCCCTCTGGCTCGCGACCGACGATCCCGCGCTCGGCGACGCGGCGGCGTGGACGGACCCCGGCGCCGGCGGCGACACTCTGGCCTTCCTGCAGTACACCTCGGGCTCGACCTCCGATCCCAAGGGGGTCCGGGTCACGCACGGCAACCTGCTCCACAACCAGGAGATGATCCGCCGCGCCTTCGGGCAGGGTGAGGAGTCGGTGATCCTGGGCTGGCTGCCGCTCTACCACGACATGGGGCTGATCGGGAACGTCCTCCAGCCGCTCTACGTGGGAGCGCGGTGCGTCCTCATGCCGCCGCTCGCCTTCCTGCAGAAGCCGGTTCGCTGGCTGGAGGCGATCGGCCGCTACCGCGCGACGACCAGCGGCGGCCCCAACTTCGCCTACGAGCTCTGCCTGCGCCGGATCGGGCCCGAGCCGCGCGCCGCGCTCGATCTCTCCACCTGGACGGTCGCCTTCAACGGGGCCGAGCCGGTCCGCGCCGAGACCCTGGAGCGCTTCGCCGCCGCCTTCGCCCCGTGCGGTTTCCGCCCCGGCGCGTTCTACCCCTGCTACGGCCTGGCCGAGGCGACGCTGTTCGTGACGGGCGGGACGCCGGGCACGGCTCCCACCGTCCGCGAAGCGGACCGGCGGCCGCGGGTCGGCTGCGGCCGCGCCTGGCTGGGCCAGCGCGTCGCGGTCGTCGATCCGGAGAGCGGCTCGCCGCTCCCGCCGGGCCGGGTGGGGGAGGTCTGGGTCGCAGGGCCGAGAATCGCCCGCGGCTACCACGGGAGGCCCGAGGAGAGCGAGCGCACCTTCGGCGCCCGTCTCGCGGGCACCGGCGACGGGCCGTACCTGCGCACCGGCGACCTCGGCTTCCTTTCGGAAGGCGAGCTCTACGTCACCGGCCGCCTCAAGGACCTGATCATCCTGCGCGGCCGCAACCTCTACCCGCAGGACGTCGAGCGCACCGCGGAAGCGAGCCACCCGGCGCTGCGCCCGGGCCACGGCGCGGCGTTCTCCGCCGAGGTGGAAGGCGAGGAGCGCCTGGTCGTGGCGCACGAGGTGGAGCGGGGGTGGCGCGGCGGATCCGAGGGGAGCGGGGAGGTCGCCGAAGCGGTGCGCCGGGCGGTCGCCGAAGAGCACGAGGCGCGGGTTCACGAGGTGGTGCTGCTGCGCCCGGGGAGCCTCCCCAAGACGTCGAGCGGCAAGGTCCGGCGCCACGCCGTTCGCGCCGCCTGGCAGGCCGGCGGGCTCGACGCCCTCGCTACGATCGCTACGATCCCGGCGGCCCAGGGAAGCGAGGAATGGGCCCCGGAAGCCGCCGGGGAGCTCGTTGCCTATCTCCGTCAGGCCGCGGCGCGGGCGGCGCGCGTCGACCCCGCGGCCGTGTCCCTGGACCGGCCCCTGACCGGCCTGGGGCTCGACTCGCTCGCCGCGGTCGAGCTCCAGCAGGCGATCGAGTCCGATCTCGGCGTGAGCCTCCCTCTGTCGCGCCTCCTCGCCGGGGCGAGCCTCGAGCAGATCGCCGAAGAGGTGCAGGCGAGCCTCGGCGGGGAGCGCGAGGAGCCGCTTCGCGCCGGGACCGGCCCGGAGGAGGTCTTCCCCCTCACGCAGGGCCAGCTTTCGCTGCGCTTCCTTGAGCGGATGGCGCCGGGTGCTACGTTCTGGACTCTCGCCGGGGCGGCGCGCGTCCGCGGTGCGCTCGACCCGGCGGCGCTGCGGCAGGCCCTCGAGAGGGTGGTCGAGCGCCATCCCGCGCTCCGCACCACGTTTCACGTCGCCGGCGGCGAGCCGGTCCAGAGGGTCCATCCGGGCCTGCCGCCCGATTTCCTGGAGGTGGAGGCCGCGGGCTGGAGCGAAGCCGCCCTGGCCGAGCGCATCGAGGCCGAGGTCTTCCGGCCGTTCGATCTCGAGACCGGTCCCCTGGTGCGGATGGGGGTCTTCCGGCTCGCGGCGGGACCGGAGTCCCCGTACGCGCTCTTCCTCGCCCTCCACCACCTGGTCTCCGACCTCTGGTCGATCGCCACGATGATGCGCGAGCTGGAGGCGTTCTACCGCGAGGCCCGGGGAGGGGCTCCGGCCCGGCCGGCGCCGCTTCCGGTCACTTACGCGGACTACGTCGAGTGGCAGCGCCGGTGGCTCGCCGGGCCCGAGAGCGAGCGGCACTGGGAGTTCTGGCGCGGGCAGCTCGGGGGAGACCTGCCGGTGCTCGACCTCCCGGCCGACCGGCCTCGGCCCCCGGTCCAGACCTACCGCGGCGCCTCCCGCCGGCTGGCTCTCGACGCGGACCTGACGGCCGGGGTCCGCTCGCTCGCCCTCTCGCGCGGCGCCACGCTCTATGTGACGCTCCTCTCGGCTTTCGAGGCGCTGCTCCACCGCTACTCGGGCCAGGAGGACCTCCTCCTCGGCACGCCCACCGCCGGCCGCAAGGCCCGGGAGCTCGCCGGGGTCATGGGCTACTTCGTGAGCCCGGTCGTGATCCGCGCCGATGTTTCGGGCGAGCCGTCCTTCGCGGAGCTCCTCGCCCGCAGCCGCCGTACCGCTCTCGCCGCTTTCGAGCACCAGGACCTCCCCTTCTCCCTGATCGCCGAGCGCCTGCAGGCGCGGCGCGATGCCAGCCGGTCGCCGGTCTTCCAGGTGTTCTTCGTGCTGGAGCAGGCGCACCTGCCGGGCGCGGCCGGCCTCGGAGTCTTCGCTCTCGGCCAGGGCGGGGTCCGCGTCCAGGCCGCCGGCCTCGCCCTGGAGTCGCTGCCGCTCGAGAACCGGAGCGCGCAGTCCGACCTGAGGCTGCTCGCGGCCGAGACCCGCGACGGTCTCGCCTGGGCCCTCGAGCACAATCCGGACCTGTTCGACGGGGTCACGGTCGACCGCATGCTCGGCCACCTGCGCGAGCTGCTCGCCGGCGCCGTCGAGCGGCCGGATCTGCCGGTCGGAGAGCTCCCCTGGCTCACCGCGGCCGAGCGCGCCGAGCTGCTCGGGGAGAGGCTCGAGGTCCGGGCCGCCGCGAGCGCTTCGGCCCCGGGGACCTGCCTGCATCAGCTCTTCGAAGCACAGGCGGACCGCGCTCCGGAGGCTCCGGCCGTGGTGCTGGAGCTCGAGGAGCTCACCTACGGTGGGCTCGAGCGGCGCGCCAACCGGCTCGCCCGCTACCTGATGCGCTTCGGAGTCGGTCCGGAGGTGCCGGTCTGCCTCTGCCTGGAGCGCTCGCTGGACCTGGTGGTGGCCATCCTCGCGGTGCTCAAGGCGGGCGGCGCCTACGTGCCGCTCGATCCCGCCTACCCGGCCGAGCGGCTGGCCCTCCTGCTCGAGGATGCCGGCCGCGGCCAGGCCGCACCGCTGCTGGTCGGCCGCGGCCAGGCGCTGTCCGCGCTCCCCGCCGGCCTCGCGGGGTCCGGCCTGCGCGTGCTGGACCTCGACGCCGGCTGCGAGCGGATCGCGGCCGAGAGCGCCGAGAGGCCGGCGGTGGAGGTCTCCGGCGGCAACCTCGCCTACGTCATCTACACCTCGGGCTCGACGGGCCGCCCCAAGGGGGTGCTGGTCAGCCACGGAAACGTGGTCCGGCTGTTCACCTCGACCGCACCCTGGTTCGGCTTTGGCGAGCGCGACGTCTGGACGCTTTTCCACTCGTACGCCTTCGACTTTTCGGTCTGGGAGATCTGGGGCGCGCTCGCCCACGGCGGCCGGCTGGTGATCGTGCCGCGCCGGGTGAGCCGCTCGCCCGAGGAGCTCCATGAGCTGCTCTCGACCGAGGGGGTGACGGTGCTCAGCCAGACCCCCTCGGCCTTCCGGCAGCTCCTCCTGGCCGACGCCGCGGACCCGCGGCCGCTCGCTCTGCGCCATGTCGTCTTCGGCGGCGAGGCGCTGGAGACGGGGATGCTTCGCCCCTGGCTCGAGCGGCATGGCGACGCGTCACCCCGCCTGATCAACATGTACGGGATCACCGAGACCACCGTGCACGTCACCTACCGTCCGGTGACCTCTCTCGACCTCGGCGGCCCGAGCGCGATCGGCCGGCCGATCCCGGACCTCCGGGTCTATCTCCTGGACCGGCGGATGCAGCCGGTGCCGGCCGGCGTGCCGGGGGAGATCTGCGTCGGCGGCCCGGGGCTCGCGCGCGGCTATCTCCACCAGCCCGACCTGACGGCGGCGCGCTTCGTCCCCGACCCGTTCGGGGCCCTGCGGGGCGAGCCCGGCGGCCGCCTCTACCGCAGCGGTGACCTCGCCCGCCGCCGGCCGGGCGCGGTGGGCGAGAGCGATCTCGAGTACCTGGGGCGGATCGATCACCAGGTGAAGATCCGCGGTTTCCGGATCGAGCCGGGCGAGATCGAGGCCGCTCTCGCCTCCCATCCCGCGGTGCGCGAGGCGGTGGTGCTCGCGGACCGGCAGGGGGCCCTTCCCCGCCTGGTCGCCTACGTGGTGCCGCGCGGCGAGAGGGCCCCGAGCCCGGCCGAGCTGCGCGAGCACCTGGGCCGGATGCTCCCCGAGCACATGATCCCCGCCGTGTTCGTGCCGCTCGACGAGATGCCGCTCACCGCGAGCGGCAAGGCGGACCGGCGGTCGCTGCCGTCGCCGGACCCGGAGCGCCCGGTCCCGCTGGCGCCGGCCGAGCCGCGCACCTCGACCGAGCGGGCCCTGGTCGAGATCTGGCGCGAGGTGCTGGGGGTGCCCGAGGTCGGGATCCATGACGACTTCTTCGAGCTGGGCGGGCACTCGCTGCTCGAGACGCGGCTCGCCTCCCGCGTGCGCGACCGCTTCGGGGTCGAGCTCTCGCTCGCCCAGGTGTGGAGCGCTCCGACCGTGGCCGGCCTCGCCGCCGCGATCGAAGCGGCGGGAGGCGGCACGCCGGCCGCGCCGATTTGCCGCGCGCCGCGCGACCGGCCGGTCCCGCTCTCCTTCGGCCAGGAGCGGCTCTGGTTCCTCGACCAGCTCGAGGAGCGGCCGGCGGCCTACCTCGTGCCGGCGGCCGTACGCCTGCGGGGGGGCCTCGACGGGCCGGCGCTGGCCGCCGCCCTGAACGGCATCGCCCGGCGGCACGAGGCCCTGAGGACGTCGTTCCCGCTGCACGACGGCCGGCCGGTCCAGGCGATCGCGCCGGCTCTGGACCTGGCCCCGCCGGTGATCGACCTCCGGGGTCTCTCCGGCGCGGCGCGCGAAGCCGAGGCCCGCCGGCTGGCGCTCGCGGAAGCGACGGCGCCCTTCGACCTCGCCGGGGGGCCGCTGGTGCGGGCCCGCCTGCTGGCTCTCGCCCCGGGAGACCACCTCCTCCTGCTGACCCTCCACCACGCGATCTCGGACGGCTGGTCGCTCGGGGTGCTGGTCCAGGAGCTGGCGCACGGGTACCGGCGGGGAGCGGGGGAGGAGCTTGCGCCGCCGGCGGTCCAGTACGCCGACTTCGCGGTCTGGCAGCGGCAGCGGGTGGAGTCGGGGGAGCTCGACGGCCAGCTCTCCTACTGGCGGGAGCGCCTCGCGGGAGCCCCGCCGCGGATCGAGCTGCCGGGGGACCGGCCGCGGCCGCCGGTCCAGAGCTTCCGCGGCCGGCGCTTCCACCGCCGGTTCCCGGCGAGCCTCGCGGCCGGGCTCGAGGCGCTGGCGCAGCGCCAGGGCGCGACGCTCTTCATCACGCTCTTCGCCGCTTTCGCGACGCTCCTCCACCGCATCTCGGGGCAGGACGACCTGGTGATCGGCACGCCCGTCGCCAACCGCAACCGCAGCGAGCTCGAGCCGCTGATCGGTTTCTTCGTCAACACGCTGCCGCAGCGGGCGGACCTGTCGGGCGATCCGGCTTTCGCCGCTCTGCTCGCGCGCCTGCGGCCGCAGATGCTCGGAGCCTTCGACCATCAGGAGCTGCCGTTCGAGCGTCTGGTGGCGGAGCTGCAGCCGGAGCGCGACCTCTCTGAGACACCGATCTTCCAGGTGCTGTTCGTCCTGCAGAACAACGCCATGCCGGCGCTGCGGCTCGAGGGGCTGGATCTGGTGCTGTCCGATCCGGACAACGGCACGTCGAAGCTCGATCTCACCCTGGAGGTCGCGGTCTCGCAAGAGGGATGGCTCGTCTCGGTCGAGCACAGCACCGACCTTTTCGACGCGACGCGGATGGAGCGCCTCGTGGGGCATCTGCAGAGCGTCCTCGAAGCGGTCGTCCTCGATCCGGATCGCCGGCTGAGCGACCTTCCCCTGCTCTCCGAGGCCGAGCGCCACCAGCTCCGGGCCGAGTGGAACGACACCGAGGCTGAATGGGGGCGGGAGGCCACTCTGCACGGGCTGGTCGAGGCGCAGGTGGAGCGCACCCCGGAGGCCGTGGCCGTGGTCTTCGGCGGGGAGTCGCTCTCCTATGCCGAGCTCGACCGGCGGGCCGGATGGCTGGCGTGGCGCCTGCGCCGTCTGGGGGTGGGGCCGGAGGTGCGGGTGGGGATCTGCGCCGAGCGCTCGCTGGAGCTGGTGATCGGTCTGCTGGGCATCCTCAAGGCCGGGGGGGCCTACGTACCGCTCGACCCCGGCTATCCGGACGCCCGGCTGGCCCTGGTGATCGAGGATGCCCGGCCGCCGGTGGTGCTGGCCCAGGGGAGCCTGGGGGAGCGGCTGGACAAGCTGCTGGCCGAAGGCGCGAGCGTGCTCGACCTCGCGGCGGCCTCCTCCGGGGAGGGCGGCGCCCTCAGGCTCGGCGGCGGTGCCGGGCCGGACAACGCCGCCTATGTGCTCTTCACCTCGGGCTCGACGGGCCGGCCCAAGGGAGCGGTCAACACCCACCGCGGCATCGTCAACCGCCTGCTGTGGATGCAGAGCGCCTATGGCCTGACGGCCGAGGACCGGGTGCTGCAGAAGACCCCGTTCGGCTTCGACGTCTCGGTGTGGGAATTCTTCTGGCCGCTCGTGGCCGGCGCGCGCCTGGTGGTCGCCCTTCCGGGCGGGCATCAGGACAGCGCCTACCTGGTCCGGACGATCGCCGGGAGCGGGATCACCCACCTGCACTTCGTGCCCTCGATGCTCTGCGCTTTCCTCGAAGAGCCAGGGATGGAGGCCGTCTCCGGCCTGCGGCGGGTGATCGCGAGCGGCGAGGCGCTGCCGCCGGACCTGGCGCGGCGGTTCCATGAGGGCCTGGGCGCGCGGGGTGTCGAGCTGCACAACCTCTATGGGCCGACCGAGGCCGCGGTGGACGTGACCTTCCACGCCTGCCGGCCCGGGGAGGAGCGGGTGCCCATCGGCCGCCCGGTGGCCCGGACCCGCATCCGCCTGCTCGACCGGGACGGCCGGCTCGTGCCGGCCGGTGTGGCGGGCGAGCTCCACATCGGCGGGGTGCAGGTGGGGCGGGGGTATCTGGATCGTGCGGACTTGACGGCGGAGCGGTTCGTGCCCGATCCCTGGGGGGAGGCGGGCGCGCGCCTCTACCGGACCGGAGACCTGGCGCGCCACCTGCCGGACGGCGAGGTGGAGTACCTCGGCCGGATCGATCACCAGGTCAAGGTGCGGGGCGTCCGCATCGAGCTGGGGGAGATCGAGGCGGCGCTCGCCGCGCATCCCGGGGTCGCGCAGACGGTTGTCGTCGCGCGGGAAGACCGTCCGGGGGAGCCGCGTCTCGTCGCCTGTTTCGTGCCGCGTAACGGAGAGATCACCGCGGCCGAACTGCGCGGCTTCCTCGCCGTCCGGCTCCCCGGGGTCATGCTGCCGGCGGCCTTCGTGCCGCTCGAGACCCTGCCGCTCACGCCCAACGGAAAGATCGACCGCCGCGCCCTGCCGGTCCCCGCGGCCGGCCGGCCCGCTCCGGAGGGCTGCGGCACGCGGCTCACTCCGACCGAGGAGGTGCTCGCCGGGCTGTGGTCCGACCTCCTCGGCGTCGAGCGGATCGGCGCCGACGAGAGCTTCTTCGCTCTGGGGGGGCACTCCCTGCTCGCCACCCGCGCCGCAACCCGGGCGCGGGCGGCCTTCGGAGTCGACCTGCCGCTGCGCGTGCTGTTCGAGGCTCCGACCGTCCGCGCGGTCGCGGCCTTCCTCGACGCGCAGCGGCGGGCCGGTTCGGGGCTCGTCGCGCCGCCTCTCGGAAGGTCGCCGCGCTCAGAGGCCCTGCCGCTGACCTTCGCCCAGCAAAGGCTCCGGTTCCTCTACCAGCTAGATCCGGAGAACCCCTCCTACAACGACATCGCGGTCCTCGCGCTCGCAGGGCGGCTCGACGTGGACGCCCTGCGGCGCGCTCTCGGGGAGGTGGTACGCCGCCACGAGGTGCTGCGGACGGCTTACCCCGTCGTCGAGGGCCGGACGGTGCAACGGGTCGAGCCCTGGGAGCCGCTCCCTCTGCCGGTCGTGGACCTCTCCGTCCTCGCGGCCGCGGAGCGGCAGAGGGAGGTGCAGCGGCACGCCGCGGACGAGGTGCGGCGTCCGTTCGGCCTCGAAAGGGCTCCGGTCCTCCGGACCGTGCTGCTGCGATTGGCGGCGCAAGAGCATACGCTCCTCTTCAGCCTCCACCACATCGCGAGCGATGCGTGGTCGGGCGCCATCCTCGTCCGCGAGATCACCGCTCTCTACGATGCTTTCTGCCAGAACCGGCCCAGCCCGTTGCCGGAGCTGCCGGTGCAGTACGCGGATTACGCCGTGTGGCAGCAGCGCTGGCTTCAGGGCGCGGTTCTGGAGCAGCATCTGGCCTACTGGCGCAAGGCGCTCAGCGGGAGCCCGCCCGCGCTACGCCTGCCCACCGACCGGCCGCGTCCGGAGCGGCCGAGCTACCGCGGCCTGATGCGGACGTTCCGGATGCCCCAGGCCCTGTCCAGGTCCTTGGGCGACTTGAGCCGGCGCGAGGGGGCGACCCTGTTCATGACCCTGCTCGCCGCCCTGGATGTCCTGTTCCAGCGTGTCTCCGGCCAGGAGGACGTGGTGGTCGGCACGGCGATGGCCAACCGTGGCCGGGTGGAGACCGAGAGCCTGATCGGGCTCTTCGTCGAGATGCTCCCCCTGCGCGTGGATCTCTCGGGCAATCCACGGTTCCTGGACCTGCTGCGGAGGGTGCGGGAAGCCTGCCTGGGCGCCTTCGCCCACCAGGACTTCCCTCTGGAGCGGTTGACCGAAGATCTGCGGCGGGAGGGCGACGCCGCCTCTCTCTTCCGGGTGGCCTTCGGCGTCCGCAACGCCCCCTTCGAAGAGCTCCGGGCTCAGGGCCTGACCCTCCGGCCGGTCGAGCTCGAGCGGGAGGCGGTCCGTTTCGACATCACGATCTGGATGACCGAGAGGCCCGACGGCCTGGAGGTCACCTGGACCTTCCGCTCCGATCTTTTCGAGGAGTCGACGATCGAGCGCATGAACAGCCAGTACGAGGCGCTGCTCCGGAGCATCGTGGCCTCTCCGGAGGCGCGCATCGGCAGCTTCGGCCTTGGATCGGCCGAGGAGAAGGAACGGCGCGCCCGCGAGGAGCAGGCCTGGAACGACGCCCAGGCCGGCAAGCTGATGGGAATCCGGCGCAGAAGAGCGACAGGCGTCGACTTGGTCAAGTAGGATGTCAGCAGACCCAGGAGAAACAGGAGACCTTTCCATGGAATTCTTCACTCGCGAGCTTCGGCTCGGCGCCCGGGCTCTGGCCCAGAGCCCGGTCTTCACGGCGATGGCGGTGTTGACCCTGGCTTTGGGGATCGGTGCCAACGCCGCGATGTTCAGCTTCTTCAAGTCCACGGCCCTCCACCCCCTGCCGTTCCCCGAGGCCGAGCGCCTGGTCAACGTCCAGGGGACCGTGGTGCGGGACGGGGAGGTGCTGGTGCGCGGGATCTCGTACCCCGATCTCCTCGACTGGATCGCGCAGGCGCGGTCTGTCGAGTCCATGGCGGGCTACAGCACGGACGAGTTCAATCTGGCAGGTGAGGAGAGCGCCGAGCGCGTCGAGGTCGGTATGGTGACGCCCAACTATTTCCAGGTCTACGGGTTCACCCCCGAGCTCGGGCGGAGCTTCCGGGAGGAGGAGAACCAGGCGCCCCGGGGCGCCCCGGTGGCCGTCATCAGCCACCGCCTCTGGCAGGAGAGCTTCGGAGCGGATCCAGGCGTTCTGGGGAAGAACCTCGTCCTGAGCGGCGTGTCGTTCCAGGTGATCGGCGTCATGCCGGACCCCTTCCGGGGCTCCTGGGCGGACATCGACGTCTGGATCCCGGTCCGCAAGGCCGCGGACCTGCTGCCGAACCGGGCTCCCGAGGTTTTCGACGCGCGGGGGGCGCGCTGGCTGTCCGGCGTCGCGCGCCTCGCTCCCGGGAAGACCGCGGAAGAGATGCAGGCGGAGATGAACGCGATCTCGAGCCGGTTGGCCCAGGAGTATGCGGAGACCAATGTCGACCGGGGAGCCCAGGTTGTTCTGCTGGAAGAAGACCTGCTGGGAGACGTGCAGGGGACCTTCCGGCTCCTCTTCGGCGCGGTGGGGCTGGTCCTGCTGATCGCGTGCACCAACGTAACCAACCTGCTCGTCGCGCGGATGACGAACCGGCGCAAGGAGATGGCCGTCCGCACCGCCCTCGGGGCCCCGCGGCGCCGCCTGGTCCTTCTGGTCGCGGCCGAGACCCTCCTGCTCGGCCTCCTGGGCGGGATCGTAGGGCTCGGGGTCGGGAGGATCGGGATCGCTCTGCTCCAGCGCTACAGCCCTCTCGAGCTCCCCGAATACGTGCAGGTCAAGATCGATCCGGTGGTGTTCGGGTTCGCCCTGGGGCTGTCGCTCGTGGCCGGGCTTCTGCTGAGCCTTCTGCCGGCGGCCCAGGTGATCCGGACGGACCTGACCCGGACCCTCAAAGACGCGCGGGGGGAGGCGCAGGAGGGGCTCGGCGGCATCCGCCGCCTGCGCTCGCAGAACCTGCTGGTCGCGGTCGAGGTGGCCATCGCCGTTCCGGTTCTGATCGGGGCAGGCCTCGTGCTGCAGAGCTTCCGGGAGCAGCAGGCGATCGAGCCGGGGTTCGTCAGCGAGGGGCTGCTGACCTTCAAGACCCACTTCCCCCCGGGCCTGTATACCGAGGAGAAGTCGATCGCCGCGGCACAGCGGCTCCAGGAGCGTCTGCAGGCCCTGCCGGGCGTGGAATCGGTCGCTCTGGCCTCCGACCTGCCGCTCAGCGGAGGCGGCCGGGCCCAGTTCATCAGCATCGAGGACCAACTGGCCCGCGATCCGGAGAACGAGGTCCGGATCTACGACCATGAGGTGAGCCCGGAGTTCTTTGCCACGGCCGGGATTCCGCTCCTCCAGGGGAACGGTTTTACGCGGCGCGCTCCGGGTGAAGCCTCCGACGAGGTGGTCATCAGCCGGGCGCTCGCCGAGAAGGCCTGGCCCGGCGAGAATCCCCTGGGCAAGCGGATCGTGGGCGGACCGTACAAGTGGGTGGTGGTGGGTGTGGTGGGAGACGTCCGCTACCGGGTGCTTCTGCCGAATCCGGAAGGGAATCCGGATGACCCCGACTTCTATCGTCCGATCCTGCAGGGAGGGGTGTCGAAGCTGGGGGTGATCGTCAAGAGCCGGTCCGACCCGGCCGCGCTCTCGAACGAGGTGCGGCGGGTCGTGCGGGAGCTCGATCCGTCCCTGGCCGTCTTCGAGGTCGCAACGATGAAGGAGACCGTGGCGGAGGAGACGGCTCTCGGCCGGTTCAACTCGCTGCTCTTCGGGCTGTTCGGGGCCCTGGCGCTGTTCCTGATCGGGATCGGCATCTATGGGGTGACCAACTACTCGGTGTCGCAGAGGAGGCGGGAGATCGGCATCCGGGCGGCGATCGGCGCGCGTCCGGGGCAGGTGTTGAGGCAGGTGTTGCGCGAGGGGCTCTGGATCACGCTGCTCGGCCTCGGCCTGGGCGTGTTCGCCGCTTATGGATCGACGCGCCTCCTCGAAAGCATGCTGTTCGGGATCGGCGCGACCGACGCGGTCACCTTCGCCGCGGGCGTCCTGATCGTGCTCGCGATGGCCCTCCTGGCCTGCTACGCCCCGGCGCGGCGAGCCTCGCGCCTCGATCCACTGGTGTCGTTGAAGCATGAGTAGAGGGGCCGGCCTGCCTCAAGGGGTTGGCATTTTTCCTGCTTCTTCAGGTGGCGTAGTTCTGAGGGGATTTCCCTACACTGATGCCGGCGCGATCCTGGGAGTGCTGACGAGACCGCGCAACCTGGAGGAAACGACATGCCTGCCAAGTACGTCTACGCGTTCGGGGGTGGTTCGGCGGAGGGGGACGGATCCCAGAAGCTTCTGCTCGGAGGGAAGGGGGCCGGCCTTGCGGAGATGAGCCGGCTGGGAATCCCCGTCCCGGCGGGCTTTACGATCACCACCGAAGTTTGCACTTTTTACCAAGATCATGAGGGCTCCTATCCGGAAGGGCTGGAGCAGGAGGTCGAGGAGCACCTGCGTCGGCTGGAGGAGCTGAGCGGTCAGCGCTTCGGCGATCCGGACAGCCCGCTCCTGGTGTCGGTCCGGTCCGGGGCGGCGCGCTCGATGCCCGGGATGATGGACACGATCCTGAACCTGGGCCTCTCCGATTCGACCGTGGAGTCCTGGATCGCCCGCGGCATCGACGCCCGGTTCGCGCTGGACGCCTACCGGCGGCTGCTCACCATGTACGGTGACGTGGTGCTGAACGTGCCCCACCATGATTTTGAAGAGGTGCTGACGGCGGCGCGCAAGAGCCAGGGCGCGGCGAACGACGCCGAGCTGACCCCGGAGTCGCTGCGCGCGGTGGTGGCGCGCTTCAAGGCGCTGATCGAGGAGAGGTCCGGCCAGCCGTTCCCCCAGGAGCCGCGCGCGCAGTTCTGGGGCTCGATCGGCGCGGTGTTTCAGAGCTGGAGGAACCCGCGCGCCCGGGAGTACCGGAAGATCGAGGGCATCTCGGACCACCTGGGTACGGCGGTCAACGTGCAGACCATGGTTTTCGGCAACCAGGGCGCGGACTGTGCCACGGGCGTGGCCTTCACCCGCAACCCGGCGACCGGCGAGCGGCGGGTGTTCGGCGAGTACCTCGTGAACGCGCAAGGCGAAGACGTCGTGGCCGGAATCCGCACGCCGAAGCCGATCGTGGGGGAGGACGGCCGGGGCGGCCTGGCCGAGGACTTCCCGCAGGCCGACAGCGACCTCCAGGCCATCTGCGCCCGGCTCGAAGAGCACCTGCGCGACATGCAGGACGTGGAGTTCACCATCCAGCAGGGGAAGCTCTTCATGCTCCAGACCCGCGCCGGCAAGCGCACGGGGCCCGCGGCCATCCGTATCGCGGTCGAGATGGTGGAGGAGGGGCTGATCACGCCGGAGGAGGCGCTGGAGCGGGTCCAGCCGCAGCAGCTCTCGCAGATGCTCGCTCCGGAGCTCGACGCGGAGCAGAAGGCGCGGGCCGTGGCGGAGAACAGGCTCCTCGCCCGCGGTCTGCCGGCCGGACCCGGCGCGGCCTCGGGGCGCATTGCGCTGACCGCGGACCGGGCGGCGGAGATGGCGGCCCGGGGGCCGGTGCTCCTGGTGCGGGCCGAGACCTCGCCCGAGGACATCGTGGGCATGAACGCCGCGGCCGGCATCCTGACGTCGCGAGGGGGCATGACCTCCCACGCCGCCGTGGTGGCCCGGGGCCTGGGCAAGCCGTGCGTGGTGGGAGCGGGAGAGCTCGAGGTGGATGAGGCCGCGGGCGAGGTGCGGGTGGGCCACTTCGTGCTCCGCGAGGGGGAGGAGCTGTCGATCGACGGCACCACGGGCGAGGTGATCGCCGGAGCCCTCGCGACCCGCTCCTCCGAGGTGCTGCGCGCGCTGCTCGACGGCGCGGCCACCACCTCTCCCGCGGCGGACGCGTTCCTGAAGCTCCTCTCCTGGGCGGACGGCACGCGCCGCCTCAAGGTGCGCGCGAACGCGGACACGCCGCACGACGCCCGGGTGGCCCGCGCTCTGGGAGCCCAGGGCATCGGCCTCTGCCGCACCGAGCACATGTTCTTCGCGGACGACCGCATCCGCTGGGTGCGGCAGATGATCCTCGCGAACACGCCCGAGGAGCGGCAGAAGGCGCTCGACCGGCTCCTGCCCATGCAGCAGAAGGACTTCGAGGGGATCTTCGCGGCGCTCTCGGGACTGCCGGTCACGATCCGTCTGCTCGACCCGCCTCTCCACGAGTTCCTGCCCCACGGCGACAAGGCCCTGCACGAGCTGGCCGAGCAGATGGGGATCGACGCCGCGGACGTGGCGACCCGGGCGCACGCCCTGGCCGAGACCAACCCCATGCTCGGCCACCGCGGCTGCCGGCTGGGGATCACCGCGCCCGAGATCTACATCATGCAGGTCGAGGCCATCGTCCGCGCCGCCTGCGCGCGGGCGGCGGCCGGGGATGACGTGCGGCCCGAGATCATGGTCCCGCTGGTGGGGACCGAGTCGGAGATGGTGAGGCTCTACGAGATGACCGCGACGACTGTCGAGCGGATCTTCACGGAAGAGGGGAGGAGGATCGACCTGCTCATCGGCACCATGATCGAGGTGCCGCGCGCGGCTCTGGTGGCCGGCCGGATCGCCCGCCACGCGGACTTCTTCTCCTTCGGCACGAACGACCTGACCCAGATGACCTACGGCTACTCGCGCGACGACGTCGGCAGGTTCCTGCCGCAGTATGTCGAGGGGAAGATCCTGCCGAACGACCCCTTCCAGTGCGTGGACGAGGAGGGCGTGGGGCAGCTCGTCCGGATGGCCTGCGAGCGGGGGAGGGAGGTGAAGCCGGACCTCCATCTGGGCGTGTGCGGCGAGCACGGGGGCGATCCGCAGTCGATCGACTTCTTCGACCGCGCGGGCCTGGACTACGTCTCCTGCTCGCCCTACCGGGTGCCCATCGCCCGGCTGGCCGCGGCGCGATCGACCCTGAAGCGGCGGGCCGAGGCGCCCGCGGAGCGCCCGGCGCCGGCGAAGATGGCCGTGCCCCGGGAGTGCGCGGACCCCGGGGTCCAGGCCCTGCCCCTGGCCGCGGCCGGCGTCCACGCCTGATCCGGATCGTTCCTTCACGGCCGGAGCCCCCTCGCGGGGGGCTCCGGCTCGTTCTTTGCAGCCGGAATCTACCCGAAGGAGGAATCCGACCATGGACGATTCCGAACGGAGTTACGGATACAGCGAGGACATCTACCACGGCACGCGCAAGGACGAGGAGCGGAGCTACGAATACGGGCCCGAGGGGGGCCTGGAGGAGAACGTCGAGCTCTCTCCCGAGGAGGCGGCCATCCACGTCGAAGGCAACACCTCCGAGGAAGTCACCCCCGACCCCGACGCCGGGCAGTACGACTACGGCCGGGAGGGCGCGGCGACCGAGTCGTTCACGTGGGACCTCGAGGCTTCGCCGAAGCCGGAGGCCAACGCGGCCGATGAAGAGAAGAGCGGCAAGCGCGAGGAGGCGACGGCGGCGAAGGCGGCCAAGTAAATCCACCGGGCGCGGGGCGGCGGACGGCACGCACCTTCCTTTTCGAGGCCGCTCGATCGAAGAGCGGCCTCGTTCCCAAGAGGAGGAAGCATGAAGAGGCAGACGATGGTGCGGCTTTGTCTGGCGATGTTCCTGCTCGCGTCGGTCCTGGGCCTGGGATTCAGCGGCTCGGAGGCGGAGGCAGCCCCGTGCTGCACGTTCTGCGAGTCGAAGTTCTACTGGTGCCTCCAAGGCCAGTACTACTACACCTATTGCAACGGGGACTACGCCTGCTGCGATCAGGCGACCGACAGTTGCTTCCGGTATTGCAGCTTCAGTTGCTGAGCCCGCGTCAAGGGTCTGTGTCTGCTGGGAGCGCCGGCATCCTGCCGGCTTCTTGCTTGGTTAGAAGGCCGGCAAGATGCCGGCGCTCCCAGCACGCGATCTGACCGGGCTTTCGTCCCCACGCGACTTCTCCCGCCTGTACAATCCGGTCCGTGTCCAGGATCCACCTCCTCCCCGACTACCTGGTGAACCAGATCGCCGCCGGCGAGGTGGTGGAGCGCCCGGCGTCCGTGGTCAAGGAGCTGGTTGAGAACTCCCTGGATGCCGGGGCGAGCCACGTGGAGGTCCAGCTC
>DATHUD010000325.1:0-4930 GCA_035462575.1 Thermoanaerobaculia bacterium | reverse complement strand
GAGCTGGACGGGGTCCTCGCCGCCACGTCGCTCGGGTTCGACCTCTCGGTCTTCGAGATCTTCGTGCCGCTCTGCCGGGGGGGACGGGTGGTCCTCGCCGGGAGCGCGCTCGACCTGCCGGAGATCCCCGCCTCGGCCGGGGTGCGGCTGGTCAACACGGTGCCCTCGGCCGTGGCCGAGTTGCTGCGCGCCGGCCGCTGGCCCGCGAGCGTCGAGACCGTGAACGTCGCGGGCGAGCCGCTGCGGCGGGAGCTGGTCCGCGCCCTGTTCGACGCCGGAGTCCTCCGGGTGGTCAACCTCTACGGTCCGTCGGAAGACACGACCTACTCGACGATCGGAGATCAGGAACGGGAGGGCGTTGGCGAGCCACCGATCGGGCGGCCGGTCGCCGGGACCCGGGCGCGGGTGCTGGACGGGGGCCTGCGGCCGGTGCCCGCCGGGGTCCCGGGGGAGCTATACCTCGCGGGCGCGGGCCTGGCCCGGGGCTACCTCGGGCGCCCGGACCTGACCGCGGAGCGGTTCGTCCCCAGTCCCTTCGCGGAGGACGGCCCGGGGGCCCGCCTCTACAGGACGGGCGACCGGGCGCGCTTCCGGCCGGACGGCGAGCTGGTCTTCCTCGGCCGTCTCGACCATCAGGTGAAGATCCGCGGCTACCGGATCGAGCCCGGGGAGATCGAGACCGCTCTCGCGGCCCACCCGGAGGTCGAGCAGGCGGTCGTCCTCGCCCTGGGCGAAGGGGCCGACCGCCGGCTGGTGGCGTACATCACGCCCGCCGCTCCCCTCGATCTCCGCTCCTGGCTGGCCGGCCGCCTGCCGGAGCCCTTGATCCCCTCGGCTTTCCTGTTCTTGAAGTCTCTGCCACAGACCCCGAACGGTAAGGTGGACCGGAAGGCCTTGGCGAGGCTCGAGCCCCGGGGCGTTTCTCCGCGCCCTGGATATGAAGCGCCACGCACCCCTCTGGAAAACGCCCTGGCCGCGGTCTGGGCGGAGGTTCTGGGGCTCGACGAAATTGGCGTGCACGACGACGTCTTCGACCGGGGCGGGCACTCGCTCCTGGCCGTGCGGGCCCAGGCGCGGGTGCGGGAACGGCTGGGGATCGACCTGCCGCTGCCGGCCCTGTTCCGGGCGCCCACGGTGGCCGGCCTCGCGCGGCTGGCGGCCGAGGCCCCGCCCTGGAGCGCCCCGCCTCCCGGACCCCGGCCCCGGGACGGCTCGCCGTTCCCCCTCTCCTTCGCTCAGGAACGGATGTGGCTCCTCCACCGCCTGGACCCGGGCTCCCCCGCCTACCACGTGGCGGGCGAGGTCCGGCTGGCCGGCCCTCTGGAACCGGCGGCGCTGGCCGCGGCCCTGGGCGAGCTCGCGCGGTGCCACGAGGCGCTGCGCACGCGCTTCGTCGAGGCAGAGGGCGGCCCCGTTCAGGTCGTGGAGGACTGGTCATTGCCGGAGCTGCCGGTCGTCTGCCTCGCGGCTCTGCCCTCCGTGCACCGGGCCGTGGAGGCCGAGCGCCTCGCCCGCGAGGAGGCCCGGCGGCCTTTCGACCTGGCCGCGGCGCCGCCCCTGCGGGCGTCCCTCCTCCGCCTGGAAGGAGCCGAGCACCGCCTGCTCCTGACCCTCCACCACATCGCGGCCGACGAGGCGTCCCTGGCCATCCTCGCCCGGGATCTGGGAGCCGCCCTTTCGGAAGGCCCTCCTCTCGCCCCGCCGCCGCTCCAGATCGGAGACGTCGCCGCCTGGCAGCGGGAGCTCCTGCGGGGCGACGCGCTGGCGGCTCGGCTGGCCTGGTGGGAGGAGCGGCTGGCGGACCTGCCGCCGCTCGACCTGCCCGCCGATCGCCCCGCCGCCGCGGTGGACCGGGGCGGCCTCGTTTCAGCCCCTCTCGCGGCGGAGACGGTGGCGGCCCTGGCCGCTCTCGGCCGGGAATCGGGCGCGACGCTCTTCATGGTCCTGCTCGCCGGGTTCCAGGCGTTCCTCTCGCGGCTCTCCGGCGCGTCGGACTTCGCCGTGGGCTCCCCCTTCGCAAACCGCGATCACCGGGATTTCGAGGGCGTGGTCGGCCCTCTGCTCAACACGCTGGCGCTGCGGGCCGACCTCTCGGGGGACCCGGCCTTCCGGGAGCTGCTCTCGCGGGTGCGGGAGGGGACGATCGCCGCCCACGAGCGGGCCGACCTCCCCTTCGCGCTGCTGGTGGAGCGCCTGCGTCCGGAGCGGAGCCCGGGCACGAACCCGCTGTTCGACGTAATGTTCGTGCTCCACCGGCCGCCCGCACCGTTCCGCGCTGCCGGGATCGGGATGGAGCCGAGGCCGGTGCCCACGGGCGCGGCCAAAGTGGACCTGACGCTCTACGCACTGGAGCGGGCGGAGGGGATCACGCTGGAGCTGGAGCACGCGGCGGATCGCTGGGACCGCGCCACGGCCTCCCGCCTGCTGGACGGGATCGCCGAGCTGCTGGACGCCGTCGCCGCTGATCCGGGGCTGCGGATCTCCGAGCTCCCGGCGATCGCCGGGATCGAGCGGCGGACCCTCCTCCGGGAGCGGCCCGGCAGGGCGGAGCAGCCTTCCCCCCAGGCTCCGCGGACCCCGGTCGAAGAGCTGCTGGCGGGGATCTGGGAAGACCTCCTCGGAATCGAGAGGCCCGGCCTCCACGACAACTTCTTCGCGCTCGGCGGCCAGTCCCTGCTCGCGGCGCGGGTGGTGTCGCGGCTGCGCAAGGCCCTCGGGGTGGAGCTGCCGCTGCGCGCCCTGTTCGAGGCCCGGACCCTCTCCGGCCTCGCGGCCCGCGTGGAGGCGGCCCGGAGCGCGGGAGATCCCCTCCCGGAGCCTCCGCTCGTCGGCGTGCCCAGGGACGGCGCTCTCCCCCTTTCCTTCGGCCAGGAGCGGCTCTGGTTCATGGATCGCCTCGACCCGGAGAGCCCGGTCTACAACATGCCCGCGGCGGTCCGCCTGACCGGTCCCCTGGACCCGGAACGATTGCGGGCCGCCCTCGCGGGGATCGCCGCCCGGCACGAGGTGCTGCGGACCGCGTTCCCCGCTCCCCGGGGGACTCCCGTGCAGGCCGCCGTGCCGCGATTCGAGCTGCCCCTGCCGCGGGTGGACCTGTCGGCGCTCCCGCTTAAGGGAAGGCAGGCCGAGGCGCTCCGCCTAGCCTCGGCCGAAGCCCTGCGGTCGTTCGATCTGGAGGCCGGGCCGGTGCTCCGCGCCACCCTGCTGCGGCTGGACAACGCCGGGCACGTGCTCCTCGTGACGGTCCACCACATCGCTTTCGACGGCTGGTCCCAGGGGGTGTTCCTCCGCGAGCTGGCGGCCCTGTACGGCGGCCAGGCGCTCCCCGGGCTTGCCGTGCAGTACGCCGACTTCGCGGTCTGGCAGCGCCTTCGCCTCGAAGGCGGCGCCCTCGATCCGCTCCTCGCCTGGTGGCGGGAGGCCCTGGCCGGAGCCCCGCCGGGGCTCGCCCTGCCGCTCGACCGCCCCCGTCCCCCGATCCGGACCTTCCGCGGCGGCAGCCTGCGGACCTCCCTCCCGCCGGAGACCGCCCGCGCGCTCCGCGGCCTCTCCCGCGGTCTCGCGGCCACCCCGTTCATGACTCTCCTCGCCGCGTGGGCCGCGCTCCTGGCGCGCTTCGCTCACGAGGCGGACCTGGTGGTGGGAACGGCCGTGGCGGGCCGCGGCCGGGTGGAGCTGGAGCCGCTGATCGGCCTCTTCGCCGAGAACCTGGTGCTGCGCCTGGACCTTTCGGGCGATCCGGGATTCGACCGGCTCGTGGCCCGGGCGCGGGAGACCACGCTCTCCGCCTGGGCGCACCAGGACGTCCCGTTCGAGCGGCTGGTCCGCGAGCTGCGGCCGGAGCGCGACCTCAGCCATTCGCCGCTCTACCAGACGGCCCTCACGCTGGACGCCTCGGACCGTCCGCCCCTCGCGCTGCCGGGGCTCCGGCAGGAGCTCCTGCCGGCCGCGAGCGGCACCGCGAAGCTCGACCTGGCGATGTACCTGGAAGATCAGGGGGGCGGGATCTCGGGGCTCCTGGAGTACAACCGCGACCTGTTCGATGCCGCAACCGCCGTCCGCCTGTGGTCCGCGTTCGAGCGCATCGTAGAGGCGGTGATCCAGGCGCCCGAGCGACGGATCTCGGAGCTGCCGGTGCTGTCCGAAGCCGAGCGGCACCAGCTCCTCCGCGAGCTGGCCTCGGGAGACGCCGCGCCGGAGCCCGCGCCCGTCCTCGTTCCCCGGCTCGTCGAGGCGCGCGCCGCCGCGAACCCGGAGGGGCCGGCGGTCTCCGATGCAAACGGAAGGACGCTCTCCTATGGCGAGCTCGACCGCCGGGCGGGCCGGCTGGCCCGGCGGCTGCGCGGCCTCGGAGTCGAGTTGGAGGTCCGGGTGGCCGTCTGCCTGCCCCGCACGCCGGAGCTGATCGTCGCCCTCCTGGGGATCTGGAAGGCGGGGGGCGTCTACGTGCCGCTCGACCCCACGCACCCCGAGGAACGGCTGACCTCGCTCGTTGAAGACTCGCGGGCCGCCGTGCTGCTTGCCTCGCGCCAGGGTCCGGAGCCTCCCTCCGGGTCTCCAGCCGTCGTCTTCCTGGAGGATCTCGGAGACGAAGAAGAGGCCGCGTCCGTCCCGCTGCCGCCCGAGAGCGCGGCCTACCTCGTCTACACGTCCGGCTCGACCGGCCGGCCCAAAGGGGTGCTGGTCTCGCACGGGGCTCTCGCCACCTACGCCGCGAGCGTGTCCGGCCTCTACGGGGTCGGGCCCGGAGACCGGGTGCTCCAGAGCGCCTCGGTGGCCTTCGATCTGAGCCTGGACGAGATCCTCCCCAGCCTGACCGGCGGGGCCGAGCTGGTGCTGCGCGACGACGCCCTGCTCGCCTCGGTGGCAAGCTTCCTGGACGGCTGCCGGGAGCGCGGGATCACGGTGCTGGTCCTCCCCACCGCCTACT
>DATHUD010000324.1:0-3055 GCA_035462575.1 Thermoanaerobaculia bacterium | reverse complement strand
GTCAACTCCTTCTTCCTGCTTCGGAAACCTTTCGATCCCTACCCCTTCATCCTGCTCAACCTGATCCTCTCGAGCATCGCGGCGCTCCAGGCGCCCATCATCATGATGAGCCAGAACCGGCAGGAGGCGAAGGACCGGCTGCGCGCCGAGCACGACTATCAGGTGAACCTGAAAGCGGAGCTCGAGATCCGTCTGCTCTCCGAACGGATCGATACGCTGATCTCCCACCAGTGGCAGCGCCTGCTCGAAATCCAGCAGATCCAAGTGGAGCTCATGCAGGAGCTCAACGAACGGAGCAAGGGCGGCAGCGGGAAGGCGTGAGCCTTGCCCCGTTGACCGGCTTCTCTCTTGGAGCCCTCCTCTTCCGCCACGGCGAGCACTTCTACAACTTCCAGGGCCTTTCATCCCCCTGAACTTCATCGCCGGCGTCTACGGCATGAACTTCAACTCCGAGGCGAGCCCCCTGAACATGCCGGAGCTCAACTGGCACTTCGGCTACCCCGCCGTGCTCCTCGTCATGGCCCTGGTCGTCTATTTCAAGCGGAAGGGGTGGTTCTAGAAATCATCCCTGAGGTAAAGCTCAAAGACGGCCGGCACGATCCGAGGTGGCCCTGAATGCGCTTTTGAACGATCGAGGCAGACGTCCATTCGCGATGCCGTATCTCGAACGTGGAGCCTCAACGATGGCCATGACAGGCTCTTCCGAGATAATGCATCCGTTTTGGGTCCTCACGGGCTTCTTCATCTTCCCATAGCGATCGACCTGTGCCACAAAAGATCCGGGGTCTGTGAAATAGAGACCCGAGAGCCCGTAGAGTTGTCCCGCGAGAGTGGCTTGCTCGATCAGTCTCTTGAACATCCCATCAGCGACGGGACTGTCGAGGATCCTTTGGAACGCCATCACCTCACAGGAGGGCTCCCCGCCAAAGCCGATGTACGGAGAGGAAAACACCTCGGCCGATCGCAGCAAGGAGTAAGCTCGCCGGACTGTCTCCGGTGCATCCAGCTCTTCGCTCGGCACCGGCTCGATCGCGGCAAAACAGTCAGATTGCACGAGCTCATAAGATTCCAGAGTCATGGGAGACGGTCGAGAAGACATACAGCTCACGGAGAAGCAGGAGGCGAGAGTTATAGCCACAACCCAAACTCTCTGATCGATCCGCAGCATGGCGATCTCTCCTTTCAACTTCACGAGCGAAACGCTCGTTCAGGAAAAGGATACCACCCTGCGGCCGGATGGGAGGGATCGGCCAGTTCATTCCCCGCTCCACTCCGCGGCCGTGATCCCCCACACCGTCTCGCTCCAACCCCGAGCGCTCATCCAGTCCGCACCGGGCCTCGTCTCCACCCTGGTGAAGCCGAGCCGTTCCACGAGGCGCTGGACGCGAGCATTCTCAGTGATCGTAATGCCGCGGACCTCCTCTACGCCAAAATCGCGGAACGCAAATTCCAGGATTGCGCGGGCCGCTTCGCCGGCGAAGCCGCGCCCCCAGTGCCCGGGCGCAAGCTCCAGGCCGAACTCGGCCCTGCCGGCTTCGCAACCCCGAAGACGGACGCCACAGCTCCCGATGGCCTCTTCCGGATGGTCACGCTGTGCGATGGCGAGTTGATAGTTCTGCCTGGGCCGCTCCGCCGCCCAGGAGAGAAACATTCCGATCAGCTTGTGCGCTAGATCCGGGCCGGTCTCTTCCGGGCCATGGAATTCGGAGTAGCGGGGATCCGCCTGATACCGAAGCAACGCCGGAAGGTCTTCTTGCGTGAACTCCCGCAGGATCAGCCTCGGGGTTGTGATTTCCATCAGCCCTTCATGTCCTTGCAGTCCTTGCTGCCCTTAGCCCCACCCCCGCGACCACCCCCGCCGGCAGCCACACCCACACCAACTCGCTCGCGATTACCGCCAGACCCCGCATCGAGAAGAACCGCCGCACCCCGATCGGAGACACCTCGATCGGGCGGAAGGGGAAGAAATACCGGGTGTTGTCGAAAGGCGCGAGCAGGGCGATCCCGAGACCGCCGTCCGTCATCGCATCCAAGAGGCCGTGAGAGGCGGTGGCCAGGAAGAGGTAGTTCCAGAGCTTGCCGGGACCCGGGCCATCCTTCCCGCGCCGGTAGACGACCGGCAGGGCGACGGTGGCGAGCGCCGCCGCGAAGGCCAGGGAGTGGGAGAGGCCCCGGTGGCCGAGCGGGTCCTCGTAGCGGACTCCGAAGGCGAAGCCGGCGACGTCCGCGTCCGGCAGGGCCGCGCAGAGGGCACCAAGCGCCAGGGCGCGGGCTGGCGCCTTGCGTCCGAAGAAGGCGGCCCCGAGACCGAGCGCCGCTACTGCGTGAGAGAAAACCGTGGGCAAGACCTGATCTCCCTCGTTCAAGGAGGAGGATATCAGTCCTCACTCCGGTCTTCCCTCGCCAACCTGAAGGGCGAAGACGCAAAAGCAAGCTTGCTCCGCCGCGTTCAAGCTTGAGACGCCGCGCAACGAGCTTGCTCGGTTGCGTCGAAGCTTGCCGCGCGCCGTTCAAGCTTGCCATGGCCTGTTTGAAGCCTGGCCACCCTGGCGCAAGCTCGCGGCGAGGGGAAGCAAGCCTGTATCGACCCGTCCCAAGCTTCGCTCCAGCGGCTCAAGCTCGAACCGCGGCGCGCAAGCTTGGACGGCCGCACGCAAGCTTCGACGAGCCGGGTCAAGCTTGCTCCCGGCCGAATCAAGCTTGAGCTCGTCCGGGCGAAGCTTCGTTCGAGCGGAGCAAGCTTGAATCTGCCGAAGCAGGCTCGATCTTCGTCAGAGCGCGGGTGGACGCGCGGGCGGGCGGTCCGCCGGGGTCCGCGGCGGCCTCGCGGCAGGAGGCGGAGTTCCGGCCGGCGGCGTGGGACGGGGTGCTGCCGGCGCCGTTCCAGGAGGGACCACGGGCTCGGGGACGGGGACCGGCGGCGGCTCCTCGGGGAACTGGAGGACGACCTCGGTGCCCGGGCGGGGTCCCGTGCGGACGGTGGGCCGGGGCGGGAGGAGCAGGCGCGTTCCCGGGGGGAGGCCGGCGGGCGCTTCTCCCGGGGCCGGCGGCGGCG
>DATHUD010000323.1:0-8086 GCA_035462575.1 Thermoanaerobaculia bacterium | reverse complement strand
GGATGCTCACGACGCTCCTCTCTCCCACCGCGGGCAGCGCCCGGGTCGCGGGCTTCGATCTCGCGCGGGAGCCGGCCGCGGTGCGGCGCGCGATCGGGTACGTGCCCCAGGCGGTTTCGGTGGACGGCTCGCGCACCGCGTACGAAAACCTTCTCATCTTCGCCAAGCTGTACGACATTCCCCGCAAGGAGCGGGAGGGGCGTATCGGACAGGCGCTCGATCTCGTGGGGCTCACGGAGCACGCGGGCCGGCTCGTCCGCGAGTTTTCCGGCGGGATGATCCGCCGGCTGGAGATCGCCGAGTCGACGCTCCACCGGCCGCCCCTGCTGTTCCTGGACGAGCCGACCGTGGGCCTGGACCCGCTCGCCCGCGCCGCGGTGTGGGAGCACATCCAAAAGCTCCACGAGGCCGGGACGAGCCTCTTGCTGACCACGCACTCCATGGAGGAGGCGGACGGCCTGTGCGACCGCCTCGCCATCCTGCACCGCGGCACGGTGGTGGCCCTCGGGAGCCCCGCGGAGCTCAAGGCGTCGCTCGGCCGGGAGGCTGCCACGCTCGACGACGTGTTCCGCCACTACGCGGGCGACGCGCTCGATGCGGGAGGGGACGGGGGCGGGAGCTTCCGGGAGACGTCGAGGGGGAGGCGCAATGCACGCAGGCTCGGCTAGGCCGCCGGCCGGTTTTTTCGGTTGGGTCGGGGAGCTGGTCAAGAAGACGTTCGTCATCGCCGAGCTCGAGGTGCGCAGGCTGCGGCACGACTTCACGGAGGTGATCACCCGCGGCATTCAGCCGGTGCTCTGGCTCCTGCTCTTCGGCGGGGTCTTCTCGCGGGCCGGGGTGATCCCCACGGGCGGCTTGCCCTACCTCGATTTCCTGTCGCCGGGCATCCTCGCGCAGAGCGTTCTTTTTGTCGCGATCTTCTACGGCATCGGCATCATCTGGGAGCGCGATCTCGGGCTTACGAACAAGTTCCTGGTGAGCCCCACGCCGCGCACGGCGCTCGTGCTGGGCAAGGCCCTTTCGGCGGGCGTGCGGGCCTTGCCACAGGTGGTCGTGATCGTGGGGCTCGCCGCGATCCTGGGCGTCAAGATCCGTTGGGAGCCCCTGGCGCTTCTGGGGCTCGTCTTCACCGTGATCCTCGGAGCGGCGCTGTTTTCCACGTTTTCGCTGATCATCGCGTGTCTGGTCAAGACGCGCGAGCGCTTCATGGGGATCGGACAGGTGTTGACGATGCCGCTCTTTTTCGCGAGCAACGCGATCTATCCGATCACCCTGATGCCGCCGTGGTTGCAGGCCGTGTCGCGCGTCAACCCCCTGACCTACGAGGTCGACGCGCTGCGGACGTTGATGGTGGAGGGCGGCCCCAGCCACTTCGGGCTCGGGACGGACCTCGCGGTGCTGCTCTCGTGGACCGTGGCTCTCGTTGCGATCGGCGCGAAGCTCTACCCGCGGGTCGTGCAGTGAGGCGCCGGCCGTCGTCACTCGAGCGCAGGGTTGCGCGCCGCCCTCGCAACGCTCCAGGGACCGGCTCCGCGGGCCGCGATGTAGAGGAAGGCGAAGCAGAAGGCCACCGCGAGCTCGCCCTGGTTCACGATCGGCCAGAAGTCCCGGGGGAAGTGGGCCATGAAGTAGGCGACGGCCATGGTGCCGCTCGCGAGGAACGCGGCCCAACTCGCGAACAGGCCGATCATCACCAGGATGCCGCAGACGAACTCGATGATTCCCGCGAGCCCCATGAGCGAGGCGAGCTCGACCTTCTGGCCGCCAAAGGCTCCGAAGAGCTTCTGCATCCCGTGGAACATGAAGAGGAACCCGATGACGATCCGGAAGATCGCGTAAATCCGGTCGGCGTGACGTCCCAGAATTCGGTGCATGAGACCCCCCTTTTCAGAAGCGCTCCGCCAAGGAGCGGTACCTATTCTAGCCGGGGCCGTTCGCCTGTAGAATCCGGCGCATGCGAACGAACCGGGCGGCCGCGGCCGTCCTCCTCCTCTGGGCTCTCCTGGGCGGCCGTTCCGTCTGGCCTCTGCCGGCGCCGGAGCAGGTACGCAAATCCCTTGCCGGTGCGGCGGCGCGGCAGGTCGGGGTCACCACCCTCTACGACCCGTCCTACGTCCGCCTCCCCTATCCGAACGGCGACGTGCCCGCGGACCGCGGCGTGTGCACGGACGTGGTCGTCCGCGCCTTCCGGGCGATCGGCGTGGACCTCCAGGTGGAGGTCCACGAGGACATGAAGAAGAATTTCTCCGCCTATCCGCGCACCTGGGGGATGAGCCGTCCGGACAGGAACATCGACCACCGCCGGGTCCCCAACCTCATGAAGTTCTTCGAGCGCAAGGGCAAGAGCGTCCCCAAAGACGGCGCCTACGAGCCCGGGGACGTGGTCGCGTGGCGTCTGTCGAACGGGCTGCTCCACGTGGGTGTGATGGCGGAGGACCGGGTGCCCGGAACGGGGCGCCGCTACGTCGTCCACAACATCGGCTCCGGCGCGCGGAAGGAAGACGTCCTCTTCGCCTTCGAGATCCTCGGGCATTATCGTTGGTAGTAGTCCCTATATCCTGGAGATATGGGATACCCCTCTGTCATATATTGGACGTGATCTCCTCCCGAATGCTACGTTCGTAGCAGATCCGGAGCGGTCCGCCGCTCCACGGCATGGAGGAGCTCACGTTGAACCGGTTCCTGCTCGTCTTTCTGATCCTGGCGGGCCTCTTCGCCTCGCAAGCCTTGCGGGCGCAGGAGATGCGCCTGTTCCGTTTCCCGGCGGTCCACGGCGACACCGTGGTGTTCACCTACGCGTCGGATCTCTGGGTGGCCGACCGCAAGGGCGGCTCTGCCCGCCGGCTCACGACCCACCGGGGCGACGAGGTCCGCGCCAGGATCTCGCCCGACGGCGGCAGGGTCGCCTTTCAGGCGTCCTACGACGGCAATCCCGACATCTACGTGATGCCGATCGAGGGGGGCTCGCCCCGGAGGCTCACGTTCGATCCGTTCGCCGAGGGGCTGGTCGGCTGGACTCCGGACGGAAAGATCGCCTATGCCTCGGGCGCGGGCGGCTTCATCGAGCGCCAGGACCGGCTGTGGCTCGTGGCGCCCGAGGGCGGGCTGCCGGTCGAGACGCCGGTCCACGAGATCACGAACGGCTCCTTCTTCCCCGACGGACGGCGCGTCGCCTACAACCGGACGAATGCCTACGCGCGGAACTGGCGCCGCTACCGGGGCGGGATGAGCGGCGCGATCTCGATCTATGACCTCAAGTCCAACAACTATTCGGAGCTGCCCAACGAGGGGGGCAACTCCTGGTTTCCGATGGTCGTCGGAAATGCGATCTATTTCGTGAGCGATCGCAATCAGGGAACCGTGAACCTCTACCGGCACGATCTGGCAACAGGACGGGAGACGCAGCTCACGAAGTTTTCGGACGCCGACATAAGGTGGCCCTCCACGGACGGAAAGACGATCGTCTACGAGCAGGACGGGGCGCTTCACGCCTACGACCTCGCCACGGGCCGGGACGAGACGCTGCGCTTCGCGGTCACGAGCGACGAGCTCTCCACGCGGCCCCACATGCTCAAGGTCGGCAAGAAGATCTCCTCGCCCTCGCTCTCGCCCGACGGTACAAGAGTGGCGGTCGAGGCCCGGGGCGAGATCTTCGACGTTCCGGTCAAAGGCGGGGACGCGCGGAACCTGACGGCCACGCCGGGAATCCGGGAAGGTTGGCCGCGCTGGTCTCCGGACGGCAAGACGATCGCCTGGCTGAGCGACGCTTCCGGGGAGTTCCAGATCCTCGCGCGGCCGGCCTCGGGTGGGGACGCGAAGCCGGTGAGCGATCACACCGGTTCGAGCATCCTCGGGTTCTCGTGGTCGCCGGACAACAAGAAGATCGTCTACTGGACCGAGGACTACGAGTCGTTCCTCCTCGATCCGGAGACGCGCCGGGCGACGCTGGTCTTCAAGCCCCAATACTGGGGCACGCTCTCCTTCGACTGGTCGCCGGACGGACGATGGATCGCGTATACCGATCCCGTCGCGACCGGGTTCGGCGTGATCCATCTCTACGAGGTGGCCACGGGGAAGAAGACGCGGGTGACGGACGGGCTCTACGACGACGGCAACGTCACCTTCGACCACACGGGACAATACCTTTATTTCACTTCCGCGAGGACGTTCGCTCCGACCTCCGGCCGGTTCGAGGAGAGCCTCAAGGTCGAGAAGGCGGACGGAATCTACGTCATCCCGTTGACCAAGGATCTGCGCAACCCGCTCTTCCCGAAACCCGAGGGGGAGACGAAGGAGGAAAAGAAAGAGGACGAGAAGACGGTTTCCGTGCGGATCGATCTCGAAGGCCTGGCCGGCCGCATCGTCGCGCTGCCGGTCCCTCCCGGGGAGCCCGGCGCGCTCTTTGGCACGAAGAACGGCGTGTATCACTATACCGGGGGCAAGCTCCGGAAATTCGATCTGGCGTCCAAAGAGACGGTGACGATCTACGAGGGGCCGGAGATCGAATTCAACTTCAATCCGGACCGTACCCGGCTCGTCTATTTCGCGGACGACGTTTTAGGCGCGGTCGAGATCAAGCCCGGCGTGACCCACGGCGCGGGCAAGGTGGACACGGGCGCTTTGGAGGCCTGGGTCGATCCGCGCGCGGAGTGGCGGCAGATGTTCTGGGAAGCCTGGCGCTTCGAGAGGGACAACTTCTTCCGCGCGGACATGGGAGGGCTCGACTGGAAGGCGGTCGGCCAGCGCTACGAGCGGTATCTGCCGGCGGTCGCGAGCGCGGCTGATTTCAAACACGTTCTGGGCCTTCTCTTAGGCGAGCTTGCAACCTCGCACGCGTACACTTACGACGCTCCCGAGGAGCCCGGCGCGAACGACCGCGCGGCGAGCGCCGCCCTGCTCGGCGCGGACTACGAGGCGAGCGGCCGGTGGGTGCGTTTCAAACGGATCTATCCCGGCACGTTGACCGATGAAACCTGGCGCGGTCCCCTGGGCGAGCCGGGCGTGGACGTGAAAGCGGGCGACTATCTCCTGGAGATCGACGGGCGCCCGGTCGACGCCACGGTCCACCCGAATTCCCTGTTGATCAACAAGGCGGACCGGGTCGTCACGCTCACCGTGAACGACCGGCCCACGCTCGAAGGGGCGCGGAAAATCGAGGTCCGGCCGCTCCGGAGCGAGGCGAACCTCCGCTATTACGAGTGGGTGGAGGGCAACCGCAGGAAGGTCGCCGAGATGTCGGGTGGCCGGATCGCCTACATCCACTATCCGAACACGGCCGAAGGGGGCCAGATCGCGTTCATCCGCGGCTTCTACGGCCAGGCGGACAAGGACGCCATCATCCTGGACTCGCGCTACAACCGCGGGGGAAATCCGCAGCCCATGGTGCTGCCGACGCTCGCCCGCCGCTGGCAGACGAACGTTCTCTACCGCAAGTGGAACGGCGGCAGCGAGGTGGCGGCGATCAACGGGCCGAAGGCCATGCTGATCAACGGCTACGCGGGCTCGGGCGGCGACCTGACGCCGTGGATGTTCCGCGATTCCGGCCTTGGGATGCTGATCGGGACGCGGACGATGGGTGCTCTCGTGGGCATCAACGAGGTCCGTGGGCTGATGGACGGCAGCGCCCTCTCCGCGCCCGGCTATACGCGTTTCGATCCGGAGACGGGCGAATGGATCGCGGAGAACAAGGGGGTCGAGCCCGACATCCTGGTCGACGCGCGGCCGGACCTGATCGCCCAGGGGCGCGATCCCCAGTTGGAGAAGGCGGTCGAGGTCCTGCTGGAGCAGTTGAAGAAGAACCCGCCCGCGATCGCCGCTCCGAAGCTGCCGCCGGCCGGAGGGTCCATACAATAGGCGCCCATGAATGACATCGAGCTCCGCCACCTGCGCTACTTCCTCGCGGTCGCCGAGGAGCTGAGCTTCAGCCGGGCGGCGGAGCGGCTCGGCATGGCCCAGCCGCCGTTGAGCCAGCAGATCCAGCGCCTGGAGGCCATGGTGGGGCACGAGCTTTTCGAGCGTCGGCCCCGCGTGCGGCTGACCGCGGCAGGCGAGGCGCTCCTCCCCGCCGCGCGGCGCGCGCTCGCCCAGGTGGAGCAGGGGGTGGAGGCCACGCACCGGGCGGCGCGCGGCGAGGTGGGGACCGTGATGGTGGGCTTTGCCGCGTCGATGATCCTCTCCGTCGTCCCCCCGGTCGTCCGCGCCTTTCGGAAAGGTTTTCCGGAGGTCGACCTGCAACTGCGAGAGATGTCGTCGGCCGGCCAGGTGGCGGCTCTGCGCGAAGGGCAGATCGACGTCGGATTCCTCCGCGAGCCCGCGCCCGCGGACCCGGAGATCCTCTGCGAGCCGGTGGGGGAGGAGGCGTTCGTGGCCGTGCTCCCGCCCGAGCACCCGCTGGCGGCCCCGAGGCGGATCGACCTCTCTGCCCTCGCGAACGAGCCGTTCGTCCACTTCCCGCGGCCCATTGCGCCCGGGCTCTACGACCGCATCCTGGCGCTCTGCCAGGAGGCGGGCTTCCATCCCCGGGTCGTCCAGGAAGCGCAGGAGTGGCTGACCATCGTGGGGCTCGTGGAGGCCGGCATGGGAGTGTCCCTCGTGCCCGAATCCTTCCGGAAGCTCAAGTGGGGCGACGTCGCCTACCGCCCGCTCGGCAACGCGACCCGGAAATCCCCGATCACCCTCTGCTGGCGCGCCGGCGGAGAGCGCCCGGCCGTCCAGGCGTTCCTGCGCACGGCCCGGGAGGCGCTGGCCGGACTTCAAAAGTAGGAGGGAAGCGAGCTGCCGTGCTCCTTGAGCAGCCGTTTCATCCGGTCGTGGTCATGCTTGATCGTCACCGTGACGAGAAGGATCTCGGGCCGCTCTTCGAAGTAGCAGGCGATCACCCGCAGAGTCCCGGGAAAGCGGTATTCCGCCAAGTGTCCGCCTTTGATCTTGACGACGCCTTTGTAAGCGGACGGGCGCCAGGGTTGAAGGTTGGGATCGGTCAGAGGATGGTTGCAGCTCTTCAGGGCGGAGATCAGGTCCCCCAGCGACTGGATACAATGATTCCGATCTCTCTCGGAGAGTCGTTCCAGGTCTTTTCTGAAGGGTTTGTCAAGCCAAGTGGGCTCGTAAGGAAGGACCGGTCTATCCACCAAGCTTTCGCCTTAGATATTCATGTGGATCCGTGATCGGTTCCCCCCAATCCTTCTCATCGGAGAAATCCAGATGGGGCAGCCTGCCATAGAGGGACTGATAGCTGTCCGACAAGCGAGCGAACGCATCTTCGTCAACCAGGGCTTTCTGATTCTTGCCCCAAACCCTGGCTTCGAATTGTGTGTTCAAGGATTTGGTCAGCTTGCCCAGGCTTGCGGCATCCAATCCCCCATAGGCCTCAGCCACCCTGTCGACGATCGCTTCTTCCTCAGGGGTAAGGTCTTCTTCCGGCTCGCCGGCAACAGAGATCTGCTTCCCGGTCTCCGAGTAGTTGTGGTCACGGATGACGAAGGGACCGTTGATTTCGCCGCCCTGCTGGATGTAGGTCCAGACCTCACGAGTCACGACACCATGGTCCCACGTTTCGTGGGTGCCTTCCGTGATCGGCGCACCCAGGTAGTGAGTAGCCACGACGTCGACGAGGTATGGGAGCTTTACGGCGCGAGTTGTCGTCATCGCACCAAGCTTTCGACAGAGCTGGGCCAGTACAGCCTCGAGCTTCGGGTTGAGGGGTTCGCCCCTTATCGATCGTGCCATGGGTGGTGCCTCTTCCTGGACAGTATAGAGGCATTTCGAAGATCTCTACGCCGGGGACATTTGTCGCCCAGGCGCAACGACTGCCCCTGGGACAAGGGTAGCACCGTCCGGGACGTTGAACAAGCTGTGGGGAGGCAGGCCTCTCAAGACGCTATATTTTGTGCGCGTAAGTATGGCGGTAGCAGCAGGCCAGCCGTGTTGATGTAGGCTCCGCCGGGAGAAACGCCTTGCCCCGGAAATACGCTCCAGGGGACAGGCAAGGAGGCAACGGCATGGGTAGTGTGGTGCGCAGTATCGTCGGGGTCCTGGCGGGAATGATCGTCTTCGCCTTCTTCGTCATGGCGATCGAAGCGGTGGG
>DATHUD010000322.1:0-14563 GCA_035462575.1 Thermoanaerobaculia bacterium | reverse complement strand
GTTGATCCGGATGAGCTCTCTTTCGTCCACTCAGTCCGAGTTGTCAAGCGTAAGCTTATGACCGTCGTCGCATTTCCCCCCTCAGGTCACGAAGAAACTTCATGAGGCCGTGCTCAACGAGATCCTTGAGAGCCGAGTCGTTTCCAGCCGGGGACGCCACAACCCTCGCGCGGTGAAACGGAAAGTCAGCAAATTCCCTACCCGCAGCCGGTCTAAGAGAACCCCCCCGACTCGAACCCCTGTCGGCATCGAGATCGTTAAATGAACAGCATTGCGCCTTGCCCGGAACGCTCGACCAGCCCGCATCGTGCAAAAGTCTCGGCTATGCGGCGGTTGCGTGGTAGTTGCTTGTCGAGGATGTTCTCGGCCGTAATGCCGGGAGGAAAGCCGCCGGGGCTCACGATCTCGATCCGGCGGGAGAATTGACGAACGAACACCGAGCCGGGATGACGGTAGTCGCGATGTCCGACCGCGTTCAGAACGGCCTCGCGCACGGAGGTTTCGCTAAAGGTCGGCACGGGATGCATGACCATGCCGTGCTGAAAATGCTGTTGATCGTTCCGGAGATTGATGAGATCCCAGAGCCGGTCATAGAACAGCAAGAAACCCTGGCGGAACTCCTCGCGCTGGTTCGCGGGACCCGGCCGAGGCGTGGAGCGATACTCGAAAACGACTTCGGCCTGTGCCAGGTAGCGGCCAAGCGCCTGGCGAGTCCCAAGGAGGATGAGCGCTGCATAGGTGACACCCCCATCTACCAGCAATTCAGCGTCACGTAGGAGTCTCTCTGCCGAGCGGTTGGCAAGAGCCTGAAGGCCAGAGGTTCGTGTCCAGCGTTCGCGGAATTGATCGATGGCAGCCGGATCGAGGTCGGCCAGGCTCGCTCCAGGACAGACCTCGGCGGAGAAGTCAGGGCCAGCTTCGGCAAAGATGCGCCGCAGCATGTCGGGGGTCATCGGCACCAGATCCTCTCCGGCACGCATCCAGTACCCGCCGTCGACCGGGATGGGCATACCGAGCGGGCGCGCCGGAGCGGTGAAGACCACAACCCGGCCATGCGGGTGGATGATGTCGTGGGCTTCGATCCGTAATCGGAGCTTTTCGACGAGCCCGGCCTTTGTGCGCTCGAGGTTCGGGAATGCGGAGCTTCCAACAACGCGGCGAGGGCGGGCGTCGGTGACGCCCAAGATGATAGAGCCACCACCCTCATTCGCAAGCGCCGAGCAATACTTCACGAGCTTCTCGAAATGGAAGTTGCTTTTAGCTTCCTTGAATTCTAGATGCTCGTGCTCTCTAGCAGAGAGCCAATCTTCAAGCTGGCGTTCAGACACCTTCATCGCGGCGCCTCCGCCCGCGCCAGCAGCTCGGCGAAGTCGTAGTTCACACTCGTTACCCCAAAGTCGGGCTCGCGCCGGAAGGGCTGCCGTAGGTAGTGCGTGCGGTGCGTGTCCTCATCCAGAAATTCGACGAGGGCGAGGATGAAGTCGTCCGGCTTGTTGAGCGAGTAGAGGATCTCGTTGCGCGTCACGGTGACGGTCTCCGCGCCGGAGATGCGGCCTTTCACTTCGAGGAAGCGCAGCTTGCCGGTGCCGGGGACGCGGCTCTCACTGACCATCGTTACCAGGGTATTCGGGAGGACGCCTCGGAGAGAGGCGTTGGGCTGAAGGTCTTCGAGGCGGCTCATACGTCGTCTACAGTCCTCCTCAGCAGTCCGGTCAAGCTGTTCCCGCAGGTGCGGCGCCGGAGCAAGCCGCTACTCCTGACCCTGCTCACGCGAGCGCGCTCATCGGATCGACGACGATTGCGCGACCTGGCTACTCGTCAACGAGGCCTGCTGCTCTCGAGATTGTAGCAAAGCCGGCCAGTTCAGACGCTCTGCGGAGATGGCCGACGAAGTGCTTGGGAGCCGCCCCTCGGCCCCCGGGACGATGGACCGCGAGCTCCGCGCAGGATGCGGCTTATGGATTGTGAGCCCCCACCTCACCAACCTCCCTATTGACAAATCATCATCTTCTCAGCGATGCTGTCACCCATGAGGCTGCAGCAAAGCCCTTGGCGCGCCGGCGAGAACGCCGGCCAGGCTGCTTCCTCCGGGCGCCCCTTGGGGCTCCGGAGGGGCCTCGGCTCTTTGACAACTGAAGTCCCTCTCCGCCGGGGCCACGGCCTCCCCGGACGGGAGGCCTTTCACCTGCCCGCGCCCCGCCTCCCCGGGCGGGCGGGGCGCGCGGCCTGTAACTCGTTGGGCCGGGCTTCTGAGACCCACTGAACCCAATTCAACTGCTGGGAGCATCGGCATTCTGCCGGCTTCTTCCTTCGTTTTTGATTAGAGGGCCGGCAAGATGCCGGCGCTCCCAGCAGATTGACAGAGCCCTCGTTGGGGCGAAGAGGCGTCCGCCGAGTGTGCTCCGCCGCGGGTCAACCTGTGCCCCTCGTCTTCCGTATACGGACAGCTACAACTCAGGGGGCGATCCGGGCAGGGCAGGGGGTGGAGGCCGACGGCGTTCCGGGTGGCTCCGGCGCCTGGACGCAACGAGTTTCGATCCCGATGTCCCGTTCTCACCGGGATTGGCACCGTACGATGTAGGTCCCTGCGCAGCGCTGCTCAAGCCGCACTCGCCGGCGGCAGGGACTTGTATTCTTGTAAGATTGTGATGCCTGAACCTATATTTTACGCCTCCGTAGCCGCCGCTCTCATCGATCGAGCAGCCCGGACTCCAGACCGCACGGCCTACATTTTCCTGGCAGAAGGCGAGGAGGAGCAGGAGCGCCTCACCTACGCCGGCCTGGATGCGCGGGCCCGGGCGATCGCCGCGGCGTTGAGCCGTTCTGTCAAGGCGGGGGAACGCGCCCTCCTTCTCTATCCTCCGGGGCTCGACTTCGTCGCGGCCTTTTTCGGGTGCCTGTACGCCGGGGTGATCGCGGTGCCGGCCTATCCGCCGCGCTCGCCGCGCATGATGCCCCGGCTGCTCGCCATCCTCGCCGATGCGGAGCCGGCGGTCGCGCTCGCCGCAGGGGCTTCGTTGCAGCGGGTGCGCGGCTGGCTGGAGCGCACGCCCGAAGGCGCGGCGGTCTCCTGGATCGCCACCGGCGAGCTCGACCCTGCACCGGCCGGCTGGTCCTACCCGGCTCCGGACGGGGACGCCGTGGCCTTCCTCCAATACACCTCGGGCTCGACCGCGACGCCCAAGGGGGTGATGGTCACCGAGGCCAACCTGGTCCACAACCAGCGGGTGATCGAGGAGGCCTGCGGCCATTCGGAGGAGTCGGTCTTCGTCTCCTGGCTGCCGGTCTACCACGACCTCGGGCTGATCGGGAACCTTCTGCAGGCCGTCTGGGTGGGCGCGCCGTGCGTGCTGATGGCGCCGGTCGCCTTTCTCCAGAAACCCTCGCGCTGGCTGCGGGCGATCTCGCGCTATGGCGGCACGACGAGCGGCGGCCCCAATTTCGCCTACGACCTGTGCGCGCGCCGGGCCGAGGGGGCGGACCTCGCGGGGATCGACCTCTCCTCCTGGCGGGTGGCTTTCAACGGCGCCGAGCCGGTGCTCCCGAAGACCCTGGAAAGCTTTGCGGCGGCGCTCGCCCCCTACGGCTTCCGCGCCGCGGCCGCCTATCCCTGCTACGGCCTGGCGGAGGCCACGCTCATGGTCTCCGGCGGGTCCCCGGCCGATCCGCCGCGCGTCTCAAGCTTCCGCGCCGCCGCGCTGGAGCGGGGTGTGGCCGAGCCGGCGGAGCCCGGCGAGCCCGGCGCGCGCCCCCTCGCCGGCTGCGGCCGGCCGCTGGGGGGCCAGGCGGTCGTCATCGTGAATCCGGAGACGGCGGAGCCGCTCCCGTCCGGCCGGATCGGCGAGATCTGGATCGCCGGGCAGAGCGTGGCCCGCGGTTACTGGGGGCGGCCCGAGGAGACCGCGGAGACCTTCGGCGCGCGTCTGGCCGGTTCCGGGGAGAGGGCCGGGGGGCCGGCCTTCCTGCGCACCGGCGACCTCGGGTTTCTGGGCGGAGGGGAGCTGTACGTCACCGGCCGGATCAAGGACCTGATCATCCTGCGCGGGCGCAACTTCTATCCGCAGGACCTGGAGCTGACGGCCGGGAACAGCCATCCGGACCTGCGGCCCGGCGGCGGCGCGGCCTTCTCCGTCAAGTCGGGCTCGGTCGAGTCCGGCTCGGTCGAGTCCTCCGGGGAGGAGCGGCTGGTGCTGGTGCACGAGGTGCGGCGCCGGCCGCGCGCGGACGCGGCCGAGATCGCCGCCGCGATCCGCGCCGCCTTCGCCGAGGAGCACGAGGCCGCGGTCTCCGACGTGGTGCTGATCCTCCCCGAGACCCTGCCGCGCACGTCGAGCGGCAAGGTGCGCCGCCGGGCCTGCCGCGAGGCTTACGTGGCCGGGGAATTGAGCGTCTTTGGGCGCAGCGCCGTGGCGACGACCCCGGCGGCCGCCACGCCCTCCGAAGACGGGGCGGCCCCGCGGACGCCCACCGAGGAGCTGCTGGCCGGGATCTGGGCGGACCTCCTGGGCCTGGAATGGATCGGCGTCCACGACGATCTCTTCGAGCTCGGCGGCCACTCGCTGCTCGCCGCCCAGGCCGTGTCCCGGCTGCACGGCGCGCTCGGCGTCAGCCTGACGCTGGCCACGCTCTTCGAGCACCCGACCGTGGCGCAGCTCGCCGGGGCCGTGGACCGGGAGCTGCGGGGCGGGACGGCCGGGCCGGAGGAGCCGCCGCTCTCGCGGGCGCCGCGCGGCCGTCCCCTCCCGCTCTCCTTCGCCCAGGAGCGCCTCTGGTTCCTCGACCGGCTGGCTCCGGGGTGCGCGGCGTACAACATCCCCGCGGGCCTGCGGTTGGCCGGGGACCTCTCCGTCCCGGCGCTGGCGGCCGCGCTCGCCGAGGTCTCGCGCCGCCACGAAGCCTTGCGGACCACTTTTCTCGAGACCCCGGAGGGCCCGGTCCAGCAGATCGGCGGCCGGCCGGTCCTCAAGCTGCCGGCGGTCGACCTGACAGGCTGCCCGGAGGCCCTGCGCGAGCCCGAGCTGCTCCGGCTTGCGGTCGCGGAGGCGCAGCGGCCGTTCGACCTCGAACGGGGACCGCTGGCCCGGGCCACGCTGGTGAGGCGGGGGGAGCGGGAGCACGTCCTTCTGCTGACTTTGCACCACATCGTGTCCGACGGCTGGTCGATGGGGGTGCTGGTGCGCGAGGTGGCGGAGCTCTACGAAGCCTTCTCCCAAGGCCGGCCGTCTCCCCTGCCGGAGCTGCCGGTCCAGTCCGCCGACTGCGCGGTCTGGCAGCGCCGCCGGCTCGCCGAGGGGGCTCTCGAATCCCGGCTCGCCTGGTGGCGCGGGTACCTGGAGGGAGCGCCCACGGTCCTCGACCTGCCGAGCGACCGTCCGCGTCCGCCGGCCCAGAGCTTCCGCGGCCGCCGCGAGCCGCTCCTCCTCGGCGGCGAGCTCGTCCTCGCCCTGCGGTCCCTCGGCCGGCGGGAGGGGGCGACCCTCTACATGGTGCTCCTGTCGGCGTTCCAGATCCTGCTGGCCCGCCAGGGCGGGCAGGACGATCTGCTCGTGGGATCGCCGGCCGCCGGCCGCGGCCGGGTCGAGGTGGAAGGGTTGATCGGGTTTTTCGTCAACACCCTGGTGCTGCGCGGGGATCTGCGGAGCGATCCGGCGCTGCGGGAGCTGCTGGCGCGCACGCGGACGGCAACCCTCGAAGCCTTCGACCGCCAGGACGTGCCGTTCGAAAGGCTCGTGGAGGAGCTCGATCCGGAGCGCGACCTGAGCCGGAATCCGCTGTTTCAGGCCATGCTGGTCCTGCAGAACACGCCGCTGCCGCGCCTCGGCCTTCCGGGGCTGGAGGCGAGTCTCCTCGAAGTGGACAACGGCACCTCCCGTTTCGACCTCACCCTGTCGCTGACGGAACAGGACGGCGCTCTGGCCGGCTGGATGGAGCACAGCGAGGATCTGTTCGACGGCGCCACGGTGCGCCGGATGCTGGACCGCCTGGAAACCCTTCTCGGCGGGCTCGCCGGCGGCGCGGAGCGCCGCGTCTCGGAGCTTCCGCTGCTGAGCGCGGCGGAGGAGCGGCAGTTGCTCTCGGAGTGGGACCGGGCCGGGGCGGACGCGCCGTGGGACCTGGGCCTTCACGAGCTGTTTGCGGCGCAGGCGGCGCGCACGCCCGGGGCGGCGGCGGTACGCCACGCGGAGGGCGACGCGACCTACGCGGAGCTCAACCGGCGGGCCAACCAGCTCGCGCACCACCTGCGCCGGCTCGGGGTGAAGCCGGAAGGCCGGGTGGGCGTGCTCCTCGACCGCAAGCCGGAGCTGGCCGTGGCCCTCCTCGGGACGTTGAAGGCGGGCGGCGCCTACGTGCCGCTCGATCCGGCCTATCCGCGGGAGCGCCTGGAGCTGATGGCCGGGGATGCGGGCCTCGCGGCGCTCGTCACCGAGGGGCGGCTCGCCGCCGCTCTGCCCTTGCCGGGGGTATGGCGCGTGCTCCTGGACGAGCCCGGCGGCGCCGCCGGCCGGGAGAGCGGGGCCGACCCCGAGCCGTGGACGCGCCCCGGGAACCTGGCCTACGTCATCTACACCTCGGGCTCGACGGGCCGTCCCAAGGGCGTCGCCAGCGAGCACCGGAGCGCGGTCGAGCGGATGCGCTGGGCGCGCGCGGCCTTCTCGGACGAGGAGCTCTCCGGCGTCCTGGCCTCGACCTCCGTCTGCTTCGATCTCTCCGTTTTCGAGCTGTTCGCGCCGCTGTCCTGGGGCGGCACGGCGATCCTCGCGGACAACGCCCTGGAGCTGCCCCGCCTCGCCGCGGCCGCGGAGGTCACCCTGTTGAACACGGTGCCCTCGGCGATGGCCGAGCTGGCCGCGGGGGAGCTGCCGCCGCGCCTCGGCACCGTCTGCCTGGCGGGCGAGCCGCTCCGGCCCGGCCTCGCCGCGCGGGTCCGCGAGCACCCGCAGGTGCGCCGGCTGCTCAACCTCTACGGCCCCTCGGAGGACACGACCTACTCCACCGTTTCGGAGGTGGAGCCCGGCGCCGTCCGGGTGACGGTGGGGGGCCCGCTGCCGGGCACGCGGGCGTATCTGCTGGACCGGCATCTGCGGCCGGCGCCGGTAGGAGTGCCTGGCGAGCTCTTCCTGGCCGGCAGGGGCCTCGCCCGGGGCTACCTGGGCCGGCCGGAGCTGACCGCCGAGCGCTTCCTGCCCGACCCCTGGGGGGCGGCTCCCGGTGAGCGGATGTACCGGACCGGCGACCTCGCGCGGCGCCTGCCTTCGGGCGAGATCGACTTCCTGGGCCGCGTCGACCACCAGGTGAAGGTGCGGGGCTTCCGCATCGAGCTGGGAGAGATCGAGGCGGCGCTCGCGGCCCACCCGTGGGTCGCCGAGGCCGTGGTGCTGGCGCGGGAGGACCTGCCGGGAGGGCGGGATCTGGTCGCCTACGTGGTGCCGGCCGCGGACGGCGCGGCGGCCGGCGAGCTGCGGGACTACCTGCGCTCGAAGCTCCCGGCCTACATGGTGCCGGGCCGCTTCGTGATGCTCGAGGCCCTGCCGCGGACGGCGACCGGCAAGGTCGACCGCCGGGCGCTGCCGGCGCCCGCCCAGGAGCTCCCGGGGGCCGGGACCGCGCCGCGCACACCGGTCGAGGAGCTCGTGGCCGGGGCCTGGGCCGAGGTCCTGGGGAGAGGCCCGGTGGGCCGGGAGGACGACTTCTTCGCCCTCGGCGGGCACTCGCTGCTCGCGACGCAGGTGGTCTCGCGGCTGCGCGGCGCCCTCGGGGTCGACCTGCCGCTGCGGGCGTTCTTCGCGTCTCCGACCGTGGCCGGGGTGGCGGCGGCGGTCGAGGACCGGCGCCGGGGCGGCGCCCTGCCCGCGGCGCCGATGGAGCCGGCGCCCCGGGACGTCGACCTGCCGCTGTCCTTCGCCCAGCGGCGGCTCTGGTTCCTCCACGAGCTCGAGCCGGACAGCCCTGCCTACAACCTGCCGCTCGCGGTGCGGCTCGCGGGGGACCTCGATCAAGCGGTGCTGGCCGGCGTCCTGTCGGCGATCGTGGCCCGTCACGAGCCGCTGCGCACCACCTTCCGCGTCCGCGCCGGAGAGCCGGTGCAGGTGGTGGCCGCGCCCGCGCCGCTGCCCCTGCCGCTCGTCGATCTGGCGGCGCTCCCCGGCGGCGCAAAGGAGCTGGAGGCCCTGCGGCTGACGGCCGGCGAGGCGAAGCGGCCGTTCGACCTGGCCCACGGGCCGGTCCTGCGGGCGCTGCTGCTGCGGCTCGCGGCCGGCGAGCACCGGTTCCTGCTGACCCTCCACCACATCGCGGGCGACGGCTGGTCTCTGGATCTCCTCCTGCGCGAGCTGGCAACGCTCTACCGGGGCGCCTCCGCCGAGCGGCGCGAGGGGCTCCCGCCGCTCCCCGTGCGCTACGCCGACTTCGCCGTCTGGCAGCGCAGCGGGCATCGCGATCCGGTCCTCGCCGAGCAGCTCTCCTGGTGGCAGCGGCAGCTCGCCTTCGCCCCCGCCCCCCTCGAGCTGCCGATGGAGCATCCCTATCCGGCGGTGCAGACCTCGCGGGGAGCGGCCGCCGGGCGGCTCCTCGCGCCGGAGCTCTCCCGCCGCATCGAAGAGCTGGGCCGCCGCGAGGGGACGACCCCCTTCATGACCCTGCTCGCGGCCCTGGCGGCCCTGCTCCACCGCTACACCGGGCAGGACGACCTGGTGCTGGGGACGCCCATCGCCGGCCGCACGCGGGCGGAGACCGAGGGGCTGATCGGCTGCTTCCTGAACACCCTCGCCCTGCGGGTCGATCTGTCCGGAGATCCCACGGCCCGCGAGCTCCTGGGCCGGGTGCGCGAGACGGCGCTGGGGGCGTTCGACCACCAGGACGTGCCGTTCGAGAGCCTGCTCGGGGAGCTCCGCCTGGAGCGCGACCTGTCCCGGACGCCGCTCTTCCAGGTCGCGCTCAACTGGCTCGGCTTCGGCGCGGGGAGCGAGCGCCTCGAGCTGCCGGGGCTGGTCCTCGAGCGGCTGAGCGCGGCCGAGCCCTTCGCCAAGTTCGATCTCGAGATCTACGCCGGTCCGCAGGCGGACGGGATCTTTCTGCAGGCGGTCTATCGAAAGGACCTCTTCGCGCCGGCCCAGATCGACGATCTTCTCGCCCATTTCGAGGCGCTGCTCGCGGGCCTTGCGGCCGGGACGGACCTGCGTCTGTCCGAGCTGCCGCCGGCAGCCGCCTGGGACGGGGGCCGGTGCCCGTGGACCGCGGAAGCCGGCGACGGTTTCCCGCGCGAAGCGCTCGGACGCTCGATCGCGGAGCGCTTCGCGGCGCAGGCCGCGGCGCACGCGGGAAGGCCGGCCGTGGTGTCGCGGGAGGGCGCCTGGACCTACGCCGAGCTGGCGCGCGAGGCCGATCGCGTCGCGCACGCGCTGCTCGCGCTCCGGGGCTTCCGGGAGGACCGGGTCGCCCTGCTCTTCTCTCCAGGGCCCGCCATGGTGGCCGCGGTGCTGGGCGCGCTCGCCGCGGGGAAGACCTACGTGCCCCTGGACCCTTCCTATCCGCGCGAGCGCCTGCTCTACATGCTGGCCGATTCCGGCGCGGGAGCGGTGCTGGCCGGCGACGACCGGCGCGCCCTCGCCCGGGAGCTGACGGCGGAGCTGCCGGTCGCGGGCTTCGGCGAGCTGCCGCCCGCTCCGGAAGGCTGGGCGCCGCCGCCGGTGCCTCCGGAGGCGCTCGCCTATCTGCTCTACACCTCGGGCTCGACCGGCCGGCCCAAGGGCGTGATGCAGAGCCAGCAGAACGTTCTCGGCCACATCCGCAACTACAGCCTGCGGCTCGGCCTCGGGCCGGCCGACCGGGTGCTGCTCCTCGCCTCGTACAGCTTCGACGCCGCGGTCATGGACCTGTTCGGCGCCCTGTTGAACGGCGCGGCCCTCTGCCTGTGGGACTTGAAGGGCGACGGGCCGGAGGGGCTGGGGAGGTGGCTCGCGGAGCAGGCGGTCACGGTCTACCACTCGACGCCCACGGTGTACCGCGCCTTTCTGGACGGCCTGGCCCCCGGGGAGAGCTTCCCCGCCCTCCGGCTGGTCGTGCTCGGCGGCGAGGAGTCCCGCCGGCAGGATCTGGAGAGGCTCCGGGAGACCTTCGCACCCGGCTGCCGGCTGGTCAACGGCCTGGGCCCCACCGAGTCGACCCTCACCCTGCAGAGGTTCCTGGACCCTGGCGAGCCGATCGCCCGCGCCAGCCTGCCGGTCGGCTGGCCGGTCGAGGAGACCCGGGTCCGCGTCCAAAACGGCGCCGGGGAGCAGCCCGCGGTCTGGGGCACGGGCGAGATCGGGATCTCGAGCCCGTACCTCGCGGTCGGGTACTGGCAGCGGCCGGATCTGACCGCCGAGCGGTTCGTCCCCGACGGCGGCGGCGAGCCGGGAGCGCGGCTCTACCGGACGGGCGATCTCGCGCGGCGGCTGCCCGGCGGCGAGCTCGAGTTCCTGGGCCGGGCCGACGGGCAGGTCAAGATCCGGGGTTTCCGGATCGAGACCGGGGAGGTCGAGGCCGCGCTGGCCGGCCACCCCGGGGTGCGCGAGGCGGCGGTGGTGGCGCGCGAGGACGGCGGGGAGAGATACCTCGCGGCCTATGTGGCGCCGGCCCCGGAGGGCGCGCCCGAGCCGGCCGCGCTGCGGGCGTTCCTCTGCGAGCAACTGCCCGACTACATGGTGCCGGCCGCGTTCGTCCTCCTGGAGAAGCTGCCGCTGACCCCCAACGGCAAGCTGGACCGGCGGGCGCTGCCGGCGCCGGAGCGCGGGACCGCGGGGAGCTGGGTGGCGCCCCGGGGGCCGGTCGAGGAGATCCTGGCCGGGATCTGGGCCGAGCTGCTGGACGTCGAGCTCGCCGGCGCCCACGACGACTTCTTCGCCCTGGGCGGGCACTCGCTGCTCGCCACCCGGGTCGTCTCGCGGGTGCGCCGGAGCCTGGGGGTGGAGCTGCCGCTGCGGGCGGTCTTCGAGTCGCCGACGGTGGCGGGCCTGGCGTCGCGGGTCGAAGAGGCGCTGCGCGGCGGGCAGGCGGGCCGGCCGCCGATAGAGCGGCGGCCGCCGGCCGAGGGGGGCTCGCCCCTGTCGTTCGCGCAGGAGCGGCTCTGGTTCCTCGACCGCCTGGAGCCGGGCTCGGCGGCGTACAACATGCCCGCGGCGCTCTCGCTGACCGGCCCCCTGGACCTGCCGGCCCTCGCCGCCAGCCTCGCCGAGATCGTCCGCCGCCATGAGGTGCTGCGCACGACGTTCGCCGAGGTCTCGGGATCCCCGGTGCCGGAGGTCGCGCCGCCCGGCCCGCTGCCGCTGCCGCTCGTCGACTTCTCCGGGCTGCCCGGGGGGCGGCGCGCCGAGGCCGATCTCGAGGCCGCGAGGCTCGTGCGCGAGGAGGTCGGGCTCCCCTTCGACCTGGCGCGCGGGCCGCTGCTGCGCCTGCGGGCCCTGCGGCTGGGGGACGGCGAGCACCTCGTCCTCTTCACCGTGCACCACATCGCGGCCGACGGCTGGTCGCTCGCCCTCTTCGCCCGCGAGGTGGCGGCGCTCTATCCCGCCTTCCTCTGCGGCGCCGCCTCGCCGCTGCCGGAGCTCCCGCTCCAGTATGCCGACTTCGCGGCCTGGCAGCGGCGGTGGCTCGCGGGCGAGGCCCTGGAAGGCGATCTCGCCTGGTGGCGGCAGCGGCTGGCGGGCGCGCCGGACGTCCTGGACCTGCCGGCCGACCGGCCGCGGCCGGCCGCTCCCTCGGGCCGCGGCGGCAGCCGCGCCTTCGTCCTGCCCGGCGCCCTGGCCGCGGAGCTGGGCGCCGTCGCGCGCCAACAGGGGAGCACCCTCTTCATGGTGCTCCTCGCGGCGTTCCAGGCGTGGCTCCACCGCCTGACCGGGGAGGAGGACCTCTGCATCGGCGCGCCGGCCGCCGGCCGCACCCAGGTCGAGACCGAGGCGCTCATCGGCCTTTTCACCAACACCCTGGTGCTGCGCGGCAACCCCGCGGGCGCCCTCCCCTGGCGCGAGCTCCTCGCCCGGGCCCGGGAGACGGTGCTCGCGGCCCACGCGCACCAGGACCTCCCCTTCGAGCGGCTGGTCGAGGAGCTGCGGCCCGAGCGCGCCCTCGGCCGCTCGCCGCTCTTCCAGGTGCTGCTCGTGCTGCAGAACACCCCGGGCGGGCCGGTGTCGATCCCCGGCCTCGGCCTGGAGGTCCTGGCGCTCCCGGCCGGCGGCGCCAAGCTCGACCTGAGCCTCACCTGGCGGGAGCTCCCGGAAGGCCTGAGCGGCCAGATCGAATACGCCGCGGACCTCTTCGACGGCGTCACCGCCGCGCGCTGGCAGGCGCAGTTGGCGACTCTGCTCGCCGGCCTGGGCGGGCGCCTGGACGCGCCGGTCTCGGCCCTGCCTCTCTTGAGCGAGGGGGAGCGCCATCAGCTCCTGGTCGAATGGAGCGACACGGGCGCCGAGGACGATCGCGCCGGCCTCTGCCTGCACGAGCTGATCGTGGCGCAGGGGGAGAGGACCCCGGACGCCGTCGCCGTCGTCTCCGAGAGCGGCGATCTCACCTACGGCGAGCTGCTGGAGCAGAGCGGGCGGCAGGCGGCCCGCCTGGCGGCGGCGGGAGTCGGGCCGGGGTCCTTCGTGCCGCTCGTCCTGGGCTCCAGCCCGGAGCTGGTCGCCGGCATGCTCGCCGTGATGCGGGCCGGCGCCGCCTTCGTGCCGCTCGACCCCGAGTGGCCGGAGGCGCGGCGGCGGGAGATCCTCGACGAGCTCGCCGGCCTCTCCGGCTTCTCCGGCCTCTCCGCCGGCCTCGCGGGAGCCCGCGCGGCCGGTCCGGAGGCGCCGATCTACGCCATCTACACCTCCGGCTCGACGGGGCGTCCCAAGGGGGTCGTCGTCCCGCATCGCGGGATCGTCAACCGTTTCCTGTGGATGGACCGGCGCTTCGGCCCCGCGGCCGAGTGCGTCCTCCAGACCACCCGCCCCATCTACGACAGCGCCGTCTGGCAGATCTTCTGGCCGCTCACCCGGGGAGGCAAGACCGTCCTCACCCCTTCCCGGTGGGGGCTCGATCCCGCCTCCCTCGCCGGAGCGATCGAGCGGCACGGGGTCACGATGGCCGACTTCGTGCCCTCGGTCTTCAACCTCCTGATGGAGCGGGTGGCCGAGGGCGCCGAGCCCCGGGAACGGCTCGCCAGCCTGCGCGCCGTGGTGGTGGGCGGAGAGGAGATGGACCTGGGCGCCGCGCGCACGTTCAGGCGCCTCTATCCGGAGGTCCTGGCGGTCAACCTCTACGGGCCGACCGAGGCGAGCATCGGCTGCATCTGCCACCCTGTCGGCGAGGAGCGGCGCGAGCGCGTGCCGATCGGCCGGCCCATCGACAACGTCGCCGCCCTGGTCCTGGACGCCGCGGGGAGCCCGGTCCCGGCCGGAGCGCCCGGAGAGCTCTTCCTGGCCGGCCGCTGTGTGGGAATCGGGTACCTCGAAGACCCGGAGAAGACGGCGCGCGCGTTCCTCCCCAACCCGCTGGGGCCGATCCGTATCGAGGGTGGTCATGAGCGGATGTACCGCACCGGCGACCGGGTGCGCTGGCTGCCGGACGGGAGCCTCGAATTCCTCGGCCGCCTCGACCGTCAGGTCAAGATCCGCGGGCTGCGCATCGAGCTGGGAGAGATCGAGGCGGCGCTCGCCTCCCTGCCCGGAGTCCGCGAGGCGGCCGTGGTGGCGCGGGACCTGAGGCTGGTCGCCTACGTCGCCGGGGACGCCACCGCCGGGGAGCTGCGCCGGTCGCTCCGCGAGCGGCTGCCGGAATCCCTGGTGCCCGCCGCCTTCGTAACGCTCGCGGCCCTGCCCCTCACCCCGGGCGGCAAGGTGGACCGGAAAGCTCTGCCGGAGCCGGAGCGGCAAGGCGATGAGGAGAGTTACCTCGCGCCGCGCACGCCGGTCGAAGAGGTCGTCGCAGGCCTCTGGGCCGGGCTCCTCGGCCTCGCGCGGGTCGGGGCGGCCGATCACTTTTTCGATCTGGGCGGGCATTCACTGCTGGCGACGCAGGTGATGTCGCGCCTGCGCAGCGCCTTCGGCGTCGAGATGCCGCTGCGCGACCTGTTCGAGGCTCCGCGGCTCGCGGACCTGGCGGCCCGCGTCGAGACGGCGCGGCGGGCCGGCGCGGTCCCGCTCGCTCCGCCCCTGGTCCCGGTCCCCCGGGAAGGGCCTCTCCCCCTGTCGTTCGCCCAGCAGCGGCTCTGGTTCCTTGATCGGATGGAGCCCGGAAACGCGGCCTACAACGTGCCGGGGGCCCTGCGGCTTTCCGGCGCGTTGCGCGTCGACGCCCTGGCCGCGGCGCTGGGCGAGGCCGCCCGCAGGCACGAATCGCTGCGCACCGGCTTCCCGGGCGAAGGGGAGCCCCGCCAAGAGATCGTCGCCGCGGCGCGGATCGAGTTGCCGTGGATCGACCTGACCACCCTCCCCGCGGCTGCGCGCGCTCCCGAAGCGGACGCGCTGCTGCGAAACGAAGCCGGCCGGCCGTTCGATCTCGCGGTCCCCCCGCTGCTGCGGGCCTGCCTCGTCCGCCTCGGCGAGGAAGA
>DATHUD010000321.1:0-3244 GCA_035462575.1 Thermoanaerobaculia bacterium | reverse complement strand
CTTCTCCATCTCCTCCGGCGTGACGTGCTGGCTCACGAGCTCTCCTCACTGGATTGGTCCGCGTATTTTCTCACAAAACATGCCGTCGCGCATCGGCAGAGAGGGGGGCGGCGCTGGGCCCGGCGCCGCCCCGGAGGATGCCGTTCTCTAGCCGTTCGGGTCGATGCCAGGACCCTGATCGCCCGCCCCGCCGCTTGGAGCTGTGGGAGCGGGCCTGCCATCAGGATCGATTTCAAGTCCGCCCTTCGTGGTGGGCTGCCGGTCCTCCCCGGCCGGCGCCGAAGGCCAGACCGCGGAGACGCCGCGCTCCCAGAAGCTACTGAGCCACTGCAACATACCGCCCCTCCCTCCAAGCTCCCGGGCCTCGGCCCGGGCGGGCATGGAGAGGGCGAGGAGAGCGGCGAGAGCTCCCGCGGTGACGGTCCGGCGAAGCATGCGCTGAGACATGGCAGAGTCCTCTTTCACCGCGAAAGGGCGGCAAGCCTCCATGGCCCGGCGCTCCGCGGCTACGACATAAGAGTGCCGTGGACGGAGTGGGACAGGGCAGGGGGAGGGGCCTGCGGGATATCGCGGGAGGACGCCGGGGGGTTGCGGGCATCTGTTACAGGATTTGCGGGAAAGCGGCACTGGCGCAAAATGGCCGGCGCCCCAGGTGAAACCCATCCCTCTTCTACACATCTTGCTTCCGGGGACGGTCTGCCCTTCGAAACCTCACCCTCTGTCTCCCTCTCCCATCTCCCTCCCACCCCCCGCCGGGAGAGGGAGGACGTACATCAGCCGACCTTGCCCATCCTGGATTTCCAGACGCAGGCAAGGTCGCTTGGAATGCGTCCTCCCTCTCCCCCTGGGAGAGGGAGACAGAGGGTGAGGTTTCGGAGGGCACGGCGCCCGAGCGGGCGAGATGTGTAGAAGAGGCTGCGCTCTGTCGCTCTTCTCGTCCTGGCTCCCCTCAAGGAAAGTTGTTCCCCGCCCGGACGACGCCGGTAACGGGATGACGAAATCCGCCAAAAAACTCTCCCCGCCCCTAGACGCCAGCCACTCGGCCTGCGTAAATATGTACCGAGTTGACTGATTCGGCAGCATCGCTACAATTTGATCCACTTCGTTTCTGATCCGCCCTCCCAGGAGATGGGACGGCCGAGGCGAAACACGATCGGGCCGCGAGGCCCAAGGAGAGAGCTGCGTGATCGACCACATGAACGAGGAGAGAGCCCGGGCGCTCGTTGCCCGGCGGGGTTCCACGGTGGAGGAGAGCCTGCGCAAGACCGAGGCGCGGCAGCTCTACCGGGAGCTGCTGGCCCTGGAGCCCCGGGAGCGGGGCCAGGCGCTGCGGGAGAAGCGGTTCCGGAGCCTCGATCTCGCGGAATTGCTGCTCGCCGCGGGCGAACAGGCCCAGCCGGAGGAGCCCCGGCGCTCGGAGGAGCTGGCGAGCCTGGCGTGCCGGATCACCTACCAGGCCTTCGAGGGCGAGCTGGCGGCGCGAGCCGACGACGCGGCGGCGCGGGGGCGCTGCCTGATGGCCAACGCGCGGCGCCTGCTCGGAGATCCGGAGGGAGCGGAGCGGCAGTTCCGGGCGGCGGTGTCGATGCTCACGGGCGCGCCCGATTCGCGGGAGCGCGCCTTCTTCTGCCAGATGCTCGCGTTGCTGCGGGAAGACCAGGAGTGTCCGGACGAGGCGACCGCGCTCTTGTGGCGGGCCGTGGGGATCTTCCGGCAGCGGGGGGAGACGGAGAGCCAGGCCGTCTGCCTGTGCCGGCTCGGGTTCGTGTTCTTCGAGCAGGAGGATTTCGAGCAGGCGGCGAGAGTGCTGGCGCCGGCCCGGGCGCTTCTTTCGGCGCACCGCGCGCCCGCTCTGCTGGCCCGGTGCAATCTCGGGCTCGCGGTGTGCCACGCACGGCTGGGGCAGGAGGACGAGGCGCGGGTCCTGGCCGGGGAGAGCCGGTTGCTCCGGGGTGCGGTGACGGCTCCCGGGGAGGCGCTGGCGCTCGATTGGCTGGAAGGCAAGTGGGCACTGCACGCCGGGGAGCTGGATCTCGCCGAGGCGAAGCTGGACAGCGTGCGGAAAACCTTTCTTTGCGAGAAGTGGCAGAGGGAAGCGGCGCTGTGCTCGGCGGAGCTCGCCTCGGTCCTGGTCCGCAAGGGGGAAAGGGAACGGATCGAGGCGTTGATCGACGATCTCCACAAGCGCTTCGCGATCTCTCCTTCCGGGATGCGCATCCTCGTTGCGATGAGGCGTTTCTTTCAGATCACGGAAAACAGCCAGGCCGACCTCGGAGCTGCGCTCGCGGAGACGCAGGAGCTGATCCGCCGGCCGGGGGCGGTCTTGAAGACTTTAGGGGCGGAAAGGCCCTGACGGCTTTCCGGGGCCATGAAGGCTCCGGATTTCTAGAACCCAAGGAGGTTCCAGATGACGACGAACGAAGTGACGCACGAAATGACGGCCGAGGAGCAGGAGCTGGAGAGAATCCGGCGGATGCCGCCGAAGGAGTTCCTGGAGCGGCTCAAGGCCGAGCGGGTGCAACTGGTGGCGAAGAGGCTCCAGCTCATGCCCGGCTGGCAGTTGACCAAAGACGACAAGGCCATTTCCCGGGTGTACGCGTTCCCCGAGCCCCGGGTGGCCGTGGCCTACGCCGCGTACGTGACGGAGCACTCCATCGCCATGAAGCTGCCGGTGTCGGTGCTCCTCTCCGGAGCCCGGGCGGTCGTCACCCTGCGGGGCGAGCGGCGCGACGGCATCCGCGAGGTGACGGAGAACGTTCTGGAGTTGGCCGCCGCGCTGGGTTGATCCGGCCGGCGAGACTAAAAAAGGAAAGGAGGTGAAAATCATGCCTAAAGCAGCTTTTCTCAACGTGACGGGAGAGTGGGACAACCTGGCGGTCACGGTCGAGGCCAATGCGGTCGAGCTGGCGTATCTCGGTGAGACGCGGACTCAGCTTCTCTCCATCCTGGACACCGCCAAGGCCGCGAGCGTTCGGCAGGCCGCGTTGCTGGCGCAGTATCGGCAGGTGACGCGCGACCTGGAGAAGCTTCTCTCCGAAGGGGGAGATCTCGCGACCCGGATCAGGAACGGCATCCGCATGCAGTACGGGTTGAAGGCCGAGAAGCTGACCGAGTTCCAGATGCAGCCCCGCCGGAAACGGTCGCGGCCCAGGAAGGAAGAGCCGGTGCCGGCCCCTACGCCGACCCCGGCCCCTGATACTGCTTCGAACCAACGGTAGTATAGCGCGCGGCCGGGGGGTGGTCT
>DATHUD010000320.1:0-5864 GCA_035462575.1 Thermoanaerobaculia bacterium | reverse complement strand
AGGCTCGAAGGCGAGCTGCAGGCCGAGCGCGCCCGGCGCGAAGAGCTCGCCGGGAGGCTCGCCGGGCTCACGCGCCCGCAGGTGAATACGGCCCTTTTCTCGCTCGGCCTCGTGCGGGGAGGCGAGGACGAAAACCGGGTGACGGTCGGTGCGGAGCCTGCCTGGATGGTGCTCTCGCTGGAGATCCCCCCGGGGAGCTTCGAGACCTACCGCGCCACCCTGGTGGATGCCCGCGGACGCACCGCTTGGAAAGGCGAAGGGCTCCGGCCGACCGCGAGCGACACGCTGGTCCTGGGTCTCTACTCCGACCTGCTCGCGCCGGGCTCCTACCGGATGGTCCTCGAAGGGCTGCCGCCGCAGGGCCGCCCGGCCCCGATCGAGATTCCCTTCCAGGTTACGAGACAGGACTGAGACGGCTTCAGCGCCCGAGCGCCTGGCGGAAGCGCTCGCGGTCGTCCACCGCGACGGCGATCCAGCGCGCGCGCCGCTCGATGCCGTAGGGCCCCTCTGCGCTGACAGGCTCGTCAAGCTCGAGCCAGAGCTGCGAGGCCCCGGGCAGAGCCGCGCGGAGGACGGGCCCCGCTCCCGGCGGGAGCTTCGTGTGGAGGGCCGCGATCCGTTCGCGGGGAATCCGCACGCTCCAGCGCAGGCCGGTCCGGATCTGCAGCGCGTCCTCGTCCAGCAGGTGGGGGCGCAGGCGCGTGGCCCGCCAGTCCGCCAGGAACCAGAATATGCCGTAGGCGGAGAGCGCCGTGAGGACCCAGGCCGCCAAGGGGCTCCAGCGCGTCACCAGAATGTGAATGGGGACCGCCTCGGCCAGAGTGATGATCATCAGGGCGAAAACGATCGCGCCGTAGCCGCTCTTCTGGTGGTAGGAAAAGGCGTCCTGGTCCGCCGGGGCGTGGGGCCGGCGGCGCCAGGCGAAGAGGGCGTAGGTGAGGATCGTCATCTCGAACGAGATCGCGTCCGCCACCCGGCGCAGGGGGAGGACGTCCCGCGCCACGTTCCGCAGCCGCTCCGGCAGGTCGTCCGCGCCCGCTCTGCCGCCGCGCCGGACCGAGCGCCAGGTGCGGACCGCCACCCACGTCACAATTCCGAGCTCGGCGGGGATGGAGACAATCTGGAACAGGCGGCCGAGCAGCGCCCGCTCGCCCGGGAACACGAGCGTGGCGCCCGCGAAGCTCAAGGAGACGACGATCCCGAGGGTCAGTGGCGACCAGCCGCCCCGGCGCACGGCCAGCAGGTAATAGGCGAGCGGGACTGTGACGAGGAGATCGAACATCAGGCCCAGCGCGACGACCTCGGGATGCTCCAGCGCCCGCATTCGCGAAACGGACACGGCCACCGCATAGATGCAGGTGGTGAGGAGGGCGAAAGTGGCGAGCGGTGCCTTGGCGCGGACGGTCATGCTCATGTGGCTTCTCCCAACGAGGGGCGGGCACTTCTATTTACGGTTGCCCGGGCCGTTGGTTGCGATCCGTTTCCTCCTTCGGCGCGTCCACGAGCGCCGGCAGGTCCAGCAGACAGGCCAGATCCGACGGGGGGATGGTGTCGCAGCAGGTGAACTCCTCCAGGAAGATTTTTTGATCGCCGACCGGGAGATCCTTGCAGTCCTTGAGCTCCAGGACGAGATAGCGCGTCTCTTCCGGTTTCTCGACCTGGGTCCAGGGCTCGCGGGTGATTTTCTCCGAGCTCCTCGGATCGTCGCTGAGCTGTTGGGTGCGGGTGACCCGGAGCGTCACGATCCGCCCGGGCTGGCGGGACAGGATGTTCTCGGCCGCGAGGGCCAGCCCGGCCTCACGCTCCTGGTCGGTACCATGGTAGAAGCGGTCGTATTTCCGGATGCGCTCCTTCGCCAGGGGCGTCGCATCCTCGCAGGCGATCACTTCGGCCTGGAGGAGGCGAGGCCCTCCCATCCTCGCGCAGGAGGCGTCGGCGGAGGGTGTGGAGATGAGTCCGAGCGCCAGGGCGAGGGGGACGGGCAGCTTTCTCATGGGACAAGTCTACCTCCTCTTGACAGACCGCAAACAATCACCGGGTTCCTGATCTATCTTTCCAATCGTGGCTCCACCGGCACCTCCGGCAGCAGGATGTGAAGGATCTACCGCTCCATCGGCACGATCTCGGCCTTGGAGAGGTTCGTCATCACGGCGAGGACGGTGCCGGACTCGGGATAGATGTAGAGAGAGGACCGCCCTCCGACCTGTCCCCCCGAGCTGTAGATCTCGGCCAGATCTCCGCTCTTCTTCACGAACCAGCCGATGCCCAGGGGGCCCCAGGGTGTGGAGATCCCGGCGCCGTCCCGCGTCTCCTGGACCGTCCACATCTGCCGCACGGTGCCGGGCGAGACGACGCTGCGCTACCGGGAGGTGATGGAATGATCGGCGATTTAGACGCTCTGCTATTAGGTCTACTTTGTCAGATTCCCGCCCAGCGACCCTTCGGTGGGCCGCGGTGGCAATCTGACAAAGTCGAATTAGGGACCTAAAGGACAGCAAGGACTGCAAGGACAACAAGGACGTCCTCAAGGTTATGTCCCTGATGTCCCTGATGTCCTTGGTGTCCTTGGTGTCCTTTACGGGAGCTCAGAGAAGAGCGAGGCTTGCTCGGGAGCCGCTTTCTTCGGGCTCACCTCCGCCGCGAGGGCCTCCGCCAGGGCTTCCGGTGTCTCCGGATTCGGCCAGGGCAAGGCGCCTTTGGATTGGAGGGCCTCCAGCCCCTTGCCGGTTTGCCCGTTCGAGCGGACATAGACGGGGACGAGCCGCAGCCTGTCGAGCTGCTCGACCGCGCCGGCCCAGGTACCGCCTTTTTCATGATCCGAATTGACGACGAGCGCGGCATCCGCCAGCGCGTAGATCAACTTGTTCCGCTGCATCGCGTGTCCCACGTTGAACCCGGCCGCGGGATCGTAGGTCGAGACCAGGACCAGTTGCCCCTCCATCAGGAATCTGCGGTGCTCACGGTTCAGCGCCGTCCGTTCCAGGCTGTCGGCCAGGACCCCCGCCGCTTTGCCGCCGGCGTCCAGAGCGCCCCGCAGGGCGGCCTGGTCGATGCCGCGCGCTCCGCCCGACACGAGGGTGCGCCTCGCTCTGGCGGCCAGCCGGCCGACCTCTTCGGTGTAGGCGATCAATGCATCCTCCACATTCCGCGACCCTACGACCGCCAACCCGCCGGTCTCCAGAATCGCCGCCTCTCCACAGCCATAGAGGACCGGCGGGGCCTCTTCCTTGAGGCGCGTCTTCCATCGCCTCGGATACTCGGCATCGGCGCGGCTCACGACCCAGATCGCCCGCGTCTGCCAGCGCTCGACCGCCTGGCTCAAAAGAAAACCGCGAGCCAGCAGGCGCTCGAGACGGCCGCTGTCGATCGGCTGTCGAGGGTCCCCCAGCAGCTCCCGCGCACCGGGTGCGAGCAGATCGGCCGGCTGCTGTTGCCTTTCGCGGAGGAATTGCGCCAGTCTCCTGTACTCACCCGGGGTCAACAACTCGGCGGACGGCTCGCTGCGCCCCGCCATTAAGGGGGCCGTCAGCAGCAGGATCGCCTGCGTGTTGGGCGAGAGGGACATGCTCATTTCTCGTGTCCTGTCAGTGCGAGCGCGAGAGGGAAAACCTCGCCGCCGGCCTGCGATCGCAACAACCAGGCGGCAACGGTCAACGTCCACCGCGAATCTACCCTGTCGTCCACGAGCAGGACCGGGCCCGCGGGCAGCGGCAGGTCCCGAATCCCCAGGGAGCCATCGATGTTGCGGGCCTGCTGAGCGCTGTTGGCCATCGTCTTCTGCTCCGGCCGGTCGTCCGTCTTTTCGAGCACCCCGTGAAAGGGCAGATCCAGAGCCGCGGCAAGCCGCCGGGCGAAGTCCGGCACCAGATCGGGGTGCCGGAGCGAGGGAATGCAGGCCACCCAGGCGGGCGCGGGTTGCGGGTCCCATTCCCGCACCAGGCCTGCGCAGGCTTCCACGAGCTCGCCGGCAAAGTGGTGGTCCCGGTATTTGCCCTGGCGGACCAGGCTGCCCCATCCGGCATCCCCCCAGATGCAAAGCGCCTTGCCGGGCTGTGCCTGCAACGCGGGAGGGATGTTTCCCTTGAGCTTATACCGGGGCAGTCCTCCATCCGGCCATCTCTTGCGCGGCTCGATGGGCAGGTTGGTTCGGCGAAGAAACGCCACCGCCTCGCGCACCAGGGCCGGATCCGCCGTCATCGGCAACGGTGGCAGCGCGGGTGGGCCGATCGGGCTCGGATCTCCGTCCAAAGCCCGAATGAGGAACTCCATGTGTCCCGAGGTCAGCTTCACATAATCCTGCATCTGTTGCCGCTCGCCGCGCCGCAGCCCGGTCAGCCGCTCCGCCCGCTGCCAGAACCCCTCGCTCAGATCCGCCGCGGTCAGTTGCCATTTCGTGCCCTGTTTGACGATCGGCGCCGGAGATTCGAGCGACAACAGGGCCATGGTCTTCTCGATGCGGCCTTTGCTGAGGTTGACCCTCCCCAGCAACTCGGGAACGGAAAGGCCCTCGGGCGCCTCTTCCAAAGCTTTGAGCACGCTGCCGGCTTCCGCCTGGGTCGGGAAGGCGCTCTCGATGAAGTAGTCGGTGATGTCGATCTCTTCGTCCCCGCTGAGCAGCACCGCGTAGGCGGCGTCGAGCGCCCGGCCGGCCCGCCCGACCTGCTGGTAATAGGCCACCACCGAGCCGGGCGCCTGGTAATGGATCACGAAAGCCAGGTCCGGCTTGTCGAAGCCCATGCCCAGCGCCGGAGTGGCGACCAGCGCCTTCACCCGGTTTTCCAGCAGGGCCTGCTCCAGGTCGACCCGGCTCTCCCCCGTCTCGCTCGTATACGCGGCCACGTTCAAGCCGCGCGACCGAAGCCACTCCGCCACCCGTTCCGCATCGCGGACCGTCAGGGTGTAGATGATCCCGTGGCCCGGCAGCGCGGCCACCTGCTCGGCCAGCCAGGCGAGGCGTTCCGCGTGACTCGGCAGGCGGATCGTCTGGAGCACGAGCGAGGGCCGGTAAAGGTCGCCGCGCGAAATCGCAAGGTTTGGCCCGAGCACCCTCTGCAGGTCGTCCATCACCCGGTCGTTCGCGGTGGCCGTGGTGGCGAGCAGCCGCAGATTCGCGGGCAATGTGCGCACGATGCGCTCCAGCAGGCGGTAGTGGGGCCGGAAGTCGTGCCCCCAGTCCGAGATGCAATGGGCCTCATCGATCACCAAGAGAGAGATCCGCCCCGCGATGCGAGCCAGCACCTCCTGGCGAAACCGCTCATTGGCCAGACGCTCGGGCGAGATGAGCAGAATGTCGACCTCGTCGCCATGAATCGCCGCCTCGACGTTCGCCCACTCGTCCTGATTGTCGGAATGGATGGTGACCGCCCGCCCGCCCATCCGCTCGGCCGCCGCGATCTGGTTGCGCATCAACGCCAGCAAAGGTGAAATGAGCAGGGCCGGTCCCGCGCCCGCTTCGCGCAGCAACTTGGCGGCGATGAAATAGACAAAGCTCTTCCCCCAGCCGGTCTTCTGCACCACCAGCAGCCGGCTGCGGCCTTCCACCACATGGCGGATCGCTTCCTCCTGCCCCTCGCGGAACGAAGCGTCCGGAAGGCCCGACCCAAGTCTCAAGAGCTCGATGGCTCTGTCGGTATCGAACTTCACGAATCTTCCTCCACGCTTTCGCTCGCGCTCAACGATAGCACCGCACATCGAGATGCTGCCCCGGATACACTCCCCTCCGTGATCGACCTCCTCCTCGCCAACCCGCTCCTCCTCCTCTTCGCCGTCGCCGCCATCGGGTATCCCCTGGGGCAGATCCGCATCGGCGGCTTCTCGCTCGGGGTCGCGGCGGTGCTGTTCACCGGCCTCGCGGTTGGGTCGCT
>DATHUD010000319.1:0-4132 GCA_035462575.1 Thermoanaerobaculia bacterium | reverse complement strand
ACGTGGAAGACCTGCGCCTCGTGCTCCTCGGCGATCGCCCGCCGCACCGCGCCCGCGATCTCCTCCGGCGCGGCGCCGGGCCGGCGCTCCACCTCGTAGACCAGGACCAGCCTCTCCTCGCCGTCCACATCCACGGAGAAGGCGGCCCCGCTCCCGGACCGGAGGCCGGGATGGGCGCGTTCGGCCGTGAGCTCCAGGTCCTGCGGGTAGTGGTTGCGCCCGCGCAGAATCACCAGATCCTTGAGCCGCCCGGTGACGAACAGCTCGCCGTTCGCGACAAAGCCCAGGTCCCCCGTCCGCAGGAAACGCGGACCGTCTTCCTCCCCGGCGAGAGCAGCCTGGAAGTCGCTCCTGGTCTGCTCGGGCCGGTTCCAGTACCCCCGTGCCACGCTCGGCCCCGAAACCCAGATCTCCCCGATCCGCCCCGGCGGCAATTCGGCCCCGGACTCGGGATCGGCGATGGCGATGCGCTGCCCCTCCCACGCCCGGCCACACCCCACCAGAAGGCGGGCGGGGGCCTCTGGGCGCGCCGGCACCGTTTCGTGCCGCTCCAGAGCCGCGGCATCCACCGCCTCCGTCCGGAACCCGCGCCCCGGAGCGCCTCCCGCGACGAAGAGCGTCGCCTCGGCGAGGCCGTAACAGGGATAGAAGCTCTCCCGGCGGAAGCCGCTGGCCGCGAAAGCCGCGGCGAAACGGTCGAGGGTCTCGGCCCGCACTGGCTCGGCCCCGTTGTAGGCCACTCGCCAGCTCGACAGGTCGAGGCGCTCACGCTCCTCCGGCGGAATCCGGCGCACGCAGAGCTCGTAGGCGAAGTTCGGGCCGCCGCTCGTGGTCGCCCGGTACTTGCTGATCGCCTCCAGCCAGCGGCGCGGACGCTGCAGGAACGCGACCGGAGACATCAGGACGCACTGTCCGCCGCAGACGAGCGGCTGCAGGACGTTCCCGATCAGGCCCATGTCGTGGAACAGGGGGAGCCACCCCACCACGACTGACTCCTCGTCCTGCCCGAAGGCGGCGCGGATCATCTCCTCGTTGTGCATCAGATTGGCGTGGGTCACCATCACCCCCTTGGGGAGGGAGGTGGAGCCCGACGTGTACTGGAGGAAGGCGAGGTCTTCCGGGGCCGGCCCCGGCCGGCTCCACTCCCGGCTCTCGGGAAGGGCGTCGACCGCCAGCCAGACCGCCCCGGCGAGTTCGGGCGCCTGCCTGAGCCCGGAGGCGGCCGAGGCGCAGAGCTCCAACGAGGCGAGCACCACCCGGGGCGCACAGTCGCAGGCGATCGCGCGGAGCCGCGAAGAGTCCCGCCGCGCCTGCGGCAGATGAGCCGGGACCGCCACCACGCCCGCGTAGAGACAGCCGAAGAAAGCCTTGATGAAATCGATCCCCGGCGCAAAAAGGAGCAGCGCGCGGTCCCCGGGCTCTGCAACCGCCGTCAAGGCAGCCGCAATCTCCCGCGCGGTCTGCTCCAGACCGGCCGGTGTAAGGCTCTCGAAGTCCTTTTCGCCATCTACGAGAAAAGTGTATAGGGGGCGATCGGAGGCTTTCTCTGCCTGCTGATTCAGGAAATCAAGGACTGTAATGATTGCACCGCATAGAGGCTAAATAAAAATTTTTATAAAAAATTACATTCAGCGAATTGAATAAACACAACCACCACCTTCCTGCCTCTAACATGTCACGAACGTGAATTAATTTCATACACCTTTCCGCACCCCGGCGGTTCAGGGGGGCTCCCGGAGAAAACGGCCCAGCCCGCTCAGGAAAGCGCGAGGCGCGGACCTGCCAGCCGGGGGTCGGCGAAGATGTAGTCGATCTGCTCGTTGAGAGGAAAGGTCGGACCGACGCCCTGCGAGGCGAGTTGCACGACCTTCTCGCGGCGGAACGCCTCCATCTCCGGCGAGTGCGGACCCGTGTTGAAATAGCTGGCGAGTATACACGGGTAGCGGCTGTGCGGACCTCCCGCGCGAGGCAGCGCAACTGTTCCGCCCGGATCTTCGCGTTGAGGCGGCCTCACGTCGTGAGGTGCGTGGTGTAGAAACTGATCGATGAGGATCGTCGCCTCCAGGAGCGTCCGTGGCTCTCCGACGCGGGGTAAATGGATGCACCTCGGCCTGCACGATCAGGCCGCGGGTGAGGATCGCGTTGCCGTATCCTCCGCCCACCGGACACAGCTCGGGACGAAGTAGCCGTGGAGCCCGATGCGCGACTCCAGCTCCGCGAGTTGGTCGCGACGACCCTGAAAGTATAAGTTTTGTACAACCCGGTGGTTGCCGTGCCCCCCGGAGCGGCGTAAACTATTGATTTATAGGGAGGAAAGTTGGTCGGGACGCCGGGATTTGAACCCGGGACCCCTGAACCCCATTTAGCGGGACTTGTCCATTCCAGACCTCTTTCGCCCTGCTCTACAGCGCTTTGCCTCGGAACCGTGCCTCCATCCGAACTGCTTAGGCGTCCAAAGTTACCCCAAGTTCGCCCAAGTCGACAAGGCCAATGTGCGACGGAGTTGCCCCACAGCCGCCAGCGCGCCGTCGAGGCGCGCAGGCGCGCGAGGAACCAGGCCTTCTGGGCCGCGCCGAGCATCGTCTGCGGCGGCGCCGTGCGCCGCGGGTTCGCCACCTCGGCGCCGCCTGAGAGGACCGTCGCCAGCGGCCGGCCGCCGGCGAAGCTCCGCCCGGTATCCAGGACCTCGGCGATCTCCATCGAGCCAAAGTAGGGGACGCCCGACGGATCGACGGCGTCGACCTCGGGGTGGTCCCAGATCGGCTCGGAGCGGAACGAACGGTTGTCGGTGAGGATCAGCTCGACGTTGGCGCCGAAGCGGGACGCCCGGAAGAGCTTCAGGCTCGAGATGGCGGCGAGGTTGCCGGGCTCGAGGCCCAGGCCCTGGTCGTCGAAGCGCTCGATCGGCACATCGCGGACGGCGGGGGCGACGAAGCGGTCGGCGCCGGCGGCGGCTCCCGGCGCCTTCTCCACCCGCGCCGGCTGGTACTCGAACCAGGCCTGGTTCGCCGCCACCTTGCGCGTCTGCGCCGGGACCACCCCGCTGCCGAAGTTCACCTGGCTCTGCCAACCCTTCCAGGAGAACTCGTGGTTGTCCCAGATGCAGACGAACGGCCAGCGGGCGCGGGCGTCCTGCAGGTCGGGGTCGGCGAGGTAGCCGCGGTAGAGGATGCGGTAGTCGTCGAGGTCGGTCGGCACGTGGAAGTCTTCGACCTTTTCGCCGTGCGGAAAGCGCACCACGTCGCGGAGGCGGCGGTCGTACATTCCCTGCGGGCGGTCCTCGGGGTACCAGACGAGCTCGTAGACGAAGTCGCCCAGGTGGAGCACGAAGCCCAGCCGGTCGGCCTCGGCGGCGCGCTCGTCCTCCCAGATCATCCGGCGATAGGCGTTCGAGGCCCCCTACGTCACGTTCTGGCAGCTCACGAAGGCGAAGCGCACCGGCCGCCGGTCGGTCTCCGCCAGGGCGGTCAGCGTGCGGCCGGTGCGGCTCGCGAAGCCATGCTCGTCGATGAAGCGGTACCAGTAGACCCGCGCCGGATGGAGGCCCGCGGCGAGCACGCGGCAGGTCCAGTCAGTGTCGGCCGTGAGCGCCGCGCGAGCTGCCTGGCAGCCGGGGGGGGGCTGCAGGGCGAGGTGCTGGAGCGCTAGGTCGCCTGGTGGCGCGCGCTCGGGGTGAACTGGATCGACACCGCGGCGCAGTATGGCCTCAGGCGCCGATCGCTTTGCTAAACTCGCGCCCGGCAGTTCGTCTCATGGAGATCTCTATGTCGATCACCCAGGATGTTGCGTATTCCTTGCGGCTCATGCGCAAGGCCCCGCTCTTCACCGCAGCCGTGGTGCTGACCATTGGCCTGGCCATCGCCGCCACCGCCACCATCTTCAGCGTGGTGAATGCCCAGATGTTGCGGCCGCTGCCCTTCAAAGATCCGGACCGGCTGCTGTTGGTCTTCGAGAGGAACGACAAGCTGAACGCGCCGGTGTACAACGTCTCGGTACTGAACTTTCTCGACTGGCGGGCACAGACGCAAAGCTTCGACCTCGCCGCGGTCAATCCCAGCAACAACTACACCCTCACCGGAATGGGTGAGCCCGAGCAGCTTACCGGCAACCGCATCAGCCCGGAGCTGCCGCG
>DATHUD010000318.1:0-26064 GCA_035462575.1 Thermoanaerobaculia bacterium | reverse complement strand
CACCGGGCGCCACCCCGAGCGCGACGGCTACACCGTGTTCGTCCTCGCCCGGCAGATGGCCGTGCACGACATGCTCCACGGCTTCCGCATCGAGGACCTCCGCTACCTGAGGGAGTGGCCGGAAGGGGTCCAGGGTCCGGTCCCGGTCGAGAAAGGCGTCCCGGGCTCGCTCGCCCGGATGAAGAACGGCGAGGTGAACGTCCTTGGCCCCTTCGAAGTGCCCGGCCTGCCGCCGCGCTTCGTGCGGGTCTACCTCCCCAACCTCTATGAACGGGAGACGCCCCACTACGCGCTCTACCTCTTCGACGGCCAGAACGTCTTCGACGACGAGCCGTCCTTCTCCGGCGGCTGGTACGCTCACGAGGCCGCCGAGGGGCTCATCCGGGCGCGGCGGCCGGTGCCGGTCGTCATTGGCATCGATCACGGCGGCGAGAGCCGCATCTCCGAGCTCTCGCCCTTCGAGTTCGACGGCAAGCCCGGCCAGGCCGATCAGTTCCTGGACTGGGTGGCCGACTCCCTGATTCCGGCGCTCACCGCCGAGCTCAACCTCATCCCGGGCCCCGGCGGAGTGGTGATCGGCGGCTCCTCCATGGGAGGCCTGGGCTCCTTCTACGCCCATTTCCGCCGTCCCGACGCCTTCGGAGGGGCCCTCGTGATGTCCCCCTCCTTCTGGCTCGCCGACGAGGCCATCTTCGACAAGGTCGCGGAGATGCCCACCCCCGGGATCTCCCGGCTCTACCTGGATGGCGGCGCCCGGGAAGACAAGGGCAAGCTCATCCCCCTGCTCCAGAGGATGGTCGAGCACCTGGTCCCCCGCGGCTACGACTCCTACCGCCTCATGTGGCGCTCCGACCCCAAGGGCTCCCACAGCGAGGCGAGCTGGAGGCGGCGGCTGCCGCGGGCGTTGCGGTTCCTGTACCGGTGAGCTAATAAGGCGGCGGCGGCGCGGGCACCGCGTTGATCTCGAACGATCTCTCGGTGACCTTTTCGGAGCCGACCCAGACCTCGGCGCGGTAGTTGCCCTGGTCCCACGTCCTGGTCCTCCGGGCCCAGAAGTCCAGGGAGGCGTCTCCGGCTTCGACCTGCTTCGTCTCCTCGCTCACCGGGGTTCCGTCGGGACCGATCCAGACGACGCGGACCTTCTCCCCGGCAGGGAGCTCTTCGACCGGAACGGCGGCGATCACGGCCTCGCCCGGCGCGTAGCTCTCCTGCCGGGCCTCCTCGGGCATGGTGCCGTCGGAACGGACGCTGCGGCCGATCGTCACGCTCTCGACCAGCGTTCCGATGCCTTCGCTGCCCTGCTCGATCTTCGCAGAGGGAAAGAGACCGACCACCAGGATGACGGCGAACAGGGCCGCCGCGAGAGAGCCGGCCCACACGAGCTTCCGGGGGCGGGGCTTCGGAGGGAGCGGAGCCGGGGGAGCCGGGACGGAGGCCTGTCCGGCCGCGGTGCCCGGCGGTGCGGCCGCCGCGGCAGCCGGTGCCGCCGGCGCGCCGGAGAAGAGGTGGAAGTGCAGCTTCTTGAGCTCCGGGGGAGGAATCCCCCGGTCGGGCATCTCCGGCAGCGGCTCTTCCCAGTAGGTGGGCCGCACGAACGAATCCCGCTTGAGCGACAGGGCGTAGCTCCACTCCTTTTGGACAAATTCGGACCGCATGGAGTTGCGCGACCAGAAGAGCTGGAAGGCGTCGGCCTCGCGGATCATCCCCTGCAGCCGCTCGTCCCACACCTCCCCGGCGCGCAGGTGGCTCCGGTCGATGAGATAGCGGTGGCCGAGCGTTTTGACGTAACGCTCGAACTCCAGCACGATCGCGGTGTCCTTGTGCGAATAGGAGGCGAAGATGTCCTGGTAAGGGCGGCTCGCCTCCCTTTCGGTCGCCGCCGCCGGAGCGCTCTCCACGAGGCGGCTGTCCACCCGGATCTTCAGGTTCAGCTCGGCCAGGAGGATCCGGCCCCAGTAGACGCTCAGGCGGCCGCGCGCGGTCTGGCCGTCGAGCTGCGGAGCCGCCTGCATCCGAAACTCCTCCCGGTGGATCGCCTCCAGCCAGAGGAACGTCGCCTGCGGCGGGTTGAACCGGAACCCCGGGATCGTGGGAACGAACGTGATCTCCGCCTCGGACGGGATCGCCTGCAGGCTGTCCTCGCTGTCGTCCGCGTAGGCCGGGAGCCGGTCGCCGAGCGCCTGCTCGGCCTGGGCCCGGATCTCCTCTTCGATCGAGCCCACCGCCTGGCCGGGCTCCTCCGCCAGGTCTTCCAAGTGAGCAAAAGCCAGCAGGGGGTACCACTCGAGAGGGGCGACCGTTCGCGGCTTGTAGACGGTGAACTTCACGTTCTCATGGGTGACGAGCGGCTTGTCGGGCGGCAGGTGGGCGGGCTCGGGAGGGAGCGCCCCCGACGACTCGGGCTCTTCCAGGCCCCGGGCCGTGCCTTCCGGGCGCGTCGCAAGGACCGAATAATCCATCTCCTCTGTGAGGCGCTCGACGATCCCCGGGTGATACGCCAGGCTCGCCCCCACCCAGGTCTTCTCCTTGTTGAAGTCGACCCCCATCATCTTCCCCTTGCTCATGCGGACGAGGTTGTTGACGAGCCGGGGGCGGTCGGTCCGGACGAACATCATGCGCACTTCGGCCTTGGCGGGCTCGCCGGGCGTCTCGACGCAGGGGGCGTAGTCGACCTTCCTCTGGAGGATGAAATCCGCCGGGTTCGGGAGCGCGCGGAGGCGCTCGGGGGTGGGGCCCATCTCGACCCCCAAGCCGGCGAAGGAGAAGAGGGGTTTCAAGACGTAGTTTTCGAGGTCCTGCGGGTACTCCCCGTGGAGGTCGCTCACGAACCAGGCCTTCGGGGCGTAGCGGCTCTCGATGAACGGGAGGGAAAACTTGCTGATCCTCAAATACCAGTTCGGGTGGCCCACCCAGGTGACGTCCAGATCCCGCTTGAAAATATGGGAGAGGTCGAGGCCCTTCCTTTCGACCTCGTCGAAGATCACCCGGTTGTAGACCCGGTGGATCGGCACCTCGCGGCCGCCCTTCGGATAGTAGAGCCGGCCGCCCCGCTCGACGACGCCGGTCGCGGAGACGGTGGGGATTCCGATCAGTTTTTCGGTCGCGGTGAAATCGATCCGCGTCTTCTGCTTTTCGGGATCGATCTCCAGGAGCACGACGTTTTCCGGATCGCAATCGCCGACGATCACATCCTTCAGGCAGGAGACGTAGGACTCCGGACCGAGCCCCGAAAAGTAGGGGGTGAAGCCCGCCGGAATGGCCTCGAAGCAGCGCCGGAAACTCTTTTCGAGGATCCACTGGAAACCGTAGAGGGAGGGGAACCCCTGAAGCTCGATGAGCTGGGGGACGAGCTCCCCGTCCTCCCCCGGGACGAGAGCGAAATCGATCTGGAGGAAGACCGGATGGGCTTCCTCTCCCGGCACGGCGAGGGCCGGGGGCACGGCCCGGACCGACTCTTTGAGGTAGCTCTCGGAGGTGACCTGTGCCAGCACCTCGTGGGCCGCCTCCGTGAGCCGCCGGGCGAGCGCTTCCGAAAGGAAAAGCGGCGTCTCGCAGATGCGGAACCCGGGGGCGCAGCCGGCGCTCCGGACGAGGTCGTCCTCAAGCGCCTGATACTTCTCCGGCGTGAAGGCTCGATTGTAGGCGTGGCGGATCTCGGGAATCATGCTCAGTCCAGACCCAGGTGTGTCTCCTCGACGATGTAGCCGGCCACGTCTTTCGTGTCGTTCGACCGCGCCCAGACCGCGAGCTGGCGGTCGGCCCCGGTGCCCATCCGGAGGATCTCCTGGATGTAGTCGATCTCCTGGCGGCTGCCGAGCTCGTCCACCACGTCGTCGATGAAGGCCAGGAGCTCGTGGATCAGGTCCACGGTCGGGACCTCCTCCTGCTTGCCGAAGTCGATCAGCTTGCCGGAGATGCCATGGCGCGCCGCGCGCCACTTGTTTTCGTTCAGGAGGATCCGCCGGTAGAGCCGGAAGCCCAGGTTCTGCCGGATCAGTTTGTAGAGCTTCGCGGTGACCGCCTGGATCAGGGCCGCCAGAGCGATCGTCTCGTCCACCCGCATCGGCACGTCGCAGATCCGGAACTCGAGCGTGTTGAAAAACGGGTGCATGCGGATGTCCCACCAGATCTTCTTGGCGTTGTCGATGCACCCCGTCTTGATCAGCAGCTTGATGTAGTTCTCGTACTCCGAAAGGCTCGTGAAGTGGTCCGGAATGCCGGTTCTGGGGAAACGGTCGAAGACCTTGCTGCGGAAGGATTTGTACCCGGTGTTGCGCCCCTGCCAGAACGGCGAGTTGGTCGACAGCGCAAAGATGTGCGGCAGAAAATAGCGCACCGAGTTCATGATGTGGATCGCGAGCTCTTTGTCCTCGATGCCGACGTGGACGTGGAGGCCGAAGATCAGGTTCGCCCGCGCGATCTGCTGGAGGTCTTCGACGATCTCCTTGTAGCGCTGGTTTTCCGTGATCAACTGGTCCTTCCAGTGGGCGAACGGATGGGTGCCCGCCGCCGCGATGGTGAGGCCGTTTCTCCGCGCGAGCTTCGCCAGGTTGCTGCGCAGAGAGACGACCTCGCGGCGCGCCTCGTGGATGTCCTTGCAGATGTTCGTCCCCACCTCGATGACCGACTGGTGGAGCTCAGGCTTCAACTGGTCCGCGAGCGTGTGCTCGTCGTCCAGGAGGTGCTGCACGTGGGACCGGAGATCGCGCGTCTCCGGGTCGATGAGTTGGAACTCCTCCTCGATCCCCAGCGTGAACAGCCCGGCGTCCATTTCAGCCGAGCCTCTGCGCCACGGCCTCGGCCGCCACCGCCTCCGCCGGCGGGGCCGCCGCGCGGCGGACGTACTCGCCCCACCGCAGGTTGTCCCCGCCGGGAACGTGCGCCTTGGCCTTGCGGATCACCATGTTGGCCGCGGTCTCGACCACCCACTCGAAGTTGTCGCTGCCGATCGAGTGGACGTCCGCGTCCGGCGCCGGGTTGCAGAAGTCGATGGCGTAGGGGATGCCGCCCCGCACCGCGAACTCCACGGTGTTGAAGTCGTAGCCCAGCCACCGGTTGAGCGCCAGAACCCCCTCGTGGACCTTGTCCAGGATCTCCTGCCGCACCGGCGGGCCGTTCCTCACGTAGCGCAGGTGGAAGGGCTGGCGCGGGTCGTACTGCATGATCCGCACGTCCTGGGCGTCCAGGCAGTAGCAGCGGAAGTACTCGTCGAAGACGATCTCCTCCTGGAGCATCATCACGAGCTGCCCGGTTTCGTGGTAGACACGGAAGAAGTCGTCCGGGGTATCCAGCCGGTAGACGTTCTTCCAGCCGCCGCCCGCGAAAGGCTTGAAGTAGGCGGGGAAGCCCACGTAGTTGAAGATCCCCTCCCAGTCGAGCGGATAGGCGAGGTTCCTGAACGAGCGCTCGCCCGTGTCCGGCGGATGCTCGTGTGAGGGGAGCAGCACCGTCTTCGGCACGGCCACCCCGATCTTGGTCGCCAGGCAGTTGTTGAAGAACTTCTCGTCGGCGCTCCACCAGAAAGGATTGTTGACGACGGCGGTGCCGTTCAGCGCCGCGTTCTTCAAGTACGCCCGGTAGAAGGGGACGTCCTGCGAGATCCGGTCGATCATGACGTCGTACCCGGAGGGCTCCCCCTGGATCAGCTTGTCGATCTTGACCGGCTCGGCCACGACGCCGGCCTGCTTTGCGTTGACCCGCTCGATAAAGGCATGGGGGAAGGTGTCCTCCTGCCCGAACAGAATCCCGGCTCTCTTCACGTTGATTTCCTCCCGATCTCACCCGTTTGCGGACATCCCGGAACACTACCACAGGGCTCTTTTTCCCCGGGAATACGGCCTCCGGGGCGGCGGTTACAGGATCTGCATGGGGCGGGGCCGGAAGGACATGAGGAAGTCCCAGCTAAAGCAGCACAGGGATTGACTTTTCTCCTCCGCTTCCGCATCATTGCAACGTGTTTAAGGGTCCACGCCTCCTTCCGGGAGAGACGTGGCAGCTCCGATGAGGCTTGGGCGGCCTAGGAGCTGGGCGGGCTGGGACCCGCCGATGATGCACACGCCCAGGAAGGAGGTGGTCCAGTGAACGAAGGTAAACACGGCTCTATGGAGGTGGCGTCCTCGTAACAGGGGATCCTCCAGCCAAGTCCGTGGCACAGGAGGGTAACCCTTGAGGGGAACCCAACGCCACCGAAATGGACCCTTAAACCCCCGGCGCCCTCGTGGCCCGGGGGTTTTCGTTTTCAGCTTTGTTTTTCAGGCAGACCGGCGGCGCCGGGCGAGGAGAGCGGCCCCGCTCGCGGCGAGAAGGATGGCGAGAAGGGTGAGGCCCAGGCCGTCCAGCGCCGGGATCTCGAGGCCCAGAGGCGCGAGCGTGAAGACGTAGGCGATCCCGCAGGAGGAGGTCCCGTCCGCGCAGGGGCCCCTCGGCGCCGTCACCAGCGCCGTCCTCCCGTCCGCGGACAGCGCCAGGGCGAAGCCGCCCAGATCGTTGGCCCCGAACTGCGTCAGCGGTTGCGGCGAGGTCCAGATCCCGGCCCGGAACACGGACCAGAGCGCCTCGCCGCATTCGACACCCTCGGCGCAGCTCGCAGCGGGGCCTCCGGCCAGCAGGGTTCCGCCGTCTCCCGAGAGGCTCACCGCGCGCCCGACACCCTCCCCCGGCTCGCCCAGGGGGATCTCCCGCTTCTCCGTCCAGACGCCGCCCTCCCGGTTGAAGATGAAGACCGAGCCGGCCTCCGTCCCGAACAGCTCGATGTTGGGAGCCCCGATCAACGCGACGTTGCCGTCCGCCGACAGCGCCACCGAGGACCCGAAAGCGCCCCGGAACACGGGATCGGACGCCGTCAGCTTCTGCTGCGGGCTCCAGGCTCCGCCGCTTCGGGAGAACGCGAACACCGCGCCGCAGCTTTCGCCGGCCGCCGCGCAATCCGTCAGAGGGCTCCCGAACAGGGCGATGCTCCCATCCCCGGAGAGGGCCACCGCAATCCCGAAGTTGACATCCGGCTCGGAAGGGACAATGTGGGCCTCCTGGGTCCAGACGCCTCCGGCACCCCGGGTGAACACGTAGACGGCCCCGAGGCAAGGCTGAAGCACGCAGTTCTCGGCGTTCTTCCCGATCAGGGCGATGGAACCGTCCGCGGAGAGGGCCAGAGAGGAGCCGAACGCGCCGTACTCGAAATCCGCAAAGGTGGGAGAAAGAATCGTCGTCTCCGGAACCCAGCCGCCGCCGCTCCGGACGAACACGACCACCCCTCCGCAGTTGAGCCCGCCGCTCGACGGGCACGGCAGGGAGCGATCGTGGACGAGCGCGACGTTTCCGTCGGCGGAGAGGGCGACCTCGTCCCCGAACTCGAATCCCCCTCCTGGAAGCCGGGCCTCCAGGCTCCACACACCGCCGGCCCGGACGAAGACGTACGCGGCCCGGCAGGTGGCCTGAGGATCGTTCGGGCAGGCTTCCTCACCGATAGCCCCGATCAGGGCCGTGTTTCCGTCGCCCGACAGCGCGGCCGACCAACCGAACTGGGAGCTGCTCTTGAGAGTAGGAACCGTGAGCGCCGCCTCCTGTAGGAAGGACAGCGAAGCCAGGGAGGGCTCTTCCCCCTCAAGAGGCGGAGCGACGGACAGCAAAACGATCAGGACCGGCATCAAGAACCGTTCTCGCACAGGATTTCCCTCCTAGGATGCAATGCAGTCTATCCGCGGTGACGCCGCGGGGGAATCCATTTCGGGGAGCCCTCTCCTCTTGCAAAATAGCACGACCGTTCGTATCATTCCTCCATGGGCAAGGGAGCCGAGACCCGGGACCGCATCGTCGAGCAGGCCGTGCGCCTGGCGAGCCGCGACGGGCTCGCAGGCTTGACGATCGGCAGCCTCTCTTCCGAGCTGGGCCTCTCGAAAAGCGGGCTCTTCGCTCACTTCGGCTCGAAAGACGAGCTCCAGCTCCAGGTTTTGAGGGCCGCCGTGGAGCGCTTCGAGGAGGCGGTCGTCCAACCCGCTCTCGCGGCACCCCGGGGAGAGCCGCGCCTGCGCGCGTTCTTCGAGCGGTGGCTCGCCTGGATGGACGACCCCGCCAAGCCCGGCGGGTGCCTGTTCATTGCCGCGACCGTGGAGCTCGACGACCGGCCTGGCCCTCAGCGGGACTTCCTGGTCGAGAGCCAGGAGCGGAGGCTCGCCTTCCTTGCCCGGGCGGTGCGCATCGGGATCGAAGCCGGCCACTTCTCGGCAGACCTCGATCCGGAGCAGCTCGCCTTCGAGATCGACGCCGTCGCTCTCGGCTACCACCAATCCCGGCGCCTGCTCCGCGACCCCAAAGCCGCCGAGCGCGCCCAAAACGCCTTCGACCGTCTCATCAACGCTTCGCGATCTTCCACATAGGCCACATAGGAGTCATTCCATGACCAACGCGTACATTCTGGACGCCGTCCGCACGCCGCGGGGCCGCGGCAAGGCCGGCAAGGGCGCTCTCTCAGGCGTCCATCCCCAGGAGCTTCTGGCCCAGACGCTCAACCGCCTGACCGAGCGGACCGGCATCGATCCCCGCGAGGTGGACGACGTCATCGCCGGCTGCGTCTCCCAGGTGAACGAGCAGGGGGCCAACATCACCCGGAACGCCGTGCTCGCCGCCGGCTGGCCCCTCGAGGTCACCGGCACCACGGTCAACCGCTTCTGCGGCTCCGGGCTTCAGGCGATCAACTTCGCGGCCATGGGAGTGATGTCCGGCACGCAGGGGCTCGTCGTCGGTGGCGGAGTCGAGAGCATGTCCCGCCTCGGGCTCGGCGCGGACGGCGCGGGCCAGGACGGCGCCAACCTCCACCTGCGCGGCAAGCACTTCCAGGTCCCCCAGGGGATCAGCGCCGACCTGATCGCGACGCTCGAAGGCTTCTCCCGGGAAGACGTGGACGCCTGGGCCCTCGAATCCCAGCGCCGCGCGGCCCGCGCCTGGCAGGCGTGCTACTTCGGACGCAGCCTCTTCCCCGTGAAAGACCCCGAAACGGGCGCCGTGCTCCTCGAAAAGGACGAGCATTTGAGGCCCGACACCACGGCCGAGGGCCTGGCCGCGCTCCAGCCCTCCTTCACCGCTCTGGGAGCCACGCCCGTGGGTCCGGACGGCGAGACCTTCGATCAGATCATCCTCGCCCGCTACCCCGAGGCGGGCGCGGTCCGCCACGTCCACACCGCCGGCAACTCGAGCGGCATCGTGGACGGCGCGGCGGCCGTGCTCGTCGCCTCCGAGGACTTCGTCCGCGCCCACGGTGTGAAGCCCCGGGCGCGCATCCGCGCCATGGCCACGGCCGGCTCCGAGCCGCTGATCATGCTGACCGCGCCCACCCCGGCCTCGCAGAAGGCCCTTGCGAAAGCCGGCATGAACGCGCGGGACATCGACCTCTGGGAGATCAACGAGGCCTTCGCCGCCGTCCCCCTCCAGACCGTCCGCAACCTCGGGCTCGATCCCGAAAAGGTGAACGTCAACGGCGGCGCCATCGCTCTCGGCCACCCGCTGGGGGCGACCGGCGCGATCCTGCTGGGTACGGCGTTGGACGAGCTCGAGCGGCGGGATCTCGCGACGGCCCTCGTCACCCTCTGCATCGGCGGCGGCCAGGGGATCGCGACGATCATCGAGCGGGTGTAGGCGTACCGCCCGCAGCTCTCCCGCCCCGCGGGGCGGCTCTCTCGCTTCCGGGCACGACGATCGCGCGCGGTCGATGCCGAAGCACAGCATCTCCCGGCCGAGATGACGGATGCGGCCTTGCAGGCCCTCGCCGAGGCGCTCGGCAACGCGGATGGACGCGCGGTTCTCCGGATGGATGAGGCTGATGACGCGATCCTTCCGCCAGACGGTGAAGGCGTGCTCCAGGGCGGCCCGCGCCCCCTCGGTGGCATAGCCCATCCCCCAGAAGCGCCGCGCCAGAGTCCAGGCCAGCTCAAAACCCGGCCAGCCCTCCGGCTCGGCAAAACCGGTCATTCCGACGAACAGGCCGGTCTCTCTCTGCTCCACGGCCCACATGCCGAAACCCTTCAGATTCCAGTGCCCCACGAGAAAAGACAGGTGCCGCCACGACCGCCCCCGGTCCCACGGCTCCGGCCCTCCGCCCAGGTAGCGCAAAACCTCGGGGTCCGCGTTCAAGGCCGCGTAGTCGTCGAGGTCGCTCTCCCGGAAAGGCCGCAGCCGAAGGCGTTCCGTCGTCAGGGTGGGGATTTCGAGCGGGCTCATCCTTCGATTCCTCTCCTTCATCGCGCCGGCCTGGCGTGGCTTGTCCTTCAGGACCGGAGAGGCGGACACTCCGGTCCTCGGGACGGCTTCACGGGCAATGGCGCCCGCGTCACCCGTCCCCGGAGGGAGAAGCCATGCTTCGCCTCGTTCTGCTCGTGCTCTACCTCGCCTCGTTGTATTCCCTGGATCTGACCAAGGGAGATCGGACCGCCAACCTGGACCCCGATGGACTGACCGCCCAGCCGCCGTCAGATATCGGCGGCGGTTTGGACCCCAACGGCTGATCCCCTTCCTGGCGAGGGGCGTCTCTGGGCGTCCCTCGCTTTCTTCCATCCGGCAAGAACTGTACAAAGGTCGATGCTTCGCGGTAGTCTCAAGTACCGTCAACAAGCATCTACTGGAGGAAAGCCTGAAATGTCTCACCTGGAGCCGGAGGCCCTGCGGAGGATTCTGGGAGGAGAGGGCGGCCCCCAAGAGGCGGACGGAGCGGTGGAGCACATCGTCTCCTGCCCGCGGTGCCAGGCTCTGGCCGGAAGCGTTGTGGACGAGCTTCGCAGAGAGAGCCCGGGCCTCCGGGGAGACGGGGCGCTCCAACTGGTGTTCGACCTGGTCGACCGGGAGCGCCAGTGGGGGGTGGATTCCCTCGCGGCCCTCGCGGAATGGGCCGAGGTGCGCCGCCTGCCGGGCCGGCGGAGCCAGCGGGACCGGGTGAGGATGTCGAAGGCGTGCCACACCCTCGCCTTCTTTCAACTCGTTCTCGGCGAGCTCAAGGAAGCCTCCTCCTGGGAAGAGGCCGAGTTCCTCGCCGGGCTCGCGCTCCTGTCCGCCGAAGCCATGACTCAGCGGAAACAGATCCCACCGCCTTCCGGCCACGACCTCCAGGCGGAGGTCTGGACTGCGGTCGCCAACGCCCGGCGTCTGGCGGCGGAATGGAAACGGGCTTACCAGGCCCTGGACAATGCGAAGCGGCACCTCGAGGAAGGGACCGGGAAGCCCCTCCTGAAAGCGGGGTTTCTGTCGATCACCGCGTCAACTCTGGCGGATGAAGGGCGGGTATCCCAGGCACTGGACGCCCTGGAGGAATGCAGGGGGATCTATCAGGGCCTCTCTGAATGGACCCTTCTGGCTCGTACGCTGGTTCAGATGGCGAACATCCTCGCCGGAACACACCCTGTCAAAGGACTGGCGGCGCTCGATCACGCCGCTCCGTTGATTCCCGCCGAGGATTCGTATCTAACCCTCCTAGCGGAGCTGCTCCGAGTGGAGTGCCTCATCGAGACCCAAAGGCCAAGGGAAGCCTTGCACGTATTCCGGCGCTGCTCCCGGCTGCTCATCGCCAATCCGAGGGTTCGGATGCAAATTCGCAGCAGGTTCACGGGGGCTCGCCTGCTGGATGCCCTGGGATTCAAGGAGCAAGCCGAGCGGCTCCTCCATGAGGTGGTGGACCAGGACATAGAGCACGATCGTTACAAGGATGCCTACCTGGACCTTCTTTACCTCTACGAACGTTACGTGAAATCCGGAGACCTTGAAAAAGCGGCGCACATTTGCCGGAGGGCTCTGACGGATCCGGCTCTCTCCGGGATCGCCCACGAACAGATCCGGAACCTGTGGGCGCAACTCCTGGAGGCCGCGCAGCACCGGCTGATCCGCCTGGATTCGCTGGAAGACCTCCGGCGATACCTCAACGTTCACTGGAAGCACCCCGCGGCGACACCTCCCGTGGTCTTTCGCTGAGCCCTCTCGCAGGCCGATCCCTGCGGGGCGTCACGCCGGTTCAGGCGGCGGCCGTCTTTGATCCCGGGCTCCCCCACAACGTTCCCGCGGTTCCCGCTCTCCTTCCCGAGGTCCTCACTCTCGTTCACGGGGTTCCCGTTCTCGTTCGCAGGGTCCTCGTTCTCCATGACGGGGTTCCCGCTCTCGAGCGCGGCATGCCCGTCAACGTTGCGGGCAAGGCCCACAACGAGAGCGAGCCTTCCGTCAACGAGAGCGGGGACCGCATCAACGAGAGCGGGAGCCCCGGGAACGAGAGCGGGGACCGCGACAACGTTGAGGAGAAGCTCGAGAACGAGAGCGGGGGCCGCGGGAATGAGAGCGAGAGCCGCGTTCCGGAGAGCGGGGACCTCGGGAAGGAGGGCGGGGACCTCGGGAACGTTGCCGCGCACCGGCGCAGGGAGAGCGAGAAGCTCCCGCGTAATGCCCGGAACAAGCAGGATCTTGACTCCAGGTCTCCTGGAAGAGATAATTAGTGGCATGTCGAGGAGGATTTCCATCGCTGAGGCACGCAACCATCTTCCGGAGCTGGTGGACGCTGCGGAACACGGACAGCCCATCGAGTTGACCCGAGAGGGCCGCCCTATAGCCGCTCTGGTCTCCTTGGAGGAATACCAACGCTCCGCATCGAGCCCGCAAAACTTGTGGGCTGCCATTCAAGAGTTCCGGCGAACCCACGATCTTTCTGATCTTGAGGACATTGAGGAAGTCTACGCAGGCATACGCGAATTCACACCGGGCCGAGCCGACGAGTGACCCTCCGCTACCTCCTCGATACCAACGTCCTCTCGGAACCGGTCAAACCGGTGCCAAACGCTGGAGTCTTGATCAGAATCCGGCAGCATTGGGAGGAGTTGGCGACGGCGGCGCCCGTTTGGCATGAGTTGTGGTTCGGATGCCGGAGGCTCCCTTCCTCTACCCGGCGAACCAAGTTGGAGGAGTATCTCGGTAAGTCCCTAGCTCCCTCGCTCAAACGCCTGCCTTACGATGACCACGCCGCCGAAAGGCATGCCGAGGAAAGGGCTCGCCTCGTCAGCCTCGGCAAGACTCCGTCCTTCACCGACGGCCAGATCGCCGCCATCGCCATGGTTCACGGCCTTATTGTGGTGACGAGAAATATCGACCACTTCGTTGCGTTTCAAGGCCTTGTGGTTCAGAACTGGAGTGAGTAGCTCGAGCCGCTACCGCCCTTGCGACATCCTCTTCAGAAGCTGGATCTGCCCGGCGTGGTAGATGTCGTGATACGCCACGCCGAGCACCAGGTCCACGATCTTCGTCTTGCTCCCTTCGGGGACCTTGTCGAGGTCCCCGTCCGCAAGCTCCGCCACGGCGGCGCGGAGGCGGCGGTGCATGCCGGCGAGGACGGCGAGGTCCGCCTTCCAAACCCTTTCGGAAGGCTCTCCGGAAGGGCGAGGAAACCAGTTGCTCCCCGGCAGGGGGAAGCGGACCTCCTCCGTCTCCCGGCGCAGGCGGCGGAGCACCGAGTACTTCCAGTACGCCGCGTGCACCGCAAGCTCCCAGATGTTGTGCCGGTCCGGAGCCGGCCGCCATGCCGCCTGCTCGGCCGTGATGCCGCGAAGCGATCCGCGGAGCACCGTGCCGTGCCAGGACTTGTGGTCGTACGCCTGATCCAGCGCCTTGACGAGGAGGTCGACCCGGGGATTCACGGCGGAGCTCAGCGGACCTGCTGCCAGGCTTGATGGATCGCGGCCTTGAGCGCCTGCACGTTGATCGGTTTGGTGAGGTGGGTCTGGAAGCCGGCCGCGAGGCTCTGGCGCACGTCCTCTTCCATGCCGTAGCCGGAGAGCGCGATCCCTCTCCAGCCGTAGCGGGCGGACAGCTCGCGCATCAGCTCCAGACCGCTCCCGTCCGGCAGCCCCAGGTCGCTCAGCACGAGGTCGAAGCCGCCGGAGTCGTTCGTCTCGGCGATCGTGAGCGCCTGGGCGACGGAGCCGGCCGTTTCGACCCGATGCCCGACGGCGCGCAGCAGCTCCGCCATGGCCGCGGCCGTGTCCGGATGGTCTTCGACCAGCAGGATGTGGAGGGGGGGCACCGCCAGCGGCTGCGGGCTCCGGATCTCGCCGGCGTCCTCCCGGGAGGGGACCTCTTGCCAGGGGATCGCGCCGATCGGAACGCACACGGTGAAGAGAGTGCCCCGATCCTTTCCCCCACTCGCCGCCTTGAGGCTCCCTCCGTGCAGCTCGAGGATGGCCTTGCTGATGGCGAGCCCCAGCCCCAGGCCCCCAAAACGGTGAGCGGTCCCGCGCTCGCCCTGGTTGAAGGCGTCGAAAATGTACGCCAGAGCCTCCGGCTCGATGCCGATGCCGGTGTCTGAAATCTCGACGATCAGGCAGGGGCTCGGCGTCTTCTCCCGCCGCGACCGCACAGCGACGGTCCCTCCTTCCGGCGTGAACTTGACGGCGTTGTTGAGCAGGTTCCAGAAGACCTGGGTCAGGCGGGAAGCGTCGGCCCACACGCGATGGTCGTCGGGGCAGAGGTCGACGACGAAGCGCAGGCCCTTGCCGCCCGCCCTCGCCCGGGAGGTCTCGAGGGCATGATCGAGGATCTGCTTCAGGTCGGCCACCTCGCGGCGCAGCTCGAGCTTGCCCCGGGAGATGCGCGTCAGGTCGAGCATGTCGTCGATCAGCCGGGCCTCGAGCTCCACGTTGCGCTGCATCACCGTCAACCGGTCCCGCACGTCGGCCGGGAGCCGCTCGTCCTCCTTGATCCCCGAGACGATCGCCAGCACGGGCGTCAGAGGCGTGCGCAGCTCGTGGGAGAGCGTGGCCAGGAAGTGGTCCTTGGCCTGGTTGGCGGCTTCCGCTTCCTGCCGGGCGCGGTCCACCTCCATCTCGGCCAGCCGGCGGTCCGTGATGTCGGTCAGGGTCAGCACGCAGCCGGTGATCTGCTCGTCCGAAGCGTAGAGCGGGCCGGCGCTCAGGAGAAGCTGGCGGCTCTCGCCGGTCGGGAGACGCAAGGAGGCCTCGACGCCCTGGACGATCCGCCCCGCGAGAACGGTCGCGAACGGCACCGGCGGCTCCCCGGAGGGCTCCGTGCTCCGCAGCTCGAAACAGCCCGAGAACCGCTCGCCCACGGGGTTGCCCGAGCACAGCTTCCGCGCGGCCAGGCTGGCGCGCAGGATCCGCTCCTCGGGATTGCACACGACGATGGCCTCGGTCGCGTGCTCGAGGATCGAGCGGGCCAGCCTCTCGTCGGCGACGAGCTGCTCGTTCCTCTTCTGCTCGGTCAGATCGGTGACCACCAGGCAGACCGCCTCGACGCCGTCCGTGGGAAGAGCGCTCGCGGCGAGGTAGACGGGCACCGGGCCTGTCCCGCTCTCCAGGATCAGCTCCCCTGTGCCGGCGCCCGCGATCCCCTCGCGCAAAACGGACTGCAGCACCGGCCGGTCCGCCTCCCGTACGAAGCGGTCGATGGAGCTCCCGATGATCCGTTCGAGCGGCACCGCCACTATCTCGGCGAACCGACGGTTGCAGTAGAGGATCGTGCCGTCGGCCGCCAGGGTGACGGCCCCTTCGTGCATCCCTTCGAGGAAGATGCGGTAGGACCGGTCGGCCCCTTCCAGCGTGAAAACCCGGTCTCCGTCGGGCCCGGCCACCACCAGGGCGTCCACGGTGCCGCCGCGGATCGCGCGCAGGGTCTCCTCCGCCTCGGCCAGCCGGGTGCGGAGATCCTCCAATTCGTCCGGGAGGCCGTCTCCCTTAAAGGCTTCTCGTGCCACGGGTTTTCATGGAACCGGCTGCAGGTCCAGCTTCACGAGGACCCGCTCCCGGTCCGACAGGTCTCCGATCAATCGGCGCAACGGCGGTGGCAGCTCCTTGACCAGCGTCGGTGTCGCCAGGATCTGGTCCTCTTCGGCGAGCTCGGGCTGCTGATAGATGTCGATCACCTGCAGATCGTATCTGCTGGGGAGATATTGATCGCAAAGCTCTTTGAGATTGGTGATGGCCCGCAGGGAATTCGGCGTCTTGCCGGTCACGTAGAGGCGGAGGACGTAGCAGACCCCATTCGGAGAAGACACGGATCCTGGATCGTCTTCTGCGGATTCGTCAATGCTCATAGTGCCCGATTTGGGATGCAATTCCCGAGCCGGGGACTCGCCCCTCGCTTCAAGCCCGTGGCTGCAGATCCAGCCCGATCAGCACACGTTGGGTGTTGGAGAGATCGCCGATGATCCTCTTGAGCGGCTCCGGCAACTGCCGGACCAGCGTGGGGATCGCGACGATCTGGTCCTTCTGGGCGAGGTGGGGGTTCTCCATCAGATCGATCACCTCGACCTCGTACTGGCCGCTCATGTGCTCGTCGCAGATCCTCCGGAGATTGGCCAGAGCCGCGACCGATTTGGGGGTCTGACCGGCAATGTACAGCCGGAGATTCCATCGCTTGGTGTCCGTATCCAAAATCTACCCTCTCTCCGGGTTGCCGGAAGCATCCGCTCGACGGCTCCGCGCGATGGCGGCCAGCTCCTCTTCGAGCGTCTCCTCGCGTTGGCTCGCCCGCGCAACGAGCTTCCGGATCTCTTCTTCGTCGGTCTCGAGATCGGCGCGCAGCGAGGAGATCTGCGCCTCGAGCGCCAGGCGGCGGCGCTCGAGCTTGCGCTGCATGGCCTCGATCTCCTCGCTTCGCGCCCGGGCCTCGGTCCTGTCCCGCATCTCCTGAGCCAGCCGGGCCGAGCCGGTCAGCATCCCCTGAGGGCCGAGATACACGTCCAGGAGCTGGATACCCCGGCCGGTCATCACGAACTCGCGGATCTGGTTCGAGTGGCTCATGCCGCGCGATTTCAAGACGTACAGCCCGCGGTTGCGCTCGCCGTTGGACTCCAGATTGCGCAGCAGGATCCAGACGTCCATCAACGAGGACACCCCCAGATTGGTCTCGTCCGGAGCGTCGGCGCTGGAGGTCAGGACGGTGAACAGAGCCGTGATCTGCCGCGACTTCAGGAAGTCCACCAGCCGCAGCAGCGTCGTCGTGACCTCGTGGAGCGATCCGACGTTGACGAGGTTCGACAGGGGATCGATGATCACGACGCTCGGCTGGAGCTCCTGCACCAGCCGGTAGATCGTGACCAGGTGCATCTCGAGGCCGAACAGCGTGGGGCGGCTGGAGTGGAAGTGGAGAAGGCCGCGGTCGACCCAGTGCTCGAGGTCGAGCCCGATCGAGCTCATGTTGCGGATGATCTGGCCCGGGGACTCCTCCATGGACAGGTAGGCACAGCGCTCGCCCCGGGCGCAGGCCGCGCTGGCCAGGTGCGCGGCGATGCTGCTCTTGCCGGTGCCGGCCGTCCCCGAAAGCAGGATGCTGCTGCCCCGGAAGTACCCCTCGCCGCCGAGCATCGTGTCCAGGCGCTCGATGCCGGAAGAGATCCGCTCCGTGGAGGCGGCGTGCCGGAGGTGGAGCGAGGTCACGGGCAGCACCTCGAGCCCCCTCTCGTCGATGACGAACGGGTACTCGTTGGTGCCGTGGGAGGAGCCGCGGTATTTGATGATGCGCAGGCGGCGGGTCGAGACCTGGTCGTTGACCCGGTGGTCGAGGAAGATCACGCAGTCCGAGACGTACTCCTCGAGACCCTGGCGGGTGAGCGTGCCCTCCCCCTTCTCGCCGGTGATCACGACCGTGACGCCCTTGTCCTTCAACCAGCGGAACAGCCGCCGCAGCTCGGCGCGCAGGATGGCCTGGTTGGACAGCCCGGAGAAGAGCGACTCGATGGTGTCGAGCACCACCCTTCTGGCGCCGATCGAGCGGATCGCGTAGTCCAGCCGGACGAACAGCCCTTCGAGGTCGTACTCGCCCGTCTCCTCGATCTCGCTCCGCTCGACGACGACGTTGTCCAGGGCGATCCGCCGGCGCTCGACGAGGTCCGCGAGGTCGAAGCCCAGGGAGACGACGTTCTTCGCGAGCTCCTCGGTGTTCTCCTCGAAGCTCATGAATACGCCCGGCTCGTCGAACAGGAGCGCCCCGTTCACCAGGAACTGCATGGCGAAGAGGGTCTTGCCGCAGCCGGGCCCGCCGCAGACGAGGCTCGGCCGTCCCGTCGGCAGGCCGCCGCCGGTGATCTCGTCGAATCCCGCGATTCCAGAGGGAGATTTCTGGATTCCTTCGAGCTGGGCTGGGGCCGTCTCAGTGGAGTGCAAGTTTTCCCATCCTCAAGAAGCAATTACCGTGAAGCGTACCCGCGAATGATACCAGGGATGTCTATAGAGCGATACGACGCTCCCTCACCGGCCGATGTCCTCGTTCCACAGGCCCGGATGCTCCCTGATGAACCGGGCCATCAGCTCCGCGCACTCGGCATCATCCAGCACCTGGACCTCCACCCCCCGGCCGCGCAGCAGTTCCTCTTCCCCCAGGAACGTGCGGTTCTCGCCGATGACGACGCGCGGAATCCCGTAGAGCAGGATCGCCCCGCTGCACATCGCACAGGGGGAGAGGGTCGTGTAAAGGGTGCACTCCCGGTACACCGAAGCCGGCTGGCGCCCCGCCCGCTCCAGCGCGTCCATCTCCCCGTGCAGAACCGTGCTCCCCTGCTGCACCCGCCGGTTGTGCCCGCGGCCCAGGACGGCGCCCCTGTGGACGAGAACCGACCCGATGGGAATGCCTCCCTCCTCCAGACCCTTCCGGGCCTCCTCGATCGCGGCGCGCATGTGCTGATCCATGGGCTCATCCTCTCCGTGAGGTCCTCTTAATCTCATTCGTAATCCAGGCCCCCTATCCTACCGCCAAGACTCCCAACGAAGGAGCCCGGAGAGAGCCTATGATCGAGCCGGTTCGAAACGCAGGCGAAGTCCTTCACGTGATCCATCAAACCTTGAGCCCCTATCTGGGAAAGCTGATGGCGAGCACCGCCGCCGTGGCCCACTGCCGCGACCTCGGCATCAGCGGCACGTTGATGGAGCAGCCGCAGGTCGACCAGCTCCTGGAGAAGCTCAGCCTGGGGCTCGTCATCTTTCTGGGCAAGGAGAAGTCCACCCTCGTGGTCGCGGCCATGCGGCGGGAGATCTCGGTCCTGCGGGAGGTCACCCATTGAAACGCTCACTCCTCTCCTTCTGGATCGTCGTTACCGTGCCTGTCGCGTTCTTCCTCGGCCAGGCGCTCTTCCCGGAAGCGGCGCTCTATACCCGGTCTCTGCCCAAGGTCGCGATCGACTGGATCGGCGCCGTGCCGAAGATCGTCTTCCCCGCCTTGACGGTGCTCTGGGGATTCGAGGTCGCCCGGAGCTTCGAACCCGGCAACCCGGCACGGCCCGCCTGGCTTCTCTGGAGCTTCGGCCTTCTGGGCTTCTTCTCGGGGCAGGTCACCCTGACCTCATACTTCGCCTTCACGGGAAACGGCTCGGTCTTCCCCTCGATCGCGGATCTCTTCTTCGTCCTGGGCTCGCTGGCGGTGGCCGCGGCCCTGTTCGCCTTCCTGCTCGCCTATAGGAAAGCCGGCTTCCCCACCGGAAGCGTCCGGGAGCGCTGGCTTTTCGGTCTCGCCGCCACGGCCCTCGCCGCCGCCATCTTCGTCCCCGTCCTCCGGCCGGTCGTCGAGGCACCGGCCCCTCCGCTCGAAAAGCTCCTCAACCTCGCCTACCCGGCGCTGGACTTCCTCATGCTCCTCCCCGCCCTCGGGCTCCTGCGCGTGAGCCTCCGCTTCTGGGGAGGAAGGGTCTGGCCTTCCTGGTTCGCCCTGGTGACCGGCATCCTCTTCACCTGTGCCGGAGACATCCTCTTTGCCTACTTCTCCGGCCTCGGCCAGACGCAGCTCGAAGCCCTGATCGACATCGCCTACATCGCCGGCTACGGTTGCTTTGCCGCGGGAGCTCTCTACCAGCGCGAGCTCCTCCTGGGCAGGAGCGTGGAGCCCGCGCTGTTGGCGAGCGCCTGACCGATCGAAGCCCGTGGACTCACCGCGGGACCCGCTGCTACGATCCGCGCTCCGGAGGTGCGAATCGATGTCCGCTGGTATCCACCCCAATGCGCAGCGCGTCCAGGAGACGCTGACCCGCCTCGGAGCCGCCGGGAACGTGCGGGAGCTCGACGCCAGCACCCGCACGGCAGCCGAGGCGGCAGCGGCCATCGGCACGACCGTGGCCCAGATTGCGAAGAGCCTGGTCTTTCTCGCGGGCGACGAGCCGGTCCTCGTGATCGCCTCCGGAGTGAACCGGGTCTCCCTGCAGAAGCTCCAGGATCACCTGGGACGCTCCGTGCGGCGGGCCGATGCGGATACCGCCAAGCGGGCGACGGGGTTTCCCATCGGGGGCGTCGCGCCCGTGGGGCATGGCACGGCCATTCGGACGGTGATCGATCGCGATCTCCTGGGCTACGCCGAAATCTGGGCGGCGGCGGGGACTCCGCACGCGGTGTTCCCCACGACGCCGGAGGAGCTGGTGCGGATCACGGGCGGGGCGGTGGTGGATGTGCGGGAGGAGACATAGCTCTACTTGACAGCCCCCTCCGCAGCTCACCGAAAGGGCTGCCGGGAGCGGTCGGTGGACGAGCCCCACGAACTCTTGTACACTGCTCCTGTACAGATGCAGGGAGGCACCTTTGGCAATTCAAACCACCTACACCAACGCCCGAGCCAACCTGTCAAAGCTCTGTGACGAGGTTACAGAGAACCGCGAGATCGTCATCATCAGCCGGAGGGGAGCCGAGGATGTCGCCCTGGTCGCGGCCTCGGAGTTGGCGAGCTTGACGGAGACCGCTCACCTCTTGAGGTCTCCCAACAATGCAGCAAGGCTCCTGAAAGCACTGGACCGGGCGCGGGCAGGAACGGAGCAGCCACAGACCGTCGAAGAGCTTCGGCGAGAGCTCGGCCTTGGCGAAGAAAAACAGTAGGCGAGAAGCTGTCTTTCACCCGGAATTCCGAGAGGATCTCCGCTACTGGGTGGAGACAGATCGGAAAGTTGCGCTCCGGGCACTGGACCTGGTCGAGGCGGTCCTCCGTGATCCTTTCAACGGAATCGGAAAGCCCGAGCCCCTAAAGCATCTGCTCTCAGGAGCGTGGTCACGGCGCCTGACCCAGGAACACCGGATCGTCTATCTTGTGACGGAAGGTCGAATCGAGTTTCTGCAGGCACGCTTCCACTACTGAGATCACAAGACACAAGCTGTTCGATCCTTATCCCCCCAACCGCCGGGCCACCGCCCGCAGATCCTCCACGAGTTGTTCCCGCGCCTCGCGGCGCGCCACCTCGTCCGGCATCCGGAGGATCGCCGAGGGGTGGAGAGTCGCCGTGAGCCACGAGGCCCAGGAGGTCTCGAAGAATTTCCCCCGTTCGATCGTGATCTTGAAATTGGGCCCCATCAGGGTCTGGGAGGCGGTGGCTCCGAGGCAGACGATGCCCTGCGGTTTGACGAGGGCGAGCTCGGCTTCGAGCCAGGGGCGGCAGGCGCGGACCTCGCCCAGGGTGGGCTTGGCGTGGATGCGCCGCTTGCCCCGGGGCTCCCATTTGAAATGTTTGACGGCGTTGGTGACGAACACCTCCTCGCGCGGGATCCCCGCCTCGGCGAGGCACTCGTCCAGCACCCGGCCGGCGGGGCCTACGAAGGGCTTGCCGGCCAGGTCTTCCTGGTCTCCCGGCTGCTCGCCGATGAAGAAGGCGGAGGCGCTCTTCGCCCCGGCTCCCAGGACCGCCTGCGTGGCGTTCTTGTAGAGATCGCAGGCCGTGCACCCCTGGGCCGCCCGGTCGAGGCCCGCAAGCGTCGCCCGGGCGGGGATGAAATCCTGGGCCGGGGGGTGGAGTGTCGCCTTCGCCATCCCTCTCCAATCTTTCCCTTGAACTAGGCCTTGGCCCTCAGCAGGAGGTCCACCCGGCGGTTCTGCCGCTTGCCGGATTCGGAGTCGTTGCTCGCCACGGGATAGCCTTCGCCCATCCCGATGGCGGACATGCGGTCCGGGTCGACGCCCCGGGCGGCGAGATAGCCGCGGACGGAATTGGCCCGCCGCTCGGAAAGGGCGTCGTTGTGCTCCTCGCTGCCGGAAGCGTCGGTGTGGCCCTGGATCACGACGGCGGTCTTCGGATACTCGCCCAGCACGGACGCCACCTCCTCCAGGGCCGCCCGGCCGTCCGAGTCGATGGACGAGGAGTCGGTGTCGAAGAGGACGTCGGAATCGAAGTGGACGAGGAGGGTCCGCTCGTCCACCCGCTCGACGGTGGTGCCCGGGATGCGGGCGATCTTCTCTTCCTGGGCGTCCATATAGGCGCCCACGCCGGCGCCGACCGCGCCGCCGATCGCCGCGCCGGCCAGGATCTCGTCCGCCTCGCGCTTGCCGGCGAGGACGGCGCCTACGGCACCGGCCGCCGCACCCGCGGCCCCGCCCTTCCAGGTCTTGTCCCGGCGGGTCTCGTACGGCTGGCGCGTCGAGGCGCAGCCCGCGAGAAGCGAGAGCGTCAAAAGGGACATGGTGAGAGCACCAGAAGCTTTCTTGTAATGGAAGTCGAACATGATCGTCTCCTTTCAAGGCGTCCCGGGACGGGCTTTATTCCCGCCTCCGAGGACTCCGTGGGTTCGTGGCCCGTGAAGGCGTGGAGTTCAAGAGGTGTGCCATGTACCCTCAGGACCCCGTGCGCAGCGGCCCCGAATTCCCCTTCAACACGATGTCCACCCGCCGGTTCTGGCGGCGGCCCCACTCGCTGCCGTTGCTCGACACAGGCGAGCCCTCTCCGTAGCCGAAGGCGGACATGCGGTCCGGATCGACACCGCGGTTGGCGAGGTAGGACTCGACGGACCGGGCGCGCCGCTCGGAGAGGGACTGGTTGGCCTCTTCGCTCCCCAATGAGTCGGTGTGCCCCTGGACCACGACCGCGGTCTTCCGGTACTCGTTGATCACCTGGGCCACCTCGTCGAGCGTCGAGCGGGCGTCCGAATCGATCGAGGCGGAGCCGCTGTTGAAGAGGACGTCCGAGTCGAAGTGGACGAGGAGGGTGTCCTCGCCCGCCCGCTCGACGGTGGTGCCGGGGATGCGGGCGAGCCGCTCCTGCTGCCGGTCCATGTAGGCGCCGATCGCGCCGCCCACGACGCCGCCGATGGCCGCGCCGGCCAGGATCTCGTCGGCCTCCCGCTTGCCCTTGATCAAGGCGCCGGCCGCGCCGGCCGCCGCGCCGATGCCGGCGCCCTTCCACATCCGGTCTCTTTTCGTAACGCGCTCCCGGCGCTGGGCCTCGGCCGCCACGGAGACCGTGAGCAGGCACGCCAGCACGAAGAGGGCGATGAATGCACGCTGTGTACGAATCTTGAACATCTCCATCTCCTTTTCCCGTCACCCCGGACTACGGAGCGCCGGACCGACGGAATCCCTATGGATCAAGGGCTGTGCCACAGGCTGGAGAACGAGTCCCATAGGTCTGTAAACCCTTTGTTTGAAGGAGCTTTGCAAGGGATTGCGCCGCTGGGGAGAGGCTCGAAGAGCGCGGAAAACGTCCTCTCCGGTGGACACTTCCAAGACCGGTCGGGGTCCGCAGGGGAGGTGTAGAATGGCGTTGGGAGGTGCGGGTTTGTTCTTCGGTCGATCCATCGAGCTGTTCAAGGTCTTCGGCTTTCCCATCCGGCTCGATCCGTCCTGGTTCATCGTGGCGATCCTGCTCACGTGGACGTTCGCCACCAACGTCTTCCCATCCCAGGTGCCCGGCCTCTCTCCTCCGGTCTACTGGGGGATGGGCTTTGCGGGTGCGATCGGGCTCTTCGCCTCGGTCGTCCTCCACGAGCTGGCCCACTCCGTGGTGGCGCGGCGGTTCGGGCTCACGATCCGGGGGATCACGCTGTTCATCTTCGGGGGCGTCGCGGAGATGACGAGCGAGCCGCCTTCCCCTAAGGCCGAGTTCTGGATCGCCTCCGCCGGCCCGGCCGCGAGCCTCGCGATCGCCGCGGGCGTCCTGGGCGTCAACCTGATCGGCGGCCTCCTGGGATTGCCCGCCGCGGCCACCGCGGTGCTCGGCTATCTCGCCTACGCGAACGGGATGCTCGCCCTGTTCAACCTCATCCCGGCCTTCCCGCTGGACGGCGGGCGCATCCTCCGCTCGATCCTCTGGGGGTGGAAAGGGAGCCTCCGGTTCGCGACTCGCGTCACGTCGCGGATCGGCGGCTGGTTCGGCCTGTCACTCATCGGGCTCGGCGTGCTCGTCACGGTGTTCGTCCCGGGCGGGTTCATCTCCGGCTTCTGGCTCTTCCTGATCGGCCTCTTCGTGAGGAACGCCGCCCAGATGGCCTATCAGCAGCTCCTCCTGCGCCGGGCCTTCCAGGGGGAGCCGGTCTCCCGCTTCATGCAGGCCGACCCGGTGACCGTGCCGCGCCAGATCTCGGTGGCGGAGCTGGTGAAGGACTACATCTACCGCTACCACTTCAAGATGTTTCCGGTGGTGGACGACGCCGGCCGGCTCGTGGGCTGCGTCACCACCCGGCAGGTCAAGGAGCTCCCCCACGAGGAGTGGGACCGCCAGACCGCGGGCGCCCTCGCCCTGCGGTGCGGGCCGGAGAACACCGTGCAGGCCGACACGGACGCCATGGCCGCCCTCTCCGCCATGAGCCGCACCGGCGTCTCCCGCCTGATGGTGGTCGACGGGGACCGGCTCCTGGGCATCCTCGCGCTCAAAGACCTCCTCCGTTTCTTCTCCCTCAAGATGGAGCTCGAAGAGGCGAAGTAGTCAGAACCGGAACACCCGCCGCCGCTCCTTCCGGGGCGGCTCCTCCTCTCCGTGCTTCTCCTTGCGGAGCCGCGCGATCTCCTTGCCGATCTCCGAGTTGACCTCGCCTCCCATGAGGATCGCGAAGGCCGTCAGATAAAACCAGACGAGGAGGAGGATCACCGCGCCCAGCGAGCCGTACGCCTTCGAGAAGGAGCGGAAATACTCGAGATAGATCCGTAACCCGAACGACGCGAGGAGCCAGAGGGACACGCCGGTGACCGCTCCCGGCGTGAACCACGGCCGCTCCGGGCTCTCTCCCAGGTTCGGGGCGTAGTTGTAGACCATCTCGAACGAGATCACCGCGAAAACCAGCATCAGCGGCCACTGCACCAGCCGCCAGAGCATCGCGAGGAGGTCCAGGCCCAACCGCTCGTCGAGCGTGCGGGCGATCGCCCCGCCGTAGAAGATCACGGCCAGAGCGGAGACGATGAGCACCGCGAACACGAGCGTGAGGATGATCGCGAGGACCCGCCGCCGGTACCACCGCCGCGTCTCCTTCAACCCGCATGCGATGTTCAAGGTCCGCCCTACCGCGATCATCCCGTTCGACGCCACCCAGATCGCCGCCGCGAGCGAAAGCCAGAGCTTCGCCCCCGTCCGCCCGGTGGTGATCTCGTGGAGGGTGTTGACGAGCAGGTCCGACACGTCCCCGCTGGGAGCGATCCGCCGGAAGTAGACCATCAGGTCCAGTTGCAGCCCCGGATTCGCCTCCGCGATGTAGCCGAAGAGGGTGGTCAGGAACAGGAGGAGGGGAAAGATCGAGAACAGGAAGAAATACGCCAGCTCCGCGCACCGCCCCAGGAGCTCGTCCTCCCAGATCTGCCGCCAGAGCCGCAACCCCAGCTCCTTCCAGGTCAGTCCGCCGCGGCTCCAGAGTGAGGTCATACCGTAAGCATATCCCCCGCCCGGGGCCCTCACCCCAACCCTCTCCCAGCCCCCTCCCCCCACCCGGGAGAGGGAGCCCTTACTCAAGAGGAGCTCGGACTATCCACTCCCTCCTCTCCCGGGGGAAGGACGGGAGGCTGGGAGAGGAGGGCCGGGGAGGTGAGGGCCCGGCCCAGGGACCAAACGCCCCATGTTAAAGTCCACCGAGACCACCGCGGACGCGGCACCGTGACAGGGAGGGACAACTTGGACCGTACGAAAGCCGAGGAGCGGATCGCGAAGCTGCGCACCGAGATCCGCCACCACGACTACCTCTACTACGTCAAAGACTCCCCCGAAGTCTCCGACGAGCAGTACGACAAGCTCTACCGCGAGCTCGTCGCGCTCGAAGAGAAGCACCCGGAGCTCGTCACCCCCGACTCCCCCACCCAGCGCGTGGCCGGCGCGCCGCTCGACAGCTTCCCCACGATCGAGCACGCGGCCCCCATGCTGTCGCTCGAATCGGACCAGTCGGA